>JAPLRD010000343.1 GCA_026399375.1 Pseudomonadota bacterium
ACTTCAATTGCTTTTGGATCACGGCTTCGACGTCGGCCGCGCTCCAAGTACCGTTCAAACCCATCGGATTACCGGCTGCGGCGGGGAAGTTAATGAACTCGACGGCGGTACCGTTGGCACGCTGGTACCGATATTTGCCGTCAACGAAGATCACCAGAGGGATGTGTCCTTTCAGGCCAGCGGATTTGAGCCGCTTCAAGCCGTCCGCCGCATCCACATCCAGGTCAACAACGCGGATGCGCGTGCCGTATTTGCCGAGCATGTCACGAATGGGCTTCACCGCATTCTGCACCGGGTAGTGGGCCATGGAGACAATCTCCACCGTCAGCGGCGCTGCTTGGGCAGGGGTAGCAGTAGCAATGGCCGCAGCCATCATCAGCGTTTTGAACAGATTCATGCTTCGATTCTCCCGTCTTTAATTTCAATGATCACATCGGCCTTGGCGGCGATGTCGCGGTCGTGGGTCACCATCAGCAGCGTCGTGCCCACATCCTTACCAAGACCCAGCAGCAGGTCTAGCACTGCAGCGCCGGTGGCCTCATCCAGATTTCCAGTCGGCTCATCGGCCAGCAACATCGCCGGTTCGTTGATCAAGGCGCGGGCGATGGCCACTCGCTGTTGCTCGCCACCGCTCAGGGCCGCCGGACGATGGTGCATGCGGTCGCTCAGTCCTACCTGGACCAACAGTTCCATGCCGCGCCGCCGGCAGCTCGCAGCCGCGGCCTTGTCGACAAAGGCGGTGGGCAGCAGCACGTTCTCTAGGGCAGAAAGCGAGGGGATCAGGTTGAAACCTTGAAACACGATGCCGATGGCACGCCGGCGCAATTCAGCAAGCTCCTCGTCGGGCAGCCCGGAGATGTCGGTACCCAACACCAGCACCCGTCCGTGGTCCGGCTGTTCGAGGCCGGAGATCAAGCCCAGCAGGGTACTCTTGCCCGAACCGGATTTTCCTGTGACTGCGGTGAAACCGGCGGTGGAAACATCGAGGCTCACGCCGCGCAATATCTCCACAGCGCCGTAGCGCTTCTTGACGTTGTCGATACGGACGGCGATGTCGGTCATGGTTCGATACCTTTTACTCGGAACGTAGCAGTGGCCAAGGTTGCGGGGGCGGCGAAAAAAGCGACACCACGGCTGCAAGGAAACCTGTCAGGATACCGCCTGCGCCGGCAGCCAGCAGTAATTGCCACGGCAATTCCAAAGGTGCGGTAACGGTCTGGTGACGATCGAGAGTGGCCTCGGGCAGAAAATGGGGTGTGGAACTGAGATCCCAGGGAAATTCCATGGTCACCTCGATGCCACCGACTACGGTTGCGATGGCAAGTGCCAGAACGAGTCCGACAGCGGTGCCGGCCAGCGCGAGGACAGTGTTCTCGATGATGATCTGCCCACACACGCGGCGCCAAGGCCAGCCGACGGCCCGCAGCACGGCCATGTCGCGGCGGCGCTCGTTGACGCCGGAACTGGTGGCGCGCAGTACGAAGGCGACGGCAAACGCGCCGACTACGCCCGCCAGAACGAGGCCCATGGTCTCGGAGAGGAACAGAACGTTCTCCAAGGTCTCGCGGAACGACAACTCGCTGGAAACGACGCCTTTCTTGCCAAGTATTTTTCCCGTTTCGCCGACTACCGTTTCCATGCGGCGGCGATCGACCTTCAGCAGCAGCAGGTTGGCGTCCTGCGCACCGAATGGGTAGAGCACCTGCACCATGGGCGCGGTGACGGCCAGCGCCTGAGCTGCGGCCAACGGCAAGTAGACGTCGGCCCGCAGCACCTTGCCGCCGCGCGCCGCATCGACGATGCCGGCCACTGGGAATTCCGCCTCGCCCACCTTGATGCTCGCCCCAGGACGCAGGCTGTTCTTCGCGGCGAAGTCGCTGTCCAATAGCGCAGCGCGATCACCGGCCGCCAGGGGGTTGCCATCCGTCATCCTGGTGTTCAGACCATCCAGTCCGCTCTCCCCCGCTTCGATGCCGAGCACCGACTGGTAGTGGTCTGGCGCCAGTTCCCAGAAATAGATCGCTCGGGTCAGCGCCACCACACCCGGCAGCGCACGGATTTTTTCGATCGCGGCAGCGGGCAG
>JAPLRD010000456.1 GCA_026399375.1 Pseudomonadota bacterium
CACTGGGGCGGGGGCACGCCGACCTTTCTCAGCGAGGGTGAGCTTACCGAGCTGATGCAGATGATCCGCGAGGGATTCGATCTTGATCCCAACGGCGAGCACTCGATCGAGGTCGATCCGCGCAAAGTCGGCGAACAGAAAGTCGCCCTGCTGGGCGAACTGGGCATGAACCGCATCAGCGTCGGCGTGCAGGACTTCAATCCCGAGGTCCAGCGCGCGATCAACCGCATCCAGAGCGTAGAAGAAACCATCGAAGTGATCGAGGCGGCGCGCAAGCACGGCTTCAAGTCGGTCAATACCGATCTGATCTACGGCCTGCCCAAGCAGACGCTGGCCGGATTCGGCGAAACCCTCGCGCAGGTGATCAAGTGTTCCCCTGACCGCATTGCGCTGTACAACTACGCCCACCTGCCGGCGGTGTTCAAGCCGCAGCGGCGCATTCTGGATGCCGACATGCCGCAGCCAGAGGTCAAGCTGCAGCTGATGATCAGCGCGATCGAAACGCTGCTCGCCGCGGGCTACATCTACATCGGCATGGACCATTTTTCCAAGCCGGACGACGACCTTGCGGTGGCGCAGCGCCAGGGGCGCTTGTACCGCAATTTTCAGGGTTATTCGACCTACGGCGACTGCGATCTCATAGGACTGGGCGTCTCCGCAATTGGAAAGATCGGTCCGACCTATTGCCAGAACGTGCGCACCCTGGAAGAGTATTACGACCGGCTCGACAACGATCTGCTGCCCGTGATGCGCGGCATCGAAGTCACGGCCGACGATCTGGTGCGGCGCGCCGTGATCCAGGCGCTCTCTTGCCACTTCGAATTGTCGATGGAAGCCATAGGTATTGCTCACCTGATCGATTTCAAGAGCTATTTCGCCGTGGAACTCGAGGAACTGCGTTCCTACGCCAAGGACGGGCTGGTGGAAATAGATGGAGACTGGATCGTCGTCACGCCCAGCGGCCGACTGCTGGTGCGCATACTCTGCATGGTGTTCGACAAATACCTGCGCCAGGCCAGCCGGCGCGCGAGCTATTCCAAAGTCATCTAGGGCGAAGCGATGGAGGCCCAGTTCGCGGCCGCCTTCCTGATCGGGTTGCTGGGCGGCGTCCACTGCGTCGGCATGTGCGGGGGCATCGTCGGCGCGCTCACCGTGCAGATACCGGGCCGGCGTCGCGCATGGAGCCTGCATCTGACCTACAGCGCGGGGCGTATCGCGAGCTACGCAGTCGCCGGCGCCATCATGGGTGCGATAGGCGGTGTAGGGCTGTTTTTCGAGCAGATATTGCCCATGCAGTTGCTGCTCTACGTGTTCGCCAACCTGGTTTTGATCAGCCTGGGCTTGTATCTCGCCGGCTTCGGCAGCGGACTGGTCCGGCTGGAGGCGCTGGGCAGCTTGTTGTGGCGCCGGATTCAGCCCTATAGCGTCAAAGTTTTGCCTGCCGATACCGTCGGCAAGGCCTTTGTCGTTGATTCCGGCGAAAACTTCGTCAGCCATATTTTCG
>JAPLRD010000264.1 GCA_026399375.1 Pseudomonadota bacterium
GTTTGGTGGAGGTAAGCGGGATCGAACCGCTGACCTCTTGCATGCCATGCAAGCGCTCTCCCAGCTGAGCTATACCCCCACGAAAGGCGCGAATTATACCGTTACGCGCCGTCCCATGTAAAGCCGGATTAGCTTTCCGCGAGATAGGGTTGCAGCCTCGCCAGCACCGCATCCCGGCCCAGCAGTTCCAGCACGGCGTCGATCGAAGGCGTCTGCGTCTGCCCCACCAGCATGACGCGCAGAGGCATGGCAATTTTCGGCATTTTCAGTCCGGATTTCGCGACCACCGCCTTCACCGCCTCGTTCAACTTCGCCCGCTGCCACTCGACCCGCGCGAGGCTCGCCGCCAGTTCGCGCACGGCCGGCATGACCTCCGGCGTCAGGTGCTCGGCGACGAGCGCGCTCGCCGGTTCGATGCGCCTATAGAACATCATCGCCGATTCGGCCATGTGATCGATCGAAGTGGCGCGATCCTTGAACAGCTTCACCGCCTCGACCAGCGCCGGTCCGCCGGCGAGTTTGCCGCCGTCGCGTTCGATGCGCGGTGCCACCAGTTCGGCCAGGCGCGCAGGATCGGCCTCCTTGATGTATTCGTGGTTGAGCCAGGCCAGTTTGGCCGCGTCGAACTGAGCGGTCGACTTGCTCACGTGCGCGAGGTCGAACCACTCGACGAATTGTTCGCGCGAGAATTTCTCCGCATCGCCGTGGCTCCAGCCCAGGCGCGCCAGATAGTTGAACAGCGCCTCCGGCAGGAAGCCGTCCTCCGGATATTGCATGACCGAGACCGCTCCGTGCCGCTTCGACAGGCGCTCCCCGTCCCCGCCAAGGATCATGGGCGCGTGCGCGAACTGCGGCAGGCGTGTTGTTGACGTGGTCGTCACCGCGGATGACGTGCGTGATGTTCATGTCCAGGTCGTCCACCACGACGCCGAAATTGTAGGTGGGCACGCCGTCGGCGCGAAGGATCACCAGGTCGTCGATTTCGGCGTTGGCGACGGTGATGGGGCCCTTTACCAAGTCGATGAATGTGACAGCGCCCTCGTCCGGATTGCGAAACCTCAGTACCGGTTTGATGCCCGCCGGAGGCGTGAGGCCGGCGTGTTTCGCGTTCTCGGGCCGCCAGCGGCCGTCATAGCGGGGTTTCACGCCGCGTGCGCGCATCTGCTCGCGCATCTGCTCCAGTTCGTCCTTGCTGGCATAGCACCAGTACGCCCTGTCCGCTCGCAGCAGCTGTTCCGCCACTTCGCGGTAGCGCGCGAGGCGCTGCATCTGGAAGAACGGCCCTTCGTCCCAGTCGAGCTGCAGCCATTTCATGCCTTCTATGATGGCGTTCACCGACGTTTCGGTCGAGCGCTCCAGGTCGGTGTCTTCGATGCGCAGCACGAATTTTCCGCCGTGCTTGCGCGCGTACGCCCATGAAAAAAGTGCGGTGCGCGCGCCGCCGACGTGAAGATAACCGGTGGGGCTGGGGGCGAATCTGGTGCGGATCATGGGAGGCCAACGTAGGAAAGCCGACATTTTACTGGATTATCCCTGCTATCCCATTTGTCATGAAGAATGCTGATATAAGTGCGGAAGAAAATACGGAGCTGCATGAAAACCCCGGAACTCTTGATATAATTCGCCCCGCGGGACGGTAGCTCAGTGGTAGAGCATCGCCTTCACACGGCGGGGGTCGGAGGTTCGAAACCTCTCCGTCCCACCAAATTAGCCCGGCTCCTTTTTTTGGGGGCCGGGCTTTTTGCTTTTTCCTGTGCCCCGGCGCGCCCGCTTCAGATGCCGTGACTGGCAAACCAGGGTGTTTCCCGGGCGCTCGCACCTCGCGATTTTCCCTGGAGGTGGCTTGAGCAGCCGGAACTGACCGCCACGTTCGCGGCCTGTCCGATCTGTCCGATCGCTGTCCGATCGTTCTATTGCCGTCATCTTGCGTATGGTTTAAGGTTGACCGTGCGGACGCGGCGGGCAGCGTCGCTTCGGCCAATTCCTGGAATGCAGCCATGGAATCCATTTTCAGAATCGACCGTCCGAATTACCCGGACGCCGTCCTTGCGGCCCTGAAGTACACGATAGGATTCGTGCTGGCGGGCTCTGTCTCCTTTGTGGCGGCCATTCTTGTCCTTACGCCGGATCAGGTGACGCGCACTTTCGGGCCGGCGTCGCTGTCACTGGTTGCGGGTGTCGCATGGCTTCTTCTGTCGAGCGGCAGAGTCACGGTCGCCGTCCATCTGCTGGCGTTCGGATCATGGGTGGCAGTGACCGGCATCGCGTTCTTCAATGGCGGCGTGCGCGCAATGGCCATCATCGTCTACCCGCACCTGATCTTGCTTCTCGGCTGGTTGATCGGCACACGAGCGGCGGCTGTAATGGCAGCGCTTGCGGTCGCGGCGACGCTGGGTTTCGTCCTGGCCGAGTCTTTTGATTTCCTGCCCGTACCGCCCCATACCCCGCCGTTGATGCGCTTGATTGTCTTCAGTTTCATATTCGTTTTTTCGGTGGTCCTGATCACTTCGTTCGTGCGCTCTTATCAGGACCGTCTGAAGGATGCTGACAAACTTGCCGTTGAAGTCGCCCAGCGCGAGAACCGCTTGTCGGCGATCTTTCACGCCAGCCCGATAGGCATCAGCGTCACCAGCGTCGCCGACGGCAAAATACTGGAGGTCAACGACGCCGCGTTGCGCCTCTACGGTTACGAGCGCGACGCGGTTATCGGGCGCACCCTGGCCGATCTTGTGATCTACACGGACCCGGCGCAGCGCGAAGAACTGGTGCGGCAGCTGCGCACGCAGGGCAGCGCCGAAAACCTTCCGATCGCGTTCCGCAACAGCAGGGGCGAGAATTTGATGCTGGAAATATCCGGCCGGGTCGTCACCCTGCAGGACGCGCAATGCCTGGTGGCGATGATGAAGGACGTGACCGAACCCAGGCGGCTGGAGGACCTGCTGCGCAGCAGCGACGAGCGCTACCGCGCGCTGTTTGACGGCAATCCGATGCCGGTATTCGCAGTGGACACGGCGACGATGAATTTCATCGCGGTCAACCAGGCGGCGATCGACAAGTACGGCTATTCGCGCGAGGAATTGCTCGGTCAGGACCATCGCATCATCAATTCGGGGCACCACGCGAAGGAGTTCTTCCGGGAGCTCTGGGGTGCGATCGGCCACGGGAAAGTCTGGCACGGCGAAATCAAAAATCGGGCCAAAGACGGCACGCTCTACTGGGTCGAAACGACCATCTACCCGTTCGTGGATGGGGCCGGAAAACCGCTGCAGTACGTGGCGATCCGGACGGACATCACCCGGCGCAAGGCCTACGAGGCCGAACTGCAGCAAATCGCCGCCGACCTGGCGGAGAAAAACAAGGAGCTCGAGACGATCGTCTACACGGTGTCGCACGATCTCCGATCGCCCCTGGTCAACGTGCAGGGCTTTGGCAAGCAGCTCAACC
>JAPLRD010000174.1 GCA_026399375.1 Pseudomonadota bacterium
TGCGCGCGAGCTGCGGCACGAAGGCATCGTCCCAGATGCCCAGATCGCCGACCGTGCCGCAGCCCCGCCGCTCGATCTTGGTCGATTCGAGAATCACCAGACCGGCGCCGCCGGCCGCGTAGCGCCCCGCGTTCATGAGGTGCCAGTCTGTTGCGAAGCCCTTTACTCCGGAATAATTGTGCATGGGTGCGACCACCACACGGTTCTTGAGACCGAGTTCGCGCAGCCGTAGCGGCGTGAAAAGAAGCGGCTGTGTCATGATTCTCCCTTTTCTTGGAATTTATTTCAAAACGAAGGGATACATCCCCTCGTGCTCCCCTAAATCAGAGGCCATTTCGGTAATTCTGAAATGGCCTCTTAGTCGTTTTCGAGTTCGTCCGTCATCACGGAGCAGGCGACACCGCGGAGCGGCAATCCGGCGTCATTGTCGAACCGGGTCGCGCTCAAATATACTCCCCTCAAGTCACAACACAACATCCATACCGATGCCAGGAACCTTGCCCGCTGCTCCGCAACTCATCGCCCTCGACTGGGGTACGAGTTCCCTGCGCGCGTATCTGCTGGGGGAAAACGGCGCCTGCCTGGCGCAGGCGAGCGGCGCGTTCGGCATACTCAAGGTCGCCGACGGCGGCTTCGACGCAACTTATGTGCGGGTGTGCGAAAGCTGGCAGCGCGATTACGGGCCCTTGCCGGTACTGGCGAGCGGCATGATAGGCAGCCGCCAGGGCTGGCTGGAAGCGCCATACGTCCCCTGCCCGGCGACACCTGCACAGATCGCAGCAAGCCTCGCCAGCCTGGAAGCCAGCGACGGCGCGCGCATCCACATCGTTCCCGGACTGAGTTGCCGCGATGCCCAGGGCGTGCCCGACGTCATGCGCGGCGAGGAGACGCAACTGCTGGGCGCCATCGGCACGCGCGACGACGCGCTCTGGGTGCTGCCCGGCACGCACAGCAAATGGGCGCGCAGCAGAAGCGAAACCCTGCTGGATTTCACCACTTACATGACGGGCGAACTCTACGCGGTGTTGTGCGGACACAGCATCCTCGGCCGGCTGATGCCGGCCGCCACCCGGTCCGATGCGGCGGCGTTTGCACGCGGCGTCGGCTATGGATTGAGTACTGGAGCGGACCTTTCGCGCAAGCTCTTCAGCGCGCGCACGCTGGGTCTGTTCGGCGAATTGCCGGCGGAAGGATTGGCCGACTATCTCTCCGGGCTGCTGCTGGGCGCGGAAATTCGCGACGCGCTTTCTCGATCGCCCGCGGCTACCGAAATAGGACTGATCGGCGAACCCGGGCTGTGCGAGCGATACGGCGCCGCGCTGGAAATCGCCGGGGTGCGCGCGCATGCCGTGCCTGGCGACGCCGCCGCGCGCGGCCTGTGGCGCGTCGCTGTTGCTGCCGGCCTGGTTTAGCGGGCGGGCCTACTTCAATCCGTTCTCGCTAAAGAACTGGATGTATTTCTTGTCGGTTACCATGATGTGCTTCTTTATCCAGTCGCTGAGGAAGCTCAGGACTTCGACGGTCAAAGGCGCGCTCCCGTTTTCAAACCCTTCCTTGAAGCCCGCGACCTTCTTGGTGAAGATCACGTGCTCTCGTCTGTGGTTGAAGGTGTCCGGGTATGCGAATCGGGCGAAATATTTCTCTTCGGTCCTGAAATGCGTCTTGGTATAGGTGAGCAGATCATTCAGGATCTTCCCCAGAATCTCTTTTCCCTTTCCCACGCTCATCGCGTCATTCAATTCGTTGATCAGCGCAACGAGCTTCTTGTGCTGACTGTCGATCTCCTCGACGTTGACGCTGAGGTTGTCGTTCCAAGTGATCAGTGCCATTGCGGCATGCTCTCCGCCTAATCCAGTTCCTTGAGGGCCATGATCGCCGCGTTGCGCTTTGCGGCGGCCGACTTCAACTTGGCCTGGGCCGCCGCCCACGCCTCCTCGGCCGCGTTCCGGTCGACGTAAGACTTGTGCCGCTCGGCGACGGCCCTGGAAAGCGCCTCGACTTCTGCGCTTGCGCTGCGCCGGTCGGTGTTCGGTTTGCGCCGGTCTGGAAACGCGTTGTTGAACACCGCGCCGGGCTTGCGCCGGTCCGTGTCGGCCTTGCGCCGCTCGGAGACAACCTTGTCCCAATCCGCACTTGCCTTTGCCTGGGAGGCCTGCGCCTTGCCCAGTTCTTCAACCGCCTTGCGCCAGTCGGCCTCCGCCTTTTCGAGGGTGGCTTCGAGTTCCGCGCGTGTGGCCATGAATGTTCTTCCTCGACTGTGGTAGCGCTGTTTCGAGTCTATTACAAAAAAAGGGGATGCACCCCCTATCCCGGCGTGGGTCCGATGTGGTAAGTGGTCAGAATGTGCGTGAGCCTGCCCAAACCCTCGCCTTTTTCCACGGTGCCCACGACCTGCAGCCCCCGGTCACGCGCCGCCGTTTGAACGGCGTTGAGCACGCGGTGATCGAAGCCGCTCATGAACACGATGGGCGCCTGGCATTTTTCCTGCGCCAGAAAATCGACCACCGACAATACATCCTGATTGCCGAGAATGACGTCGAGGACCAGGAAGGTCGGCCGGCCCTTCTTGTACTGCTCGATGAACTTGCCGATGGAGTCCGTGCCGATCGAAAAATAGCCGGCACGCGTGGCAAGCCGGACAGCCGTCGACAACACGCCCTCGTCATCGTCCAGCACGAGCGCGTAGTTGATCGCCGGCAACGCGTATTCACTGCCCGGATTCACGGGCGGATCCTGCCCCTCCCCTTCAGTCCCGCTTGTCATTTCGGCTTCCCCGATCGTTTGATCATTTGCCCCTTTATGATACTTCCTGCATTCATGGCAAAGCCAGCCCAATCAACGGGCCGGCATATGCTTTTGGCGCCGATGGACTAAGCGCGCGAAGCCTGCCATCATCAATTTGGCGGGCGGTTCAAAGCCGGCGGGTTGGCGTGCACTGTTTCAGGATCGGACATGGATGGCATTCGAAGGGCGCAGGCGGGGCACCATTTGACAACGATTGCAGGCTCGGCGGCGCAATGCGCAACGCGCTTCTGACGCTGCTTATTGTTTTCGCCAGCGGCAGCGCCGCGGCCGAGTGGGTCGCCGTCGGCGGCAACGATCAAAGCAGCACGTATGTCGATCCCGCCAGCCTGGTCAGAACGGCGGACAAGGTCAAGATGTGGCACCTGGTGGACTTCAATGCGCCTCAGTTCAAAGCCTCAGGCAAACGCTTCCTGTCGGAAAAACTGCAGTATGAGTACGACTGCAAGGACGAGCGCGCAAGAAAGCTTACGTTCCTGTCGCACTCCCGCAGCATGGGCGGCGGCGTCATGGTCGAAGGCGATTGGCATCCCCAGGCATGGGAGCCGCCGCCCTCCGGGGGCGTACTCGATTATCTGCGCAAAGTCGCCTGCGGCAAGCAGCCTGCGCGTCCCTGACCGGTAATCGGCGTGCGGCTAGGCATCGACTTGGGCGGCACAAAGATAGAGATCGTCGCTCTGGCCGACGACAGCACGGAACTGCTGCGCCGCCGCGTGCCTACGCCGCGCGAAGACTACACGGGCACGCTGAGCGCCGTGGCGCGGCTGGTGCAGGAAGCGGAAAATCAACTGGGGCAGCGCGGCTCGGTCGGCATGGGCATCCCCGGCGCGGAATCGCTCGCCACCGGTCTTATCAAGAACGCCAATTCGACCTGGCTCATCGGCCGGCCTCTGCGACACGACCTGGAACGGTTGCTGCAGCGCGAGGTGAGGCTCGCCAACGACGCCAACTGCTTTGCCCTCTCCGAAGCCACCGACGGTGCCGCGGCTGGTGCCCCGGTGGTGTTCGGCGTAATCCTGGGCACCGGTGTCGGCGGCGGCATAGTCGTGAACGGCAAGGCGCTGGCGGGCGCGAACGCGATCGCCGGAGAGTGGGGCCACAATCGCCTTCCGGGCGACGAATCCGATTGGCCGGAATGCTACTGCGGCCGAAGAGGCTGCGTCGAGACTTTCCTCTCAGGCCCGGGCATGAGGCGTGATCACGCCGAAACGAGCGGAAAGACATTGGATCCGGACGAGATTGCCGCAGGCGCCGCGGCCGGCGATGCCGCTTGCGAAACCACGCTGCGCCGCTATGAGGGAAGACTGGCCCGCGCGCTCGCGCAGGTCATCAATATTCTGGACCCGGACGCCATCGTGCTCGGCGGCGGGCTTTCCAACATGGACCGCCTTTACGCGAGCGTGCCGAAACTTTGGCTGCCGCAGGTGCGTGCGCGGAGCGGCGTGGCTGTGGTGATGCGGCCGGCAAGCGCAACCAGTGGCGCTCACATCCTCAACTGCAGAAATATTCCACGGAGTCCTCCGCCTCCGCCCGCGGCTGCCCGAAACTGATCCAGCCGTGCTTGCCTAGCCGGTATTCCTCGCGTCGCAGCAGCATCTCGGTGCCGCCCTCGGCGGTGACATACGTACCGTTGGTGCTCTGGTCGGCCAGGACGAAATTGTCCTGGCGCCGCTCGATGGTGCAGTGCTTGCGCGAGGCGCGGTCGTTGGCGATGACGAGGCTGCACTCCCCTGAGCGCCCCATGGTGACCATGTCGTTGTCGCGCCTGCGCACGATTTCCTGGTCACGATACTTCAGGCGCAGCAGCAGCGGCGCGGGCTTGGGGCCGGCGCGGCTGGCGAGCGTCATGGTCACGTCGTCGGCGTGGCGCCAGATGAGTTCGCACAGTTCAATTTCCTCGGCCTTGCCCTTGAGGTGTATCTCGTACAGGGGCCGCTTGAAATTGCGAAATACCGGGCCCAGCCGGTCCGATGTGTCACGCGAGAGGATGATCTGGTTTCTGCCCGCCTGCTCGGCGAGCCGCGCCGCAAGGTTCACGGTATCGCCGAAAACGTCATTCCCAGTCTGGATCACGGTTCCGAAATGGAAGCCGATGCGGATGCCGAGCTTGGTCGAGCCCGCCAAGGGCAGCGCGTCGATCGCGTACTGCATGTTGCCGGCGGCGCAGGCCGCCGCATCGGGGGTCGGAAACACGGCCATGACTTCGTCGCCTATGGTCTTCACTACGCGCCCGCCCGAGGATTCCACCGACTGACTCATCTGCTCGATGCAGCGCGCGATCGCCTCCACGGCGGCCTTGTCGCCCTCGGATTCGTACAGTTTGGTGCTCTCGCTCACATCGGCGAACAACACCGTGACCTGCCTTTCACTATCCATGGCTTCCCATGCTCATCGCACCACCCGGCAATCGTCAAGATACCGGCGGCTTCGTTCAATGAATCGACCGGTCACAATAGCAGACTGAATTCCGGGCGGATAGTGCATCGGCGGCGACCATGCCTCCGGGAACCGCATGGATAAAGGCTTCTGGCGGAAGGTGTGAGACTCGAACTCACGAGAGACTTGCGCCCCTGCCGGTTTTCAAGACCGGTGCCTTCAACCGCTCGGCCAACCTTCCGTTGCAAACTCCGCCTGCCGGCTTTGGCTGCGGCATAACCTAAAGGTTAGCCCACGCCGCAACATGCAGCCTGCGCCCGCATGTTGTCAAGACCGGTGCCTTCAGCCACTCGGCCAACCGTCCAAGACCTCAATCCGATTGATCGGCAAGGCCGCATTTTACCACCCGCCACATTGCGGACGGTTGGGCCAATTTCAGAGGTGAAATGGACGTTCGCCGAACCCTTCAAGCCACGGCGCCGCGCGCGGGCGAAAGGTCGGCAGGCAGCGCACGCTGCTACCGCGGGTGCGGGCTGGATTCTGTGCGCAGACGCGCACTAAACCGCAACGATTCCCCTGAAGTCGGCATGGATAAGGGCTCAGCGCCCGGCCACAACCTGCGACAGACAATTCGCATCGGCAGAGGCCTTGAATTGCGCCAAACTGCCCCAAAATGCCTTTTGCTGATAGATATTTAACCTGCCTGGCCTTTTGCAGGGACTGTTGCAACTTTTCCGCTTTTGACCTAGTCTAACGGCGTACCGAATCAACGTGGAGGAACACTATGCAACCTGAACTCAGAACAATTTCGGCGGACACTTCCGGTGCAACGCAGGACTTTGCGGCGCAGCAGCACAAGGTGCTGCGCAACACCTATATGCTGCTCGCGCTCAGCCTGATACCGACCGTGATTGGCGCCGCCATCGGCACCAACATCGATCTGAGCTTCATGCGCACCAGCCCGATACTGTCCCTCGTTGCCATGCTGGGTATCTTCTACGGCTGGATCTACGCCATCGAGCGTAACAAGGAAAGCGCGCTCGGCGTGGTGCTGCTGCTGGGCTTCACCATGTTCATGGGCCTGCTGCTCGGCCCCCTGCTGCACCGCGTACTTGGCTTCAAGAACGGGACCGAACTGGTGATGATGGCCGCAGGCGGCACGGCGGCGGTGTTCTTCGTCATGGCGAGCATCGCCTCCAGCACCAAGCGCGACTTCAGCGGCATGGGCAATTTCCTCGCCGTGGGCGCCGTTGTCATCATGCTCGCGGTCGTGGCCAACGCGTTCATGGCGAGCCCGGTGCTGTACCTGGTGCTGATCGGCGCTTTCGTGCTGTTCTCCTCGCTCATGATCCTGTGGCAGGTTAACACCATAGTGCGCGGCGGCGAAACCAATTACATCACGGCCACCCTGAGCCTGTACATATCGATCTACAACCTGTTCTCCAGCCTGCTGCAACTGCTGGGGATCGGCGGCAGCAGCGACTAGTCGAACTTATCGCGTTGCAGGGAAGGGCGGCTTCGGCCGCCCTTTCTTATTTTGGGCGCCCCCGGGCCTATCGTTCGCCGATGATGCACTGACGGCGGCTGGGGCGACGCTGCCACCACCGCGAATCGTCACCGTTCGAACAATGCGATCGACTCCACGTGCGAAGTGTGCGGGAACATGTTGATCACGCCGGCAGCAGCCAGGCGGTAGCCTTTGACATGCACCAGCACCTCGGCGTCGCGCGCGAGCGTCGCCGGATCGCACGAAACGTAGACGATGCGCCGCGGCCCGTCCGCCTCCAGCGCCTTCACCACTTCGACCGCGCCGTCGCGCGGCGGATCGATGAGCAGTTTGTCGAAACCACCGCCGGCGCCGCTGTCGTTGCGACCGAAGGCGGCGCAGCTAGTCGCATCGAACAGGTTGGCAACCTCGAAGCGCGCATTCGCGCCCAGCCCGTTCCGGCGCGCGTTGTCTTCGGCCTGCCGCACCAGTCCGGCGTTGCCTTCCACGCCCAATACTTCGGCGCCGCGGCTCGCGATCGGCAGGCTGAAATTGCCCAGACCGCAGAAGAGATCCGCGATGCGCTCGCCCGGACGCGGGTCGAGCAGATTCATGGCGTGCCGGACCAGGATGCGATTGACCGCATGATTTACCTGGGTGAAATCGGTCGGGCGGAAGAATACCTGCACCCCGAATTCGGGCAGCGAATAAAAAAGCGGTGGCGCATCCAGGGGGAAGAACGGCTGCGCCGTATCCGGCCCCTTGGTCTGCAGCCAGAACTGGATGCCGTGCTGCGCGGCGAAAGTCCGCAGCAGGTCTTCATCCTGCGGGCTCAGCGGATCCAGTATCCTCAGCACCAGCACGGTGACTGCTTCGCCGACCGCGAGTTCGATTTGCGGCAGGCGCGTGGGCGCCGACAATCCCTCGATCAGCCGGCGCAGCGGAACGATCATGTCCGATATCGGACGCGGCAGTACTTCGCAGCTCGTCATGTCGGCGACGAAGGTGCTCTTGCGCTCATGAAAGCCGACCAGCGCGCCGCCTTTCTTCAGCACCATCCGCGCCGACATGCGCGCCCGGTGGCGGTAGCCCCAGGGGTGGCCGTAAATCGGGCGCAGCACCACCTCCGGCCGGACTTTGCCGATGTGCCACAGATTGTCTTCGAGCACGCGCTGCTTCACCGCCACCTGAGAATGCGCCTCAAGATGCTGCATGCTGCAACCGCCGCAGACGCCGAAATGCGGGCAGCGCGGAATCACGCGCGCACCGCTCGCCTCGTGGATCTCGGTCGCCGAGGCCATTTCGTACTTGGCTTTTTTCTTGTAGGGGGTATAGGACACCCGCTCGCCCGGCAGGCAGCCGTCGATGAATATCGCCTTGCCTTCGACGCGCGCGATGCCGCGCCCCTCGCGATCCAGCGATTCGATCAATACCGTCATGTGTTTATTTCCAGGCTTCGAGAAATTCGCGCCAGTGCGCTTCGGAGGACTTGGCGAGCGTCCCACGCAGGAGTTCGACCTCGCGCTGGTACTGCGCGGCGTCGAACACGCCGCGCAGCAACTGAAAGCGCAGGTACATGAGATAGGTGTTGGCCGCGTCGGTCTCGCAGTAGCTGCGGATTTCGCGCAGCTTGCCGCCCTGATAGGCGCCCCATACCTGCGAGCCATCCATGCCGAGCTTGCCCGGGAAGCCGACCAGTTTGGCCATTTCGTCCAGCGGCACATTGTTGCGCGGCTGATACAGCGCCAGGAGGTCCATCAAATCGAGATGGCGCGCGTGATAGCGGCTGATGTAGTTGTTCCACTTGAAGTCGCGCTCGTCCTCTCCCTGGTCCCAGTAGCGCGGCGCGGAAATCCCGTGAACGAGACTGCGGTAATGCAGCACCGGCAGGTCGAACCCGCCGCCGTTCCAGGAAACGAGCTGGGGCGTGTATTTCTCGACGCCGTCGAAAAAACGGCGGATCAATTCGGCTTCACTGTCCTCCGGCGTCCCCAGCGACCAGACGCGCACCGACTCGCCCTCGCGCAGCGCGCAGGCGATGGCGATCACCCGGTGCAGGTGCAACTGCAGGAAATCGTGATTGGAGGCGGTACGGCGCCGCTGGAAGGCGATCTCGGCCACGTCCTTGTCGGAAAGACCCGGGTCGAGGTCGAGCAGGCGCCGCAGGCCGTCGCAGTCCGGCGCGGTTTCGATGTCGAATGCGAGTATCGGCGTCATTCGTCGCTAATCGGGGAAGACACCGGTCGACAGATAGCGGTCGCCGCGGTCGCAGACGATGCAAACGATCCGGGCCTTCTTCACTTCGGCGGCGACGCGCAGCGCCGCGCACAGGGCACCGCCGGAAGAAATGCCGGCGAATATGCCCTCCTCGCGCGCCATCCTTCGCGTCATGTCCTCGGCTTCGCCCTGGCTCACCGGTTCGATGCGGTCGACGAGCGCCGGATCGTAGATGCGCGGCTGGTAGGCCTTCGGCCACTTGCGTATGCCGGGAATTTGCGAGCCTTCTGTCGGCTCGCAGCCGACGATGCGGATTTTCGGGTTCTGTTCCTTCAGGTAGCGAGACACGCCCATGATGGTCCCGGTGGTGCCCATGCTGGAGACGAAATGGGTGAGCTTGCCGGCGGTATCGCGCCAGATTTCCGGGCCGGTGGTTTCGTAGTGCGCGAGCGGATTGTCCGGATTGGCGAACTGGTCGAGGATCACGCCCTTGCCCTGGTCGCGCATCTGTTCCGCCAGGTCGCGCGCGCTTTCCATGCCTCCCGCCTTCGGCGTGAGGATGATTTCCGCGCCGAAAGCGCGCATGGTCTGGCGCCGTTCCACCGACAGGTGCTCGGGCATGACGAGCACCATGTGATAGCCGCGCATCGCCGCCGCCATGGCGAGCGCGATGCCGGTGTTGCCGCTGGTGGCTTCGATCAGCGTGTCGCCGGGCTTGATCGTCCCGCGCCGCTCGGCGCGCACGACCATGGAGAGCGCCGGCCTGTCCTTGACCGAACCCGCGGGATTGTTGCCCTCCAGCTTCGCCAGGATGACGTTGCCGCGCTTGTCGTTGGCCGCGCCCGGTATGCGCTTCAGGCGCACCAGCGGCGTATTGCCTACCGTATCCTCGATGCCGGGCGTATGGCGCTTCATCTGCCCTGCTTGAGGAGGTGCTCGCAATAGCGCGACACGCCTTCTTCCACCGTCAGCAGCGCATTCTCGTAGCCGGCGCCGCGGAGCCTGGAAATATCGGCTTCGGTATGGCTCTGGTACTTGCCCTTCAACGCATCCGGGAACGGAATGTATTCGATCATGCCTTTCGCGCGCATCTCCTCCAGCGTCAGCGCCGGCTGGCCCCCGGCCTTGAGGCAGGTGTTGATGGTGGCCACCGCGACCTCGTTGAAGCTCTGGCAGCGGCCGGTGCCCAGGTTGAATATTCCGGACAGATCGGGTCGCTCCAGAAAATGCAGATTCACCGCGACCACGTCCTCGACCGAAACAAAGTCGCGCAGCTGCTGGCCGTCCGCATAACCGTCCCAGCCCTGGAACAGCTTGACCCGTTTTTCCGACTGGAACTGGTTGAAACAATGAAAAGCGACCGAGGCCATGCGCCCCTTGTGCGCTTCGTTCCGGCCGTACACGTTGAAATAGCGAAAGCCCGCGATCTGGCTTTCAGCCGCGGGAAAGCGGCGCCGCACCACCTGGTCGAACAGGAACTTGGAATAGCCGTAGACGTTGAGGGGCGCCTCGAATTCGCGCGACTCCCGAAACACCGGGCCGCCGCCGTAGACCGCCGCGGACGAGGCGTACAGAAACGGCACGTCCTCCTCCTGGCAGTAGTCGAGCAGCGCCAGCGAGTAGCGGTAGTTGTTCTCCATCATGTAGCGCCCGTCCGTCTCCATCGTGTCGGAGCACGCGCCCTGATGCAACACCGCCTCGATCGCGTCGTCGAAGTCGCCGTCGGTGAGTTGCACCACGAAATCGCGCTTGTCGATGTAATCGGCGATCTCGCAGCCGGCGAGATTCAGGAACTTGTCCGCGCGGGTGAGATTGTCCACCGCGATGATGTCGGTCTCGCCGCGCTCGTTCAGCGCCCTGACCAGGTTGGATCCGATGAATCCGGCGGCGCCGGTGACGACGTAGTACATGGGTTCCTCTCAATCCTGCGCAAGCGCAGTCTGCAATTCTTCGCGCTGCGCCACGGCGGTGCCCAACTTTCCGACCACTATCCCGGCGGCGCAGTTGGCCACGTGCATCGCCTGCGCCAGCGTGGCGCCGCTGCCCAGCATCGCCGCCAGCGCCGCGATGACCGTATCGCCCGCGCCGCTGACATCGAACACCTCGCGCGCCTTGGCGGCTTCGTGCAGCACGCCGCTGTCCTGATACAGGCTCATGCCCTCCTCGCTGCGCGTCAGGAGCAGCGCCTGGGCGCCCAGTTCGCGCCGCAACGCCTGCGCCCTCACGCTCAAGTCCTGCTCGTCCTTCCAGCGCCCGACCACTTCGCGCATTTCGGAGCGGTTCGGGGTGACGATGGTGGCGCCATGGTAGCGTGAATAGTCGTCGCCCTTGGGGTCGACCAGGATGGTCTTGCCGGCTGCGCGCGCGAGTTCGATCATTTTATCGATGTGCGCCAGTCCGCCCTTGCCGTAATCGGAGAGCACCAGGACGTTGCAGTCGGCGAGCAGCACCTCGAAATCGGCCAGTTTGTCCGCCAGCACGTCGTGGCTGGGCTGGGTCTCGAAATCGATGCGCAGGAGCTGCTGCTGCCGGCCGATGACGCGCAGCTTGACCGTGGTGGGAATGCTCGCGTCCTTGTGCAGGCAGGCCGTGACATGCTCGGCCTCGACCAATTCGCGCAGGCGCGCGCCGGCTTCGTCGTCGCCGACCACCGACAGGAGCGTCACCGTTGCGCCAAGCGCGGTCGCATTGCGCGCGACGTTCGCCGCGCCCCCGGGAACTTCCTCGGTGCGCTGAAACCTGACCACCGGCACCGGCGCCTCGGGCGAAATGCGGCTCACCTCGCCGAACCAGTAGCGATCGAGCATCACGTCGCCGACCACCAGCAGTTTCGCCCTGGACAAATCCGGCAGCATTTTCACGCGTCGCTCCTCACTCGCTTCGCCTCATGAATATCCTACACAATCTCCCAATTCTGTCATTCCGAGCAAAGCGAGGAATCTGTTTTTCGAAGTAGGCAAAAAGCAGATTCCTCGGGCTCCGCCCTCGGAATGACAGTTTATGGAAGTTCGTCTATAGCCGACCGATCGGATAGTACTCCAGCCCGTTCTGCCTCACTTCGGCCGGATCGTACAGATTGCGCCCGTCGAATATCGCCGGCGTGCGCAGGAGCTGTTTCACCCGCTGAAAATCGGGACTGCGGAATTCCTTCCATTCGGTGACGATCGCCAGCGCGTCCGCGCCTTCCAGCGCCGCCATGGGCGAATCGGCAAATTGCACGCGGTTCTCGGCGGCGTAGATGTGCTTCGCCTCCGGCATGGCGACCGGGTCGTAGGCGACGACGCTCGCACCGCGCTTGAGCAGTTCCGCCACCAGCACCCTGCTGGGCGCCTCGCGCATGTCGTCGGTGTTGGGCTTGAACGCCAGCCCCCACAGCGCGAACTTCAAACCCGTCAGGTCCGCACCGAAACGCTTGACGATCTTCTGCGGCAGCACCTGCTTTTGCAGCGCGTTCGCCTCTTCCACCGCATCGAGTATGAGCAGTTTCATCCCTGCCTCGCCGGCGGTGCGCGTCAGCGCCTGCACGTCCTTGGGAAAGCACGACCCGCCGTAGCCGACCCCGGGGTAAAGAAAATGGTAGCCGATGCGTGGATCGGCGCCGATGCCGCGGCGCACGGATTCGACGTCCGCACCCAGGCGTTCGGCCAGGTTTGCGATCTCGTTCATGAAGGAAATGCGCGTCGCCAGCATGGCGTTCGCGGCGTACTTGGTCAACTCCGCCGAGCGCACGTCCATCGCGATCACGCGTTCATGATTGCGCTGGAACGGTGCGTACAGGTTGCGCATGACGGTCAGGGCGCGCTCGTCGTCGCTGCCGACCACGATGCGGTCGGGGCGCATGAAATCTTCCACCGCCGCGCCTTCCTTGAGAAATTCCGGATTCGACACCACGCTGAAAGCCACTTCGATGCCGCGCTTCTTCAGTTCCTCGGCGATGGCCGCGCGAACCTTGTCGGCGGTGCCGACCGGGACGGTCGACTTGTCCACCACGACGCGGTAATCGCGCATGTGGCGGCCGATGTTGCGCGCGGCGGCGACTACGTGCTGAAGATCGGCCGAACCGTCTTCGGAGGGCGGCGTACCCACGGCGATGAACTGTATCGTGCCGAATGCGACCGCCTGTTCGATGTCGGTGGTGAACGAGAGGCGCCCGGCCTTGCGGTTGCGCTGCACCATCTCCTGCAGACCGGGTTCGTAGATCGGGATGCCGCCGTCGTGCAGTATCTTGATCTTCTTCTGGTCCAGATCGAGGCAAAGGACGTCGTTGCCCACTTCGGCCAGGCAGGCGCCGCTCACGAGGCCGACGTAGCCGGTTCCAACCACGGTAATTTTCAATTTACGCTCCGAATGGTCTTTGGTGCATCTCAAGCAAATTCAATTATGTCATTCCGAGCGAAGCGAGGAATCTGCTTTTTGTACCACACAAGAAACAGATTCCTCGGCCCCCGGGCCTCGGAATGACAAGTGCCATAGGCTTGGCAATTCTCGCTCGCTAAGGGGCCGAATCGAACTCCTCAGTCCGGCGCGGCGGATAGGTTTCCCAGCCGCCGCAGGCCGGGCAGTGCCAGTAGAACTGGCGCGCCTTGAAGCCGCAATTCTCGCAGCGATAGCGCGCCAGACGCAAAGTGTGGGTGTGGACGAGGTTCTTCACCAGTTGCACGTCGCTGCGTCGTTCCGGCCGCACCACCAGCAGTTCGGCGTCGAGCAGCCGGTCCAGGCCGAGCAGGGTCTGGTTGCGGCGCAATTCGTCACGCACCAGCTTGTGCGCCGCCTCCGGCCCCTGCGCCTCGAGCGTGGACTGGAACGCGACGTCGAGCAAATCGAGCGAAGGCGAGTTGGCGAGATAGCCGCGCAGCAAGGTCAGCCCCTCCTCCTGCCGTCCGATCGCGCGGTGGCTCTCCAGCAGGCGCTGCGCCACCAGCGCGAGATAGGCCGGATTCTGCTGCTCGATGCGCTTCCACGCCTCGATAGCCGCTTCGTGATTGCCGGCGGCCGCATGGATATCCCCGAGCAGCACATTGGCCCGCGCGCATTTGCGGTTGGACTTGAGCGCCGCCTCCAGATGCGCCCGCGCCGCCTCGGTGCGCGAATGCGTGATCTCGATCGCGGCAAGCTCGCAGTAGTAATTGGCGATTTCCTTGTTCCAGGACTGCCCCAGATCGGCGCCCAGTTCTCCTGCAACGCCTATGGTCTTTTCCCAGTCCTTTTCCTGCTGATAGACGTCGAGCAGCGCCTTCAGCGCCGCGCCGCGGTGCGGCGTGTCGCGCAGCTTGACGAACACTTCCTCGGCGCGGTCGAGCAGGCCGGCCTTGAGATAGTCCTGCCCCAGTTCGAACAGGGCGGCGAGCCGCTGCTCCTCGCCCAGGTCGCCGCGCTCGAGCAGGTTCTGGTGCATGCGGATGGCGCGCTCGGTTTCGCCGCGGCGGCGAAACAGGCTGCCCAGCGCAAAGTGCAGTTCTATGGTCTCCGGATCGACCTTGACCACTTCGATGAACGCCTCGATCGCCTTGTCCGGCTGCTCGTTGAGGAGGAAATTGAGGCCCTTGAAGTAGGAACGCGGCAGCGAGCGCGATTCGGACACCAGATGCTTGATGTCGATGCGCGCGGCGAGCCAGCCCAGTCCGAAGAACAGCGGAAACGCGAGCAGCCACCAGAATTCGAATTCCATGGGCCGCGCCTAACCCCTTGGCCGAGGCGTGATGTCGGCGTCGACGACCGCAGGCAGCGGGTTGGCTTCAGCGGGGCGGTTGCCCAGTTCCCGCTGCAGGCGTGAAATTTCGCGCCTCTGCCTGAACACCGTGGCCAGCGTGGCGAGCACGCCCATCGCGGTGCCGGCGGCAAAGAAGACCAGCAGCACCAGGATCAGCGGCGCCTGCCATACCTGGTCGAAATACAGGCGCAGGCTGACGCTGTCGGTGTTCTTCAGCGCAAGCAGGAACAAGGCCAGGAACAGGATGATGCGCAGAGTCCAGGCGAGGGCGCGCATAGGCTCGCGTCAGAAAGCGGCATCGAAACGATGCCGCCTGCTTTCCATTTCCGTTCGCGCCCTAGTTCGAATCCACGCGCTCACGCAGTTCCTTGCCGGCCTTGAAATGCGGTACGAATTTCTCCGGTACCTGAACCTTGTCGCCGGACTTCGGATTCCTGCCGGTGCGCGGCGGACGGTAGTTCAGGCCGAAGCTGCCAAAACCGCGGATTTCAATTCGCTGGCCGCTGACCAGGCTCGACGTCATCGCGTCGAGTATGGTCTTGACCGCGAATTCGGCATCCTTGGCAACCAGCTGCGGATAACGCCCTGCCAGCCTGGCTATCAATTCGGACTTGGTCATCTCCCTGCCCCTTTTTTATTGCTGAGAGTTCTTGTTGTCGAGCTTGGCCTTCAGCAGCGCGCCCAGGCTGGTGCTGCCGCTGCTGGCGGCGCTGTCGCTCTGCAACTTCTGCATCGCATCGTGCTCCTCGGCCATATCCTTGGCCTTGACGGAGAGGTTGATCGAACGGTTCTTGCGGTCGATATTGATGATCATCGCCGTCACCGCGTCGCCTTCCTTGAGTTGGTGGGTGAGGTCCTCGATGCGTTCGCGCGAGACTTCCGATACGCGCAGATAGCCTTCGACGTCGCCTTCGAGCGCGATCACCGCGCCTTTGGCGTCGACCGACTTGACCGAACCCTGCACCACGCTGTTCTTCTCGTGCGTGGCGATGTAGTTGGTAAAGGGGTCGCCGTCCATCTGCTTGATGCCAAGAGAGATGCGCTCGCGCTCGGTGTCGATCGCCAGCACCACCGCCTCGACCTCGTCGCCCTTCTTGTAGTTGCGCACGGCCTCTTCGCCGGTCGCGCTCCACGAAAGATCCGACAGGTGCACCAGGCCGTCGATGCCGCCAGGCAAGCCGATGAACACGCCGAAGTCGGTGATCGATTTGATCTGGCCCTTGACCCGGTCGCCCTTCTTGAAGTTGATCGCGAATTCGCCCCACGGATTGGGCAGGCACTGCTTCATGCCGAGCGAAATGCGGCGGCGCTCTTCGTCGATCTCGAGGATCATGACCTCGACCTCGTCGCCGAGCTGCACCACTTTCGACGGATGCACGTTCTTGTTGGTCCAGTCCATCTCGGACACGTGCACCAGGCCCTCGATGCCCTGCTCGACTTCGACGAACGCGCCGTAGTCGGTGAGGTTGGTGACCTTGCCGAACAGGCGCGTGGTCGTCGGGTAGCGGCGCGACAGGCCGACCCGCGGATCTTCGCCGAGCTGCTTCATGCCGAGAGACACGCGGTTCTTTTCCTGGTCGAACTTGAGGATCTTCGCCGTGACTTCGTCACCGACATTGAGCACCTCGGACGGATGCTTGACGCGGCGCCAGGCGAGATCGGTGATGTGCAGCAGGCCGTCGATGCCGCCCAGGTCGACGAACGCGCCATAGTCGGTGATGTTCTTGACGATGCCCTTGACGACCGTGCCTTCGGACAGGGTCTGCAGCAGTTTCTGACGTTCTTCTCCCTGGCTCGCCTCGAGCACGGCGCGGCGCGACACCACCACGTTGTTGCGCTTGCGGTCGAGCTTGATGACCTTGAACTCCATGGTCTTGCCTTCGAACGGCGTCGTGTCCTTGACCGGACGGATGTCCACGAGGGAACCCGGAAGG
>JAPLRD010000410.1 GCA_026399375.1 Pseudomonadota bacterium
CAACGCGCATTGCGCCATGTGCACCATCGACAAGTGGGAACGGCCGCCGACGATCATGAGCGACGCGGTGTTCCAGGGCATCATGGACGGTATTGCGCCGTTCAACCAGCACATCAAATATGTGACCCTGCACGGCAATGGCGAGCCCCTGCTGGACAAGGCCATGGCGGGCAAGGTCAGGTACGCCAAGCAAAAAGGATTCAAGGGCGTCGGCTTCGCCACCAATTGTTCCGCACTGACGAAGAAGCGCGCGGACGAACTGATCGCGGCGGGCCTGGACACCATCATCTGCAGCATCGACGGCATGAAGAAGGAGACGCACGAGGCGATCCGCCCGGGGACCAAGTTCGAGTCTGTGGTCAGAAACGTCAAATACCTGATTCAGGCGAGGAACCGCTCGGGCAAGACCAAGATACTCGTGCGCTTCATCCGGCAGGAGATCAACCAGCATGAATTTCCCGAGTACAAGGCGTATTGGGACAAGTATTTGAATCCGGAATTCGGCGACGAGGTTCTGGTTTTCAACATTCACAACTGGGGCTCGCAGTTGGACGTGGGCAACCAGATCAACGAGAGCTTCGGCCACGTGCACGAAGAAATTCCGATCTGCGCCGACCTGTACCACCGGCTGCTGGTTTTCCCGAACGGCGATCTGGCGTTCTGCGACGCGGATTACAACGGCTTCTATGACCTCGGGAACGTGCAGAAAGAGCATTTCCTCAAGCTGTACAACGGCGAGCGGCTGAACTTCTATCGGCAGAAGATGGAGAGCGGAAAGATCGGCGAGCTTCCCTACTGCAAGAGCTGCACCATACCGATCAGCCGGGCAAACAAGGCGGCGCCGGCCGGAAGCGATGAAAAGGCACCGCCGGCGAGCAATGCCAGCAAGGTGATTCCCATTGTAGCCATGGGCGAAAAGCTGCCGTTGTAGAGGGCGGTGCGGCTTCATCGGGAGAGGCGGGCGAAGTGGGCGAGGGCGTGAAATCCAAGGACATCAATCAGCTGATCGCCCTGTTCGAAGCCGGACGCTACGGCGACGTGGAGAAGCAGGCGCGATCGCTGTTGGCGCGTTATCCGACCTTTGGCATTGCATGGGACATTCTGGGCGCCTCGCTGCGCATGCAGGGCAAAGGCGCGCAGGCAGCATTGCCGGCCTTGCGCAAGGCAGCGCAATTCCTGCCGAACGAAGCCGGGCCGCACTACAACTTGGGCTATGCCCTGCAGGAACTCGGACAACTCGAGGCCGCGGTGGCGAGCTATCGCCAGGCATTGCAGATCCAGCCCAACTTCGCCGAGCCGCACGTCAATCTGGGTAACGCCCTGCGCGATCTCGGACGACTCGATGACGCGGTGGCGAGTTATCGCCGGGCCTTGCAGATTCAGCCCAATTTTGCGGTCGCGCACAACAACCTGGGCAGCGCGCTGAAAGAACTGGGGCAGATCGACGCCGCTGTGGCGAGCTATCGCCGGGCGCTGGAAATCGACCTCGCGTATGTCGATGCCCACATCAATCTGGGCAACGCCCTGCGCATGCTCGGCAAGCGCGAAGAGGGCGTGGCGACTTATCGCCGCGCCTTGGAGATCGCGCCGGACTTCGCCGAGGCGCACAGCACGCTAGGGAACGCGCTGCAGGAACTCGGGCAGATCGATGCCGCGTTGGCGAGCCATCGCCGGGCGCTGGAACTCAAACCCGATTTCGCGCCAGCGCATTACAACCTGGGCAACGCGCTGCAGGACCTGGGCCAGTCCGAGCCGGCCGTGGCGAGCTTTCGCCGGGCGCTGGAGCTTAGGCCCGATTACGCGGACGCGCACAACAACCTGGGCAACGCGCTGCGCGACCTGGGGCAGCGCGATGCCGCCGCGGCGAGCTACCGCCGGG
>JAPLRD010000412.1:0-551 GCA_026399375.1 Pseudomonadota bacterium
CGCACCAAGACAGGCTGCCCCTGAGGCAGGGCTTGCCGGTCTATGGTCGGCGACATGTCGGCGCCGTAGATCGCGATCAACTGCGCATCGTCGAACAGAAGACTCGGTCCGATCAGGGTAAATTCCAGAGTCGCCTCCGTTTGCGCGTTGCCGACCAGCAGATTGGCCACACGGTGCGACCATTGATCCATGGCGCCACTGACCGGGACGCCTAAACTCTGGTAGCCGAAGCGGCCAAGGTCCTGCAGAGTCGACAAGGCGCCCGGTTTGATCACGTGAATACTCACGGCTTGCGCTCCCGCATCGCGTGATACTGCTCTTGAGAAATAGGCACGAAGTGCAGCCGGTCCCCGGGTTCAAGCCGTGCAGGCGGCGTCCGATCCGGATCGAACATCTTCAGAGGCGTGGCTCCGATCAAACTCCAGCCCCCGGGACTCTGCATCGCATAGATCGCGGTCTGGTCGTTGGCGATCGCGACGCTGCCTTCGGGCACGCTGGTGCGCGGGGTCGATCGTCGGGGCACAATCAGGCGTGAATCCAGGCCGCCGACG
>JAPLRD010000412.1:587-1553 GCA_026399375.1 Pseudomonadota bacterium
GATTCACAGTGCAACTGCACCACCTGTTCGGGCGTCAGCCCGCACGCCGCCGCCACCTCCCCCAGATCCGGACCGAATTCGCCGCCGTAGCACACTGGAATCTCGACGGCGCGGGTCGAGCGCACTCCCGTCGCCACGCCTCGCTGCAGAATTTCCTCGATCTCCTGGCTCAGTTGACGGTAGGGCGCCAACTCGCCGGCAGCGATTTCCTGCGGTCTATAGTGGATCGCGACCGTATTGAAGCCGGGCACGATGTCGATCACCCCCGCAATCGGGTGGGTCCGAAGATAGTCGGCCAGCGCGTGCACCGTCCGGTTCGTGCCCGGGTTGACGCTGCGGCCGAGTTCGATCACCAGGCCCGTGTCTCCCATCGGCGCGATACGCCATTCCTTATCAGCCATCGTTCGCAAGCCTTCCAATCAAGTGCGTTTGCAGGTCCGCATCAAACAAGTTTGCCGCATGCCTCGGCGATGCGAGTACACGCGGTCCGCAGGCGTTCGGTCGCGATTGCAAAGGAAATTCTAAAATACGGCGACATGCCGAACGCCGATCCCGGCACCACCGCCACCAGTGCTTGTTCCAAGAAGAAGGTCGCCACATCCGCGTCGGACTGCAGTACACGCCCGCCCGGTGTGCGTCGCCCGATCAGGCCCTTGCACGAAGGAAAAAGGTAAAAAGCGCCCTCCGGAACGCGGCATGAAATGCCCGGCACGCGGCACAAAAGTTCGATGGCCAGATCGCGCCGCTCCTTCAAGGTGGCGTTGCGCTCCTGCAGAAAGTCCATAGGGCCGGATAATGCGGCCACCGCTGCGGCTTGCGAAATCGAACTTGGGTTGGTCGTGCTTTGCGACTGTATGGTTCCCATGGCGCGGATCAACTGAACCGGACCGCCGGCATAGCCGATGCGCCATCCGGTCATCGCGAAAGCCTTGGAAACCCCATTGCAGGTCAGCACCCGGTCGAACA
>JAPLRD010000274.1 GCA_026399375.1 Pseudomonadota bacterium
GTGAAGCAATCACCGTGGCCGCGGTGGCCAGCGCCACCAGGGGCAGCACCCATTCGGACGGTGCCAGCAGGTAGAACGGGTTCGTCACGGCGGCGGCATCGCGCAGCACCAGCGCGCCCTGGCCGAAGTAGTTGATGATGAGCGAAGGAAACACCAGGCCGAACCATGCCAGCCGGATGGGCGCCGCGCCGAAATGGCCCATGTCGGCGTACAGCGCCTCGGCACCGGTCAGGGCGAGGAATACGGCGCCGAGCACGAGAAAGGTGAGGCCCGGCGACTGCCAGGCGAAAACCAGCGCATGCCTCGGATCCAGCGCTGCGAGCACCGCCTGCGTTTGCGCAATCGACACCGCGCCGAGTGCCGCGAGCGTGAGGAACCACAGCACCATGATCGGACCGAAGGGTTTGCCCAGGGTGCCGGTGCCGCGGCTCTGGATGGCGAACAGTCCGAGCAGGATCGCCAGGGTGATCGGCACGATCCAGCGCTCGAAGGCCGGGGTCGCCACCGACAAACCTTCGACCGCGGACAGCACCGAGATTGCGGGCGTGATGATCGCGTCGCCATAGAACAGGGACGCGCCGAATATGCCCAGCATCGCCACCGTCCAGGCAAGCCGCGGACGCTCACGCGTGAGGCGCGAGGCAAGCGCGAGCAGCGCCAGAATGCCGCCTTCGCCGCCGTTGTCGAAACGCAGAACGATGGTCACATATTTCAACGATACGATCAGGGCGATCGACCAGAACATCATCGACAGCACGGCGAGCACGTTGGCCTCGGTGAAGGGCAGCCCGTGCGGGCCGTTGAGCGCTTCCTTGAATGCGTACAGCGGGCTGGTACCGATGTCGCCGTAGACGATGCCGAGCGCGGCGAGGGTAAGGATGGAGAGCGAAGACTTGCCGTTCGAAACGATGCTGCTATGGACGTTTGCAGTCACGGTAACCTCGACTGGGTTACATGGGGAATGTGACTATAGACCCTAATATATTGCATTGCAACATTTTAAAGTACCAACCTCAACCGCCTTTGGGACAGGCTGGCAATCTCCTATTGCCGGCTATGCAAATTTATATTTATCAATAAGTTAATAAAACAAAGCGGGGTCGATGATTTGCTGCCCCGCACACATCAACTCAAAAAAGATGTACCGCGGTCGGCCAGAAAAAAGCGATCAGCGAAAACGCCACCCCAACCGCTCCCAGCCCGCCGGCGATCCATACGAGGACGGCGAGCCCGGTGATGATGGAAGCCGATGCCAGCACGATGGCGATCTGCACCGCGCCGGAGGCGATTTCGTAGTTGTGATAGGCGGCGAGCGCGCGGTCGCGCTTCTGCTCCGTGGCTTTGGCGCGCGCTGCGAGTTCCTTGCGGCCCTCGTTGGTCTCGGGCTCTGAGTCGTAGCGCTCCGCGTTCTTGCGCCAGCCGGCGATCTGTTTGTCGTACAACTCCTTGGTCTTCGGATCCGAGGTCTTCGCCAGTTCCAGCGCCCCGTTTTCGGCCGCGGTCTTCATCATGGTGAGGCGCACCGTTTTCGCCTGAAAGAATGTCCACAGGTTGGATGCCTCGATGTTCAGGCTCAGCGCCTCGGTCTGCGCGCCCTTGCCCAGGGTCTCGGAGAACGCCAGCACCAGCGCCAGAATCGAGATGAGCAAACCGATTCTCTTGCTGCCTTCGTCGTGATGAGCGGGGCCGTGTCCATGCCCGTGTCCTGCCGACATGTGAAAATCCTCCTGATTTTGTCGAAGGCGCCTATTGTCCTGTTTTTGTGCGAGATGACAACAGGAGATTGCCGCTGCCGCAGCGCCGGCGCCATTGCCGGCACTAGCGGGACGGTTTCGGGCGGGTGGAGGTATGCGTGTGCGTCGCCGCAGGAGGAGGATGGAATCCCGCGCGCGGCATAACGGTCGGCGCCATCTGATGACGGACCACGGGTTCATGCCGTATCGCCGCCGCGGCGTGGGTTTCATGTCGCACGGCAACACGGGCGTGGTATTGCACGCTGTGCGCCGTGCGCGCCGGGTCCGGGCGGACATCGGGCGCAACCCGCGTCGACGTGTTCCACATCGGCCGGACGCGGGCGTCGAACGAATGATCGATACGGCGAGGTTCGAGCGGTGTCCGGGTTGGGGCGGCGGGCACCGGCCTCGGAGCGGGCAGGGTATTTGCCAGGCGCACCGCCGGCGGTCTTACGCCTACGTGGCGTACTACGCCGGGCACTCTGGTTGAAATGCGGACCGGCGGCCAAAAGTACAATGCGCCGGTGGTCGCAGGCCGGGCGTAATCGACGCGCGCAGGACGCAGGTAGATCGGCGGGGCACTCGGCCACCACCACCGGCCGTACGCTAATATCGGATCGTAGTAGGGTATATAGATCACCCGCGGATCGTACGGCCGCAGCTGCAGATTCGGGCCGTTTTCGATCAGGCTGACGCGATCGTCCGAACGCAGATTGCCCGCCGCCTGCGCCCTGCGCCGCAAGGCCTGCACCGTATCCATCGTTTGAGCCTGCTGATCGCGAAACGCGTTGCCCAGCGACTGCGTCCATTGCAGGTTCTCCCTCATCTGCTCGAGAACCTGCGGGAATGCCACCAGCGATATCACGCTGGCGTCCCAGTCTTCGCCTTCGGCCGCGAGGATCGCATCGTCGCCGGAGAGATCGGGGTGGTCGTTGGTCCATCGTGCGGCTTCGATCACCTGACCCGGATAATTCGCCGCTATCAGGATCTGCGACAGCAACGCATCCGGGTAGAGCGCGATCGGCGCCAGCATCCGGTCCAGCTCCTGCTGCGAGTAGCCGGGCGCCTGCTGCGCCTGCGCGACGCTCTGCGCAAGCAACAGCGCGAACGCGGCAAGCAGCGCCAGGAACCGGAGGGCGATGGTTCGAAAAACCACTTGTCTCATTTGCGCCGCCTATGCGGGTTGGGGCCCTGGCGGAGATGCGTGATCCGGACAGGTTTGCCCCGATACTGAGCATAACGCTTCGTCCGCGCCGTGGTCCACGGCGAAATTGCAAGAAAATGTAACCGCGGCCGCGGTGCTGCAACCGCGTAGCTAGTCCGCGTTCGTGCCCGAAAACCGGATCGCGTCTGCGAATCGCTCCGACTCCGCCTTCATGAAGGCCGAAAATTCCTCCGGCGTCGAGCCGATCGTCTCCATGCCCAAATCGTGCAGCTTGTCTTTCACTTCCGGCGACTTCAGCGCACGCACGATTTCGGTCTGCAGCAATTTCTGCACTTCCGGGGGCGTGCCGCTTCTCACCAGAAAGCCGAACCAGGAGCGCGACACGAAACGCGTGCCGGTCGCCTCCTGAAAGGTCGGCACCTCGGGCAGCGACGGACTGCGCTGGTCCGCGGCGATCGCGAGCACCATCATCTTGCCCGCCTTGGCCTGCGGCACGGCGGCCGGGGTATCGGTCAGCATCGCCTGAATCTGCCCGCCGATCACGTCCATCATGGCCTGCGGCGTGCTCTTGTAGGGCACGTGTTCCATGTCGAAGCCGTAGGTCTTCTTCAGCAGTTCGAACGCGAGGTGCCCGGAGCTGCCGTTGCCGAAAGACGCATAGGAAAGGGCTTTGCCCCGGGATTTGGCGAGCGCGAGAAACTCGGCCAGGCTGCGCGTGCCCAGCGCGTTGCTGGTCACCAGCACGTGCGGATTGGAGGCGGCGAGGGCGATCGGCGCGAAGTCCTTCCACGGATCGTAAGGCAGCTTCGAAATCAAGTGGCTGTTGATGACATAGCTGGATGCGTTGACGAACAGGGTGTAGCCGTCGTCCGGCGCCTGCGCGACCACCGAGGCGCCGATGACCGTGCCGCCGCCGGGCCGGTTTTCTATGATCACCGGTTGCTTCAGCGCCGCGGTCAGTCGGTCGGCTACGAGGCGCGCCATGGTTTCCGAAGCCCCGCCGGGCGCGTAGGGCACCACGATGCGTATCGGCCGCGACGGGAAGTCTGCAGCAGCTGCCGCACCCGGTGCACATAGCGCAAAGGCCGCGAGCAACGCGGCGGCGAATCCGGCGCGGCGCATCACTTGCCGCCGATATGCGCGATGACCTCGATTTCCACCAGTACTTCGGGCGACCCGAGCGCACTGACCTCGACCAGGGTGGACGCCGGGAAATCGCCGCTGACGAACTCCTGCCGCGCGCGCCAGACTTCCTTGTTCTGCTTGATATCGACCACGTAGCTCGTCATCTTCACCGCGTCCTGCATCGCGCCGCCGGCGGCTTCAATCAGGTGTTTGATCTTGGTGAAAATGATTTTCGCCTGTTCGTACTCGCCCCTGCCTTCGATCGTGGCGCCGTCGTTGGAGCGCGACACCTGGCCGGAGATGAACAGGAAGTCACCTGCGCGGATCGCGTTCGACCAGCGTCCGGGCGGGGCTTCGGCGACGGCGGGGCTGTAGATGCGGGTTTTCGGCATGGGGAGGCTCCTTGGAGAAATAACAAGACGGATGCGACGCTGGAGTCGATTCTTGCCCCTTATCCCGCGGATGGCAAGCCTGGCGTTGCCTGCCGGCTCGATCCGGATTCTGCCGCGTTGCACAAAGTTTCATCGCCAATAGCACAGTCCAGCGGCGCCCGTCTTGGCACTGTCTATTCTGGTATTGCAATACCGAAAGCACTTGCTGTAATGTGCGTTGCTTCGAGGATTGAAACTCGGACCGCGACTGGTTGGGTTCGCGGGATTCAGGCAGCGCAGGCGGTATGCACAAACGCATACCGGTCAGATATCAAAATTGCAGGGCCATTTCAAACACGGAGGTAATCAAATGGCGCGCTTCACACTCAACGGCAAGGCAGTTCAGATAGACGTCGATCCGGAAACGCCGCTGCTCTGGGCGATCCGCGAGCAGGTCGGTCTGACCGGTACGAAATACGGCTGCGGTGTCGGGCAGTGCGGTTCCTGTACGGTGCACATCGACGGCGTGGAAACGCGCTCCTGCATCCTGCCTGTGAGCGCGGTGGAGGGCAAGAAGGTCACCACCATCGAAGGCCTGGCGGATAAAGACATGCTGACCAAGGTGCAGAAAGCCTGGATAGAGCACGACGTGCCTCAATGCGGCTATTGCCAGCCGGGCATGATCATGGCCGTTTCGGCATTGCTGAAAAAGAAACCCAAGCCGACCGATGCCGACATCGACGCCGCGATCACCAACATCTGCCGCTGCGGCACGTTCCAGCAAGTGCGCGCGGCGATCCACACCGCAGCCAAGGCCTGAGGAGAGAACCATGATCAAGACCGCGAATATCTCCCGCCGCTCCTTCATCATCCGCAGCGCCGCCGTCACAGGTGGCTTCGCGCTCGGCCTGAAACTTCCTTTCGGCGGCCCCGATCTCGCCAGTGCGGCGGATGAGATCCCGGAGGTCAACGCCTGGGTGGTCATACGCCCGGACGACACCGTCGTCGTGCGCATCGCGCGCTCGGAGATGGGCCAGGGCACGCTCACCGGCCTGGCGCAGATGGTGGCCGAGGAACTTGAGTGCGACTGGGCCAAGGTCACGACCGAATACCCGACTCCAGGGCAGAACGTGGCGCGCAAGCGCATCTGGGGTGACTTCGGCACCGGCGGCAGCCGCGGCATCCGCACTTCGCACGACTACGTGCGCAAGGGCGGCGCGGCGGCGCGCATCATGCTGGTCCAGGCTGCCGCCGATGAATGGAAAGTACCCGCCGCGGAGTGCGTGGCGGCGAAAAGCGTGATCACGCACAAGCCGTCCGGCCGCAAGACCACCTACGGCAAAGTCGCCAGCGCAGCGGCCAAACTCGAAGTGCCCAAGGACGTGCCGCTGAAGGATCCGAAAGAGTGGAAGATCATCGGCAAGCCGCTGAAGCGCCTGGACACGCGCGACAAGGTTACCGGCAAACAGCTATACGGCATCGACTTGAAGCTGCCGGGCATGCTCAACGCGGCGATCAAGGATTGCCCGGTGTTCGGCGGCAAACTCA
>JAPLRD010000234.1 GCA_026399375.1 Pseudomonadota bacterium
GCTACTGGAGGTCGGGCGACATCGGCTCCATTGACGCCGGCGGCTACCTGCGCATATTCGACCGCAAGAAGGACATGATCAACCGCGGCGGCTACAAGGTGTTCTGCGCCGAAGTCGAGAATGTCCTGTCCCTGCACCCGGCGGTGACCGAATCGGCGCTGATCGCCCGCGCCCATCCGGTGCTGGGCGAAAAGACCCACGCCTTCGTGTCCCGTTCCGATCCGGCCTTCACGGAAGAGGCGCTGCGCGCCCATTGCGCGCGCCACCTTGCCGACTACAAGGTTCCGGACTTCATCACCTTCGTCGATCGCCCGCTGCCGCGCAACGCCAACGGCAAGCTGCTCAAGCGCCGGTTACGTGAAAGCCAGGATCACGCGCCGCCCGAATCCGGCTCCAGATAAACATACAGGCCCTGGACCGGCTGACGCTGATCGTAGCGCAAAGGCGCGGCAAACGCGTTGCGCACCATGAACCCGTGGGCCTGCGCCAGGCGGCGGACATATGCCTCCGAATGCGCATAGCGAAGACTGTGCAGCAGTCGGAAATCCTGCCCCTCCTGCGACAGTTCGACCGTAAAGGCAAAACAGCCCGCCGGCTCGAGAATGCGGCGCACGGACTGGAACACCGCCGACAGTTCTCCGACATAGATGAACACGTCCGCCGCCAGCACCAGGTCGGCGCGGCGCGGCGTTTCGCCCAAGTGCGACACCAGATCGGCATGGACCAGCTCGCGGTACACCGCCAGCCCGCGCGCGTGCTCCAGCATCGCCTTGGAGACATCGACGCCGTCGATCGCGCCGGCGAGCGGCTGAATCAGCTGACCGCACAAGCCGGAGCCGCAGCCGAGGTCCAGCACGACCGGATAGCGACGCCCGGCCTGAAGCAGCGGGCGTAAGAGCGATTCGTGCGCCTGGTACTGCAGCTTCTCCAACAGGTGCGCCTGGAAATCGCCGGCGTAATCGTCGAACAGCGCTTCCACGTACTGGCGCGGCGGCGCGGTGGGGCCCGGCGAGCCGCGCACCGAAGCCAGGTAGTAGCCATGCAAGGCGGGATCGGCGCCCAGCGCCAGCGCTTTTTCGAAACACAGCGCCGCTTCGTCGAGGCGATGCAATTCGCGCAACAGGCTGCCGCGCTCACTCCATGCCGCGGCAAGATCGGGATCCGCCTCCACCGCGCGATCGAAAGCCTGCAACGCCGACTCGACGAGGCCGAGGCGCAACCGGCACTGGCCGCACATCAACCACAAGCCGGCGTGCCCGGGCTCCAATTCCAGCGCGCGCGCCAGAGAAACCGCCGCGGCCTGCCATTGCGCCAGCGCCATATGCGCGATGGCCAGGTTGAGCCAGGCATCGGACTGACCACGGTCGGCAGCCGTCGCCTGCTGCAATGCCGGGATGGCCTCTGCCCATTGTCCCAGGCGGATATGCGTGACGCCCAGATTGGCCAGCACCGACGCGCGGCCGGGCGCCAGGGCCAGCGCCGCTTCGAAACACGAGCGCGCCTCGGCAAAGCGGCCCGCTTCGAAATGCACGTTGCCCTCGATGAAATGCCGGCGCGCCTGCTCCAGATCGGCGTCCGTCGGTTGTGCGGCCGTATTTCGCGTATCGGAATGCAACCCTGTCACCTGTCCTGAAAATGCGGCGATGCCGCGACGCCACGGGGCGACTCAATCAGCCTTGATATTGGCGTCCCTGACCACGCGACCCCACTTGGCAAAATCAGCCTTGATCTTTTCAACGGTCTGCGCCGGATTCAGGAATTCCGCATCGCATCCGGTGGCGTTGAGCTGCGCCTGCAGATTCTTGTCCTCGCCCGCCTTGGCGATCGCCTGCGTCAGCCGCGTGACCACCTCGGGCGGCAGGCCCGCCGGCCCGACGAGTCCGTACCACGCGGTGGAATCAAAGCCTTTCAAGCCGGCTTCGTCCATGGTCGGCACGTCGGGAAAGGCGCCGGAGCGCCTGGGCGAAGTCACGGCCAGCGCCCGTATCTTGCCGCTTTTCACCGCGCCCACCACCGGGCCCAGCGAGGAAAACAGCATCGGCACCTGCCCGCCCATCAGATCGGTCATCGCCGGGCCGCCGCCCTTGTAGGGAATGTGCAGCAGGTTCGCCCCGGTCACGCTCTTGAAATACTCGCCCGACAAGTGGTGCGGCCCGCCCACCCCCGAGGTGCCGTAGCTCCACTTGGACGGATCCTGCCTGGACGCGGCCACCAGCTCCGCCACGCTGTTGAACGGCGTCGACGGATGCACCACCAGCATGCTGCCGCTGCCGCAGACATGGCCCAGATGGGTGAACGACTTGAGGTTGTCGTAGCCGACCTTGTTCAGGTGCGGCGCCACCGTCAGCGGCCCGCTGTCGAAATAGTAAAGCGTGTAGCCGTCGGGCGGCGCCTTGGCGATATATTCCATCGCCACGCTGCCCGCCGCGCCGGGCTTGTATTCCATCACCAGCGGCTGGCCGAGCAAAGTCTCGAGCACCTTGGCCAACGGGCGTATGCCTGCGTCGGCCGAACCGCCCGGCGTGTAGCCGACCACCACGCGGATCGGCTTGTTCGGATACCCCTGCGCCTGCAATTGCGGCGCCCAGGCGGCAAGCGCCAGCACGACGGCCACGATTCGCTTCAACATGTCTCCCCCTTCTTTCGCGCTGCGTCGCCTGGCGCGAGCAGCTTTTCTGGCGCAAGTTTATCCGCCCTGCGTGTTTTGCGCCCAAGTCGGTGAGAAACGCGCCAGGCCCACCTGTGCCGATCTTGCGCCCGACGCACGCATCCGACGGCCGGCAATGCTTGCGAATGGTTATCGGAAGTACTTTGACACCGCAATTGACTCAAATCAACCCATTTGCTACAAGCAGGATGCAGACTGGATCTGGTTCCCGACCGAAGTTCTTTCCAAACATCAGGCGGCGAAACACAGCATGCTCCAAAGCTTCTTCCGGTGGCGATCGATCAAGGCCAGGGTGACGCTGTTCACGCTGGTTGTTTTCCTGATCGCAATCTGGTCTGTGGCGTTCTATGCAAGCGCGGTCCTGCGCGAAGATATGCAGCGACAACTTGGCGAACAGCAGTTCTCGACGGTTTCGTTGCTGGCCGCGCAAGTCAACGAAGAATTGGACAACCGTCTTCGGGCGCTGGAAACCGTGGGGGCGACCATCAGCCCGTCCCTGTTGAAAGATGCGGCAGCCTTGCAGGCGCGAATGGAGCAGAGACCGATCTTCCTGGCTCTGTTCAACGCCGGCGTCATCGCGCTCGGTCCCGACGGCACCGCGATAGCCGACATCCCCCGCTCGACCGGGCGGACCGGCCTCAATTACATGGACAGGGATTACATCGCCGCCGCGCTGAAGGAAGGAAAATCCGGCATCGGACGGCCGATCAGGGGGAAGAAACTTCCGGGTCCGCTCATAACGATGGCTGCACCCATCAAGGATGCCAGCGGCAGCGTAGTCGGCGCCCTGGCGGGCACGACCGATCTGAGCAGACCCAGCTTTCTGGACAAGATTACGGGAAGCAAGTATGGCAAGTCCGGCGGCTACATCATTGCCGACCGGAAGCATCGTCTGATCGTCACCGCGTCGGAGAAGAGCCGTGCGATGGAAGCGCTCCCGGCCCCGGGCGTCAACCCGTACATCGATCGCCGCATGCAGGGCAGCGACGGCTACGAGGTAATCGTCACCGCCCGTGGCGTGGAAATGCTGACCTCTGCCAAGGGCGTGCCGGTCGCGAACTGGTCGGTCGTGGTCTCGCTGCCCACCGAAGAGGCTTTTGCACCGATACGCGCAATGCGCGAGCGCATGCTGCTGGCGACCACCCTGCTCACCCTGCTGGCAGGCATCCTGGTGTGGTGGACTACATGGTGGATGTTGAGGCGCCAGCTTTCTCCGATAATTGCCGCGACAAGAACCATGGACACCCTGTCCGGCTCGAGCCAGCCACCGCAGCCCATTCCCGTCACGAGCAAGGATGAAATCGGCGAACTGATCGGCGGTTTCAATCGCCTGCTCGGTGCCGTGGCGCAAAGGGAAGAGGCGCTGAAGACGAGCGAGCAGAACCTGCAGCTGTTCATCGATCACGCACCGGTGGCACTGGCGATGTTCGACCGCGACATGCGCTACATCAGCGCGAGCCGCCGCTGGATGCACGACTACGGTCTTGGCGAACGCGAGATTCGCGGATCGTGTCACTACGATGTTTTCCCTGAAATTCCGGCGCACTGGAAAGAAATCCACCGTCGCGCCCTGGCCGGGGAAGAACTGGGGTCCGAGGCCGAGCGTTTCGACCGCGCCGACGGTTCGGTGCAGTGGATCCGCTGGGAAGTGCTGCCCTGGCGCGACCGGCAGGGAACCGTGGGCGGCATCCTGATATTCAGCGAAGACCTGAGCGCAGTCAAACGCGGCGAGGAGGCGCGCGCCCAGCTCGAAGGGCAGTTGCGCGAATCGCAGAAGATGGAAGCGCTGGGCACACTCGCCGGGGGCGTGGCGCACGACTTCAACAATGCGCTGGCGGCGATCGTCGGCAACGTGGAACTGGCGCGTCAGGACGTGGGGCCGGGCCACCCGGCACTGGAGAGTCTGGAGGAAATCGGCAAGGCGGGCCGCCGGGCAAAGGACCTGGTGCAGCAGATTCTCGCTTTCGGCAGGCGGCAGCAACTCGAGCGCAAGCCGATGTCGCTGGCGCTGGTCGTGGTGGAGACGGCGCGCCTCATGCGCGCCACGCTTCCGGCGATGACGGAACTGCGCGTGGATTGCGCTGCCGATACCCCCGCGGTGCTGGCGGATGCGGCGCAGGTCAAGCAGATGCTGCTCAATCTGTGCGCCAATGCCGCGCAGGCGGCTCAGGACCAGGGGCGGCCGGGCGTGGTCGACATCCGCCTGGACACGTATGAGCTCTTGCCCGGCAAAGCGCAGGGCGAACTTCGCCCCGGCCGCTACGCCCGCCTCACGGTGAGCGACAACGGGCCGGGCATGGATGAAGCCACGCGCTCGCACATTTTCGAGCCGTTCTTCACCACCAAGCCGGCGGGCAAGGGCACGGGCCTGGGCCTGTCGGTCGTGCACGGCATCGTGCAGGTGCACGATGCAAGCATCGAAGTGGAGAGTTCCCCGGGCGAGGGCAGCACCTTCCGCATCTTTTTTCCAGCGGTCGAGGTACCGGTTGCAGACGCCGTCGTCCCTGCCCCCGCCCCGGAAGCCGGGCGCGTTCACGGCAAGGGAAAGCACGTGCTCTACCTCGACGACGAAGAGGCCATCATCTTCCTGATGAAGCGCCTGCTCGAGCGCCAGGGCTACCGCTTCAGCGGCTACACCGAACCGCGCAAAGCGCTCGAGGCGGTGCGGGCCGACCCCGGTGAGTTCGACATCGCGGTGACCGACTACTACATGCCGGGCATGTCGGGACTGGAGGTGGCGCAGGCGCTGAAAGAAATCCGGCCCGATCTTCCGGTGGTGATGGCCTCGGGCTACATCACCGAGGAGCTGCGCGCCAAGGCCCCCGCCGCCGGAATACGCGAACTGATTTACAAGCCGAACTCGGTCGAAGATTTGTGCGAGGCGGTGGCGCGTTTCGCCAATGCGCAGGGCGCGCACCGGGATCCCGCCTGAGCCGGCCCCCTATCGATGACGCAGTTACGCACAGTTCCGCTTCCGCTGCATGCAGCCCCGCTGCCAAACGGCGCCGGCGAACAGCCTTGTCAGTCGCGCCTGAAAGCTGATAGCCTTGATTCGCGGGCGAAGCATCGTCCGGCAAACCGTTATTCTTCCCTTGAACGAGCCAGATCATGATGATCAAACTGTTTCTTGCGCTGTGCCTTTTCCCGTTCTCGACCGCGATCCAGGCGCAGGGGCCCGCGCCCGACTCGCAGATCAAGCAAATGACTACTGAAGTCCTCGAGATCATCAAGCAGGAGAAGGACGCCCACCCGGACAAACAGAAGAAGATGAACGAACTGGTCGAGGCCAAGGTGCGCCCGCATTTCGATTTCAGCCGCATGACCGCGATCGCCGCCGGAGGCAACTGGGCCAAGGCGAGCGCGGAACAGCAAAAAGCGCTGACGAACGAATTCCGCACCCTGCTCGTGCGCTCTTACTCGAGCGCGATGTCGGCCTACAGAAACCAGGCTTTCGAGTTCAAACCGGTGCGCACCGCCGCGGGAGACACGCAGATCACGGTAAGGACGCAGGTCAAGCAAGCGGGAAGCGAACCGATCAACATCGACTACAGCATGGAGAAGACGCCCAGGGGCTGGTCGGTGTATGAAATTGCGGTCGGCGGCGTAAGCCTGGTCACGAACTATCGCGAAACCTTCAACACCCAGATCCGCAACGGCGGCGTTGACGGTCTGATCAAGTCTCTCGCCGGCAAGAACAAGGCCCAGGACACCCCGGCCGCGGCCAAGTGATCACCCGAAAAGGACGGTCGTAGTTCTCGGCTTGTAAATCGCCGCCGTCGTCACTCGACGATCCTGGTCACGCTGCCGCCGCACTGCGCGTAACAGGCGCGGTAATCCTCCTCGCAGCGATTGAAGTTTTCGCAGTTATAGCAGGACACCCGCGAACAGGATCAGGCAGTTCCTCATGGCACCCTCTCTTGCCGAAGTCGGGAAACCCGCAATCATGAAACGATGTACGCCGCGGCGGCGCTCGCGAGGAGTTCGCCGTCCGCGCCCAGAAACTCCATGCGGGTCGTCGCGACGCGCGACCCGAGGCGCAACACGCCGGCATGCAGTTCGAAGCGATCGTCGGTGGCCGGCCGCAGGTAATCTACGCGCAGATCGATAGTGCTCAGCTTGGCGAACCGGTGCAGGCGCTGCGCCGGCGCTTCGTCCATGTGGCGCGCGCCGATCGCCGCCATCACGGCGACCCCACCCATGGCGTCCAGTCCGGCGCTGATGACCCCGCCGTGAAGCCGGTTGGTCAGGAAGTGACCGATCAATTCCGGACGCATGTCGATGCGCCCGACAACACCGCCCGCCTTCAGCGACAGGATCCTCAGACCCAGCACGCGGTTGAAGGGGATCAACTCGTCGAATATTTTCGTCACTCCGGCGACGAACTCCGGCTCGAAGTCTGGCACTTCTTTGGATGCGGCGATTTTTTTCACGCTGTGCGACCGGATGGCTTGCGAGTTCGCAGTTTACCCTGTAACCGTGGCACAAAAGCGGGACGCCCCGGCGCATCGCCGGTCAAACGGTGGTGTCCACCTTCATTCCAAGCCGGGCGTGAATATCGGGCGATGCAGCATCCTCGGTCGTCGCGTCGATCTTCTCGTCCAAGCCACCGCTACGGGCATTCTTCGGCACGGACTTTCCCTTGCCCTGTCCGGGGTTGCGCCCGCCAAGCCTGTTTTCCGCCGGTTTGATGCCGCCGATCAAGTCCACGATTTTCTCCGATGCTACTGATAACATCGGCAAAGCTGTTGATTACTTGAAAGGTTGTTGAGATTCGCTTTCCGAAGGGAAGCGAATCTCAACGGCCTCCAATTTGGGGGATATAAAAGGGGCCGTGCCCCCTTTTTCGCCACCCTATTGAGATATCGCGGTCCAGGACCCGCTTCGTCAGGCTTCGCGCAGCGCCAGCATGGGCGGATGATTGAGCGCGGCGCGCCCGCCGAGCCAGGTGTTGAGCGTGACGCAGGCAAGGCCGGCCAGGGGACCTGCGATCCAGATCGCGGCGTTGAACTGCCACGGAAACTGGAACACGCGCTCGGCCAGCACGTAGCCGATCGCCGTCGCGCCCGCGGAAGCAAGCACGCCCGCCACCAGTCCCAGTGCGAGAAACTCGGCGCGCTGCGCGCCGGCCACCTGGGCGCGGCTCGCCCCCAGCGCGCGCATCAGCGCCGCCTCCTGCAGGCGTTCGTCCTGGGTCGAGAGCAGCGCCGCGTAGAGCACCAGCACGCCGGCGACGAGCGCGAACAGGAACACGAACTGCACCGCGCGGATCACCTGGTCGAGCACGCCGTTGATCTGGCGCATGATGGCGCTGACGTCGATCACGGTGAGATTCGGAAAGGCCTGCGTCAGGCGCGCGGTGAACTTCGCGTCCGCCTCGGGCAGGCGAAACGTGGTCATGTAGCTCGCCGGAAAGGCCGCCAGCGCACCGGGCGTGGTGACGAAAAAGAAATTGGGCCGCATCGTGTCCCAGTCGAGCTTGCGCAGGCTGGTCACCGGCACGGTGACGCTGGCGCCGCCGCCCGCGAAGCTCAAGGCGTCGCCGAGCTTGATGCCCAGCCGTTCTGCGATCCACACCTCGACCGAGACCGAGCCGCGCGCAAAATCGTCGGCGCCGAACCAGCGCCCGCCCGTCACCTGGTTGCCGGGCGGAATCGCCTGCATGAAGCTCAGGTTGAATTCGCGGTCGATCTGGCGCTTGGCGCGCTCGTCGGTGTAGTCCGCGGCGCCGACCGCGCGGCCGTTGATCGAGGTCAGCCGCGCCCTGACCATGGGATAGGTGGCCGGCACTTCGACCCGGTTTTGCGCCAGGAATTGCGCGAGCGGCTGCACCTGGTCGGGCTGGATGTTGACGACGAAGCGGTTGGGCGCATCCTGCGGCAGCTTGGCGCGCCAGGATTCGAGCAGATCGCCGCGGATGAACACCAGCAGCAGCATCACCGTCAGGCTCAGCGCCAGCGACACGATCTGCACCGCGTTGGCGCGGCTGCGCCGCCGCAGGTTGGCGAGACCGTAGCGCCAGGACACGCTGCCCGAACGCCCGAGCGCGGCGAACAGGCGCAAGGCGCCCAGGCCGGCCAGCCAGAAAAGAACGAAGGCCGCTACAAAACCGCCGAACACCGTGGCACCAAGTTTGAACTCACCCGCCTGCCACACCAGCAGCGCCGCAAGCGCGCCCAATCCCAGCGCATAGGCGGCGAGCGCGCCCTGCCTGGGCGCGCCGGTTTCGCGCCGGATCACGCGTATCGCCGGCACGCTCTTCAGTTGCAGCAACGGCGGCAGCGCGAAGCCGAGCAGCAGCAGCAATCCGGCGGCGAATCCCTGCAGCACCGGATAGAACCCGGGCTGCGGCAGCGACGAGGCGACAAAATCGGTCAGCCAGCGCGCGATCGCCGCCTGGCCGGCGTAGCCGAGCACGCAGCCGGCGGCACAGGCAACGAGGCCGAGCAGCACGAATTCCCAGCTGAACAGGGCGAGCAAGCGACCCTGCTGCGCGCCGAAACAGCGCATCACGGCGTAGCCGTCGAGATGGCGCTGGGTATAGCGGCGCGTCGAGAGCGCGATGGCGACGGCGGCGAGTATCACCGCCAGCATGGCGGAGAGGCCGAGGAACTGCTGCGCGCGGTCCAGGCCCGCGCGCACTTCGGGCCGCGCGTTGCCCAGGCTTTCGATGCGCTGCCCCGGCCCCAGTTTCGGCTTGGCCCAGCGATCGAAGGCCTCGGTCGCGGCGCGCGGACCGGCGACATACAGCTGGTAGCTCGCGCGGCTGCCCGTTTGTATCAACCCGGTGGAGGGCAGATCGTCCATGTGCATCAAGAGGCGCGGCGCGATATTGAAAAAACTCAGGCCGCGATCCGGCTCCAGTGTCAGCACGGCACCGACGGTGAAGCGCGCGTTGCCGAGCTCGACGCTCTGTCCCGTTTCGACGCCCAGCGCCGCGGAGAGGCGCTCGTCCAGCCAGACCACGCCGCGCGCCGGAATGGCGTCGGTTTCGGCGTCCTCGGCGTTGAGGCGCGGCGCGATGCGCAATTTGCCGCGCAGGGGATACCCGGCGCTCACCGCCTTGACCCCGGCGAGCTGGGTCGCCTCGCCCGCGCGCGCCATGCTGACGAAGCTGGTGCCGTCGACGCGGGACAGGCCGCGCGTGGCGATTTCCGCGCGCATCTCCGGCGCGAAGGGGCGGTCCGATACCAGCAGCACGTCGGCGCCCAGCATCTGGTTGGCTTCTAGCGTCAGCGCCTGCCACACGCGGTCGGCGAAGAACGCGACGCTGGTGACGCTGGCCACGGCGATCACCAGGGCGAGGGCGAGCACGCGCAGTTCGCCCGCGCGCCAGTCGCGCTGCAGCATGCGGCCTGCCAGTTTCAGTGTCGCCATCGAATCGGAGGGGCTGTAACGGAGATCGAATTATAATGGCCGGCCCCTCCGCCCCGGAGGGAATTTCCAACAGGCGGGCGAATTCATGCGCAGCGGACGGTCTGCATTTCCCCTCCCAACAGAATGCGCCGCGTGCGTCCGCCTGGTCCTGGCCGCGATGGCCTTCGCACTCGGCTGCGCCGCGACCGACGCCACGGCGCAGAAAGGACGCGGCGGCGGAAAGGAATTTCCGCTCCTGATGGAACAAGGCCGCGAGGCATTCCGCATACGCGACCTCGCAGCGGCCGAAGACGCGGCGCGCCAGGCGATATCCGCCATCAGGAACGACAGGCAAACGGCCCAGGCCTACGGCCTGCTCGGCAGCGTGCTGGTCGTGCAGGGAAAAGCCGGCGAAGCCGAGACGGTGCTGCGCAAGGCACTCGCACTGCGGGAGCAGGAGTTCGGCCCTGCCAGCAAGCCGGCCCTCGACAGCATGCTCTGGCTCGGGCACGCCTTGCGCGCCCAGGGCAAGCTCGCCGAAGCGGCCGAGATCGCGCGCGCGATCCTGAAGCGCCAGAGCGAGCTCACCCCGCCGCCGCACCCCGGCCTGTTGCCCGCCTACGTGCTATACGGCGACGTGATGCAGTCGCTGCGACGCGCGGACGAGGCGGAGAAGGCCTTTCTCATGGCGATCGACAGCGGCAAGGATGCGCAACGCCCCAACGAACTGCGCCGGCTCGCGACGGCCCACAACCGGCTCGCGGCCAGATACGCCGGCCAGGGAAAATTCCCGGACGCCGAATCCCAGGCGCGCCTTTCCATTGCCGCCGCCGGGCGCGGCCGCGACGGCAGCAGCCGCGATGCGCTGGCGGCGAACATCACCCTGGGCTGGGCGCTGTTCCGGCAGGGCAAGGAGGACGAGGCGGAGAAAGCGCTCGCCCTGGCCGCGGCCGGTGAAAAAATCCTGGGCCGCGACAGCACCGACGCCATCTGGCTGCACGAGGTGCTGGCGCAGGTGCACGAAAAGCACCGCCGCTTCCCCGAGGCCGACGCAGAGTACCGCAAGGCCGTCGACGCCAGCCGGCGCTCCGGCGCCGAATTCAGTTTCGTGCACCGCTCGACGCGCTATGCGCGCTTTCTCGTCGCGCGCGGGCGCGATCGCGACGCCCTCGATCTGTATCGGGAATCGCTGCAGGTAATCGACCGCTTGTTCGCCTCCACCCGCGGCCTGGACGAGGAAACGCGCCAGGGATTCATCGCGCAGTTCGTCCCGCACTATTACGCCACGGTACAGTTGCTGCTGCGTCTGCATCAAGGCGAAAAAGCGGGTGGCTACGACCGGGAGGCGCTCGAAGTGGTGTCGCGCACCCAGAGCCGCATGTTCACCGAGATGCTGCGCCAGGCCGACGTGGGCAAGTTCGCCGGCTCGGCACAGTTCCAATCGCTGAAGACCGAGCGCGACGCGGCACTGCGCGACATCGGCGAGTTGCGGCGCACGCGTTCCGTCTCCACCCGCGACAGCGACGAACCGGGGGAAGACTCCGACGCGCCGCGGCGCGAGATCGATCCCCTGATAAAGCGATCGAAGACCGGCTGTGGCGCGATTTCCCGCGCTACATGGAACTGATTGCGCCACGCCCGGTAACGGTCGAAGACCTGCAGCAGCGCCTGCTGAAGCCGGGCGAGACCGTGCTTTGCTATTTTCTTCTGCCGCAGACCGTGGCCGTGTTCCTCGTAAGCAAAGAGCGTTTCAGCGTCCAGGTCGTTGCGCAAAAGCGCGAGGAGGTGATCAAGCTGGTGCGCGCCGCGCGCCGCGCCGAAGAGCAGGCCGCGACCTCGATCGCCAGCTTGTCCAAGCTGGAACCGGAGACGCTCAACAGTCTGTATGAAATCCTGGTGAAGCCGGTCGAACCTTTGCTGCCGAAAGACGGCCGCATCCTGGTGGTGGGCGACAGCGCGCTGCTCACCCTGCCGCTGGAAATGCTGGTGCCGCACTACGGCCCCGAAGACCGGCGAAGATTCGAGGCCGAGCGCCGCTCGAACAAGCTGCTGTTCAACGAATACGCCACGCTCTCCTACCTCGGCGAGCGCTTCGAGTTCGCCTACCTGCCCAGCCTGTCGGCGCTTGCGTCGCAGCGCTTCTACGCCGTGCCGCACGCCGCGTTCGGGCGCAACCTCGTTTCCTTCGCCGATCCGGTATTCGAGCGCGAGGGGGCCGCAGGCGCGCACGCGCCCGGGACCGACGCCACCCTGCGCAGCCTGATGCGCCGGGGCGCGGACGAGCGCATCAGCATTCCGCGTCTGCCTGAGACCGCGGACGAAGCGCGCGACATCGCCGGCGCGCTCGGAGGCAGGACCGACCTGTTTCTGCGCGACCGGGCGCAGGAGCGCAGCTTGAAGGCGGCGGACCTGAAGGACACGCGCTTCCTGCATTTCGCCACACACGGCCTGCTGGGCGCGGAATTCCTGCAATTGAAGCTCGACACGATCGCGGACGAGCTGGCGGCCGGACCGGAGGGCGAGGCGCCGGGCAGGCCGGCAAAGGCGACTGGCGGCGGCAGTGCCGCGCGCACGGCCGCGGTCAGCCAGCCGGCGCTGATACTCAGCCTGGTCGGCGAGTTGAACGGCGAGGACGGACTGCTCACCATGCGCGAGGTGATCGAGGAACTGAACCTGAATGCGGAACTGGTGGTGCTGTCGGCGTGCAATACCGCGGGCGAGAGCGACGAGGCCTACAACGGCGAAGGCTTCGCCGGACTGACGCGCGCATTCATGTTCGCCGGCGCGCGCGGCCTGGTGGTCAGCCACTGGGCGGTGGAAAGCCTGTCGACGAAAGAGCTCATGACCGACATGTTTCGCAATCTTGCGCTGGGCAATCCCGCGACGACGGCACTGGCGAAAGCGCGCGCGGGCATACGCGCTGCGCCGCTGGATGCCGGGGGACAGCGCTATTCGCGCGCCCATCCCTATTTCTGGGCGCCGTTCGTCTATGTCGGTGATTGAATACGCCCGCTGACCAGGCGGATCTGGCGCTGGCAGCGGCGGGCGATGGCGTCGTCGTGCGTCACCAGCACCAGCGTGGTGCCTGCCGCCGCATTGAGCGCGAACATCAGGTCGATGATGGCCGCGCCGGTCGCGGCGTCGAGGTTTCCCGTGGGCTCGTCGGCGAGCAGCAGCTTGGGCTGCATCACGAACGCACGTGCCAGCGCCACGCGCTGCTGCTCGCCGCCCGACAGGTGCTTCGGATAATGCCCGAGGCGCTCGCCCAGGCCTACGCGCGCCAGCATGGCCGTCGCCAGATTCGCCGCGTCGCCCGTCCCTGCGAGTTCCAGCGGCAACATTACGTTTTCCATGGCGTTGAGCGCCGGCAGCAGTTGAAACGACTGAAACACGAAACCCAGGAGCTTCGCCCGCAGCGCCGCCCGGCCGTCCTCGTCCAGCGCAAATAGATCCGCTCCATCCAGGTGCACGCTGCCGGAACTTGGCGTGTCCAGGCCGGCGAGCAGCCCCAGCAGCGTCGATTTCCCCGACCCCGAAACGCCGACGATGGCCACCGCCTCGCCCGCCATCACCTCGAGGTCGATCTCATGCAGAATAGCGAGCGTGCCGGAGCCGTTCGGAACCTGTTTTGACAGGCCGGCCGCCTTTACCATGTAAGTGTCGATCGGTTGGGACATGCTGCGAAAATTGTTTTTTGCCTGTTTGATGGTCTGCATGCCCCTCAGCGCCTGGGCCGGCGGAGCCATCCTGGTCTACGGGGACAGCCTGTCCGCAGCCTACGGCCTCGCCCAGGATGCCGGCTGGGCCACACTGCTGCAGGCGCGGCTGCAGCAAAAGAGACTGGATTATACAGTGGTGAACGCCAGCATCAGCGGCGAAACGACCAGCGGCGGCGCTGCGCGCATGGCGGAGGCGCTGCGCACGCACAAGCCGGCGATGGTCATACTCGCACTCGGCGCGAACGACGGCCTGCGCGGGCTGCCGCTGGCGCAGATGCGCGCCAACCTGGACGGGATGGTGCGCGCAAGCAAGAAAGCCGGGAGCAGCGTGCTGCTCGCAGGCATGCGCATGCCGCCCAATTACGGCGAGAGCTATGCGCGGCAGTTCGCCCAGATCTACGTCGATCTCGCGCGTGAATACAAGACCGGGCTCGCCCCCTTCCTGCTGGAGGGCGTGGCCGACCGGCGCGAGCTGTTTCAGGCGGACAACCTGCATCCGATCGCCGCGGCGCAGCCCATCATCCTCGACAACGTCTGGAAGGCGCTCGCGCCGATGCTGAAGTGAAACCGCATGACCGATACGGCGCCTGCGCTTAGAACTGTCATTCCGAGGGCGAAGCCCGAGGAATCTGCTTCTTGCCGCCGTCGAAAAGCAGATTCCGCGCTCGGAATGACAGAAACAGGAATACTCGAGAAACCTATGGCACAAAAAAAGTATCCAGCCGTGTTCATGCGCGGCGGCACGAGCAAGGCGATCATGTTTCACGCACGCGACCTGCCGGCGGAGCGCGCGGCATGGGACGCGATATTTCTTTCCGCCATGGGCAGCCCCGACCCCTACGGCCGCCAGCTCGACGGCATGGGCGGCGGCGTCTCGTCGCTGTCCAAGGTGTGTGTCATCGCGCCATCGGCGCGCGCGGACGCCGACATCGACTACACCTTCGCCCAGGTCCAGATTCAGGAGGCGCGCGTCGACTACGGAGCCAACTGCGGCAACATGTCGTCCGCGGTCGGCCCGTTCGCGGTGGAGGAAGGCATCGTTCCCGCCGCGGACGGAGAGATCACGGTGCGCATATTCAACACCAACACGCGCAAGATCATTCATTCGACCTTCGCCGTGAGCGGCGGCCGCGCCGTGGTCGGGGGAGATCTCGCGATCCCCGGCATCGCCGGCACCGGCGCGCCCGTGCGCCTGGACTTCATCGAACCCGGCGGCGCCACCACGGGCAGGCTGCTGCCAAGCGGGCGCGCACTCGACACGCTCGACATTCCCGGCGTGGGCAGAATGGAGATTTCGATGATAGACGCCGCCAACGCCTGCGCCTTCGTCGCCGCCGAAGCACTCGGTCTCAAGGGCACGGAGATGCCGGACGAACTCGAACGCAACACCGCCGCGATGGAACGGCTGGCGACGATCCGGCTGTACGCGTCCATGGCGATGGGCATAGCCGGGACGCTGGAAGAAGCGCGCGCGCGCAAGGCGGTGCCGTTCATCGGTTTCGTTTCGCCGCCGCAGGATGCGCTCACGCTGACGGGCGAGGCATTGGCCGCCGATGCGACCGACCTCACGATCCGCATGCTCTCCAATGGCCAGCCGCATCGCGCGCTGCCGCTGACCGCCTCCCTTTGCGCCGCGGTGGCGGCGCGCATCGAAGGCAGCACCGTGTGGCGTGCGGCCCGGCGCGGCGCGGGCGAGAAGCTGCGCCTCGGCATGCCTTCGGGTGTTCTCACCGTGGGCGCGCAGGCCGGCTGCGACAACGGCGTCTGGCACGTCGCCAGCGGTTCGTTCTATCGCACTGCGCGGCGCTTGTTCGAGGGCAGCGTCTGCGCCTGAGGGCGGCGCCAGGAATGCGTCTGCGCCGGGGCGCCGCTCAGCGGGCGAGCATCACTCCAGGCTGAGGCCCTGCCCCGCCACCATTTGTCCGATGCGGCAGGCGGCATCGAAGCCTTGCCGTCTGAATTCCGCCAGCACTTGCGACTCGGCATCCGCATCGCAGGCGACGAGCAGCCCGCCGCTGGTCTGCGGATCGGTGATCAGCGCGCGCTGCCAGTCGGGCGATCGCGCGGGCAGGCGGACCTCGCTGCCGTAACCCTTCCAGTTGCGATCGGTCGCGCCCGTCTTCGTCCCCTGCTTCGCCCAGTCGAGCGCCTCGTCGATGACCGGCAACAGGTCGAAGCGCACGCGCGCGCCCAGCTTCGAGCCGCGACAGATTTCCAGCAGGTGCCCGGCGAGTCCGAAGCCGGTGACGTCGGTCATCGCGTGGACGCCCGGCAGCGCACCCAAGGCAATGCCGGGTGTATTGAGGCGCGTCGTGGACGCGATCATCTGCGCATAGCCGGTGGTGGAGAGCTTGCCTTTCTTCAATGCCGCCGACAGTATGCCCACGCCCAGCGGTTTGCCCAGGATCAGCACGTCGCCGTCCCGGGCGCAGTCGTTGCGCTTGACCCGGTCCGGATGCACCAGGCCCAGGCCGACGAGGCCGTAGATCGGCTCCAGCACGTCGATCGAATGCCCGCCTGCGATGGGTATGCCGGCCAGGGCGCATACCGATTCCCCGCCGGCGAGGATCTTCTGGATCACCCCGATCGGCAGCTTGTCCAGCGGCATGCCGACAATCGCCAGCGCCATGATGGGATGCCCTCCCATGGCGTAGATATCCGACAGCGCGTTGGTGGCGGCGATGCGCCCGAAATCGTAGGGATCGTCGACGATGGGCGTGAAGAAATCGGTGGTGGCGACCAGCGCCTGCGTATCGTTCAGGCGATACACCGCGGCGTCGTCGCTGGACTCCATCCCTACCAGAAGGTCCTTGGGCAGCGCGCGCATGGGCGTGGCCGCCAGCAGTTCGGTGAGTATGCCGGGCGCGATCTTGCAGCCGCAGCCGCCGCCGTGGGAAAACTCGGTCAGGCGGAACGCGGCATCGGCGGAAGTGTTCATGGGGACGGGACTCGGTTTGAATGCGGCGATTGCGTGTAAACTCGCGGCTGATTTTTCAAGTAAAGGCGCCGCGTCCGGAACGAACGCGGCTGTAGCGGAAAATCCGTGAAATTTCCCAACGTCGCAACCGTAGCACAGATGGCCGAATTTGACGAGATCATCGACGTGCGCTCGCCCTCCGAATTCGCCGAAGACCACGTCCCGGGCGCGATCAACTGTCCGGTGCTGGACGACGCGGAACGCGCGGCGATCGGCACCCTGTACAAGCAGGCGTCGCCCTTCGACGCGAAGAAGCGCGGCGCGGCGCTGGTGGCGAAGAACATCGCGCGCCACATCGAAGAGCGGTTCCTCGCCCACGGCCGCGACTGGCAACCGCTGGTGTACTGCTGGCGCGGCGGCAAGAGAAGCGGCGCCATGGCGTACATCCTGTCTGAAATCGGCTGGCATGCGGCGCAGCTCGACGGCGGCTATCGCGCCTACCGGCGGTCCATCCTGGAACAGATGGCCGAACTGCCGCGGAAATACCGCTATCGCGTGATCTGCGGACCGACCGGCAACGCCAAGAGCCGCCTGCTGCAGGCGCTTTCTCTCGCCGGCGCTCAGGTGCTCGACCTGGAGGGCATCGCCTGCCACCGCGGTTCGGTGCTCGGCACCCTGCCCGCAATAGCGCAACCGGCGCAGAAGATGTTCGACAGCCTCGTGTGGGATACCCTGCGCAAGTTCGATCCCGAACGCGAAGTGTATGTAGAGGCGGAGAGCAGAAAGATCGGCCAGCTGCAGGTGCCCGACGCGCTGCTCGCCTGCATGCGCGCGAGCCCCTGCGTGCGGATCGAGGCGCCCCTGGCGGAGCGAGTGGACTTTCTGGTGCGGGAGTATGGCCATTTCCTCGGCGACCCGCAGGACCTGAAAGCGAAGCTCGATTGTCTTGCCGGCCTGCACAGCAAGGAAATCATTGCGCGCTGGAAGCAGCAGATAGACGCAGCGCAATGGCAGGAACTGGTGGCCGATCTGCTCGAGAACCACTACGATCCCGCCTATCGCCGCGCAACACTGAAGAATTTCGAGCAATTGGCACAGGCGCAGGTGCTCGAACCGGCCAAGCTCGATTCCGTGACGCTCGAAAACATGGCGGCACGGCTACTCGAAGGATCAAAGGCATGAAACAGGACGAGCTGAAAGCACGGCTGCTGAAATTGTTCCCCGTCTTCCGGCAGCTGCCCGACGCCGCAGTGAACGAGATCGTCGGCAGTTCCACCGCCCGGCAGGCGCCCTCGGGCGCGATCATGTTCGAAGCCGCGAGCCCCTGCACCGGCTTTCCCATGCTGCTCGAAGGCAGCGTGCGCGTGGTCAAGTCCGCGCCCAACGGGCGCGAAGTCCAGCTGTACCGCGTCACACCCGGAGAAAGCTGCCTGCTATCGAGCAGCTGTCTGCTAGGCAGCACCGACTATTCGGCGACCGGCATCGCCGAATCCGCCGTGACCCTGCTCGCCCTGCCGCCGGCGCTGTTCCATCGGTTGATGGCCGAGCAGAAGCCGTTTCGCGATTACGTTTTCGCCCTGTTCTCGGAACGCCTGGCCGACCTGATGTCGCTGGTCGAGGCCGTGGCGTTCCACAAACTGGACCAGCGCCTCGCCGCACTGCTGCTGGGCAAGGGCGAGGTGGTGCGCGCAACCCATCAGGGCCTGGCGGACGAACTGGGCAGCGTGCGCGAAATGGTGAGCCGCCTGCTCAGCAATTTTCAGGACAGGGGCTGGGTCGAACTCGGACGCGAGCAGATCCGCGTCATCGACGCGCAAGCGCTGCGGCGGCTGGCCCAGCCCTGAACCGAGGTCCCGCCTGGCGCGCCTGGCATTCCGCGGTTATTTCACAATGAGCTGTCATTCCGAAGCCGAAGGCTGAGGAATCTGCTTTTTGTTTGATTCAAAAGCAGATTCCTCGCTCCGCGCGGAATGACAATTTTTGAAATTCCGATTCTGAAATTCGCTCCAAGTACTATACTGTACTGGTTGCATTTTCATACGCGCACCGGCATGAGAATCCAGGCGACTACAGCCGTTGTCCTCGTGGCGCTCGCCGCGCCGGGATCTGCCAGCGACGCCCTGGACGATCTGATCGAAGCGCGCGACCTGATCTGCGAATTCCACATCACCGGCCAGCCGCGCAGCATGTTGCGGCGCATGCTCGAGGGCGAGCGCTTCGACATGCTGCTGGTGATCGAGGCCATCGATCCTGCATCTGGCAGGGCCCGCGGCGTCTCCAGCCGGCAGACCGGCGCGAAAAGCCTGCGTTACTACAAGACCGGCAGCGCGGTGCATTTCGTGCAGGATCTGGAGACGAGCGTGGTGGTGACGACGGTGAACGGCTGCGAAAAATGGGGCCGCAAGGGCGGCGAGGAATTATGCGTGCGCTACAACGCGCTCAATTCCTGGCATTTCGACACGTCGGTGCACCGCGATCCGGACAAGGTTTTCGACAAACTCGGGACCAGTTCTTACCACGGTTCGTGCGAGCCCTGGTACCTCAATGGGGTGACGACGATGGAACAGTACCGCGAGGCGCCGAAACTCAGCAACCGCGCGCAAACGCCCTAAGCAGAAGGCACGATGCGGCGAGATCTGCAACGACACGCATCGCAGGCACGAGCAGTGAAACAGCCCGCGCTAGGTTTATGCGCGGGTGGTCCTTACAATCCGCTGAGCACCTTGATGTGCGCGACCACGCTGCGCGCCAGCGCCGACAGATTGTAGCCGCCTTCGAGCACCGAAACCATGCGCCCTTCGGCGAACCTGTCGGCGACATCCTTCATCTGCTGCGTGACCCAGGCGTAGTCCGCATCGACCAGGCGCATCATCGCCATGTCGTCTTCGACGTGCGCGTCGAAGCCGGCGGAGAAAAACAGCATCTGCGGCTTGAACGCTTCCAGCGCCGGCAGCCATGCCCAGGTCACGGCCTCGCGGAACGCCTGGCTGCCCGAGCCCGACGCCAGCGGCACGTTGACCATGTTCGGTGACGGGTGTTCGGTGCCGCTATACGGATAGAAGGGGTGCTGGAAGGTGCTCACCATCAGCACGCGCGGATCATCGCGGAAAATGTCTTCGGTGCCGTTGCCGTGGTGCACGTCGAAATCGACGATGGCAACACGTTCAAGTCCGTGCTGCTCGAGCGCGTGCCGTGCGGCGATGGCGACGTTGTTGAACAGGCAAAAGCCCATGGCGCGGTTGCGCGTCGCATGATGCCCCGGGGGGCGAACGCTGCAAAACGCGTTGTCCGCCTGCCGGCTCATCACCAGGTCCGTGGCCATTACGGCCGCGCCGGCCGCGTGCAGCGCGGCGTCCCATGTGTGCGGGTTCATGGCGGTGTCCGGGTCCAGGTGCGCGGTGCCGGCAGCCGGGGACGTGCTGCGAATATGGCTGATGTATTCCATCGGGTGCACCCGCGCCAGGCTTTTCATTTCGGCCGACGGCGCCACGTGATGCGTCAGGTGCTGCCCGATGCCCGAGGCGATCAGCTGGTCCTCGATCGCGCCCAGGCGCTCCGGGCACTCGGGATGATAGGCGCCCATGTCGTGCTTGCGGCAGTGGGGATGGGTGATGAAAGCGGTGGCCATTTACCCTCTTGATACCAGTGGTGTTGAGCACATATTACAAAACGAGGGGATACCTCCCCTCGTGCTCCCCTAAGTCAGGGGCCATTCCGGTGATTCTGCAATGGCCTCTAATGAATATTAGCCGAAATCCACGTAAGATGACGGTCGCCTGTTGAAAAAGCTTCCGCGTTCAAGGTCGCACATAACGGAGAGTCGGTTTGCTGCTACGCGCTGAAACGAAATTTGCCGCACGCGACACGCCCATCCACCGCGTCATCGCCAACGCGGGCAAGGTGATTCTTGGCAAGGAGCGCCAGATACGGCTGGCCGTGGCCTGCCTGCTGGGCCGCGGCCACCTTCTGATCGAGGATCTGCCCGGGGTGGGCAAGACGACGCTGGCGCACACGCTGGCAAAGCTCCTGGGCCTGGAATTCCAGCGCATCTCCTTCACCAGCGACCTCCTGCCTGCGGACATCATCGGCGTATCCGTGTTCGATCGCGACAGCGGTTCGTTCAAGTTTCATCCGGGACCGATTTTTTCACAGCTGATCCTGGCCGACGAGGTCAACCGCGCCACGCCGAAAACACAGAGCGCGCTGCTGGAGGCGATGGAGGAGCACCAGGTCACCGCCGAAGGCGAAACCCGCCCGCTGCCGGAGCCTTTTTTCGTCATCGCCACGCAGAATCCCTCGCACCAGGTCGGCACCTTTCCGCTGCCCGAATCCCAGCTCGACCGCTTCCTCATGCGCATCGAACTCGGTTATCCCGACCGGGATGCCGAACGCGCGCTGCTGCAGGGGGCCGAGCGGCGCAACCTGGTATCCGCGCTCGAGCCATGCCTGTCGCCGGGCGAACTGATCGAACTGCAGGCCGCCGCGAACCAGGTGCACGCGGCCTCGGCCCTGCTCGACTACATCCAGGCGATCGTCGAGCACACGCGGCGCGCCCCCGAATTCACCAACGGCCTGTCCCCGCGCGCGGCGCTGGGCATACTGCACGCGGCCAAGGCCTGGACCATGCTCGAGGGCCGGGACAAAGTGCTGCCCGAAGACGTGCAGGCCGTCCTGCCCGGCGTGGCCGGCCACCGCCTGGCGCCGGCGCACGAGGGCGCGCGCAAGCGTTCATCGGAAGTGACGGCGGCGCTGATCGAGGCCGTTCCCATCCCTTGAACAAGCCCGGCCGCAAAGCGTGCAGCCGGCTCGGGGCGAACGGTTCCGGATTCGGGCGGGGGCGGCGGGATGTTTGAAAAGCTGTTGCGCCGCTCGCAGATCTGGAATCTGTTCTTCGGTCCGCGCCTGCCGGAGCCGGGCACCATTTTTCTGGTGCAAAAACGCGTCTACATATTGCCGACGCGGCCCGGCGTCGCCTTCGCCGTGGCGCTCGCGGTGATGCTGATCGGCTCGATCAACTACAACCTCTCGCTCGGATACATCCTCACCTTTCTGCTCGGCAGCATGGCGCTGGTGGCGATCCTGCACACCTTCCGCAACCTGGTGCACCTGCGCTTCACCGCCGGCCGCGTGGAACCCGTATTCGCCGGAGAAACGGCCTGGTTCGAACTGTTCGTAGAAAACCGCTCGGGCTACGAGCGCTGCTCCATCGCGCTGTGGCACGAAGGCAAGCCGACGCGCTGCGACGTTCCGCCACAGCGCGGCACCACGGTAAGCATCCCGGTCGAAGCGCAAAAGCGCGGCTGGCTGATGCCCGGGCGCATCACCGTGGACACGCGCTTTCCGGTCGGCCTGCTGCGCGCCTGGAGCTACATCAGGCCGGACATGCACTGCGTCGTCTATCCCAAACCCGACGACAGCATGCTGCCGCTGCCGGACCCTTCGGGCGGGCGCGGTGAAAAGCGCGTCGCCGGCGGCGGCAGCGACGACTTCGCCGGGTTGCGCGCGTATCAGCCCAGCGATTCGCCGCGCCACATACACTGGAAGGCCGCCGCAAGGGAACAGGGGCTGCAGACCAAGGTGTTCAGCGGCCGCGCCGCAGCCGAACTGTGGCTCGCCTGGGACCAGCTTCCCGAAAGCATGGACCTCGAATCCAGATTGTCGCGCCTGACGCGCTGGGTGCTTGCGGCGGACAAGGACGGACTGCGTTACGGACTGCGCCTGCCCGGCGTGCTGCTGGCACCCGATTCCGGCGAAGCCCACCGCCTGACCTGCCTGCGCGAGCTTGCCTTGTATGCGCTCGAATAGGACGCCGGCAAAAGGGTCGGCGGCAAGAGGCGTGGTGCACCTGCAGCTGCGCCACGTGTTCTGGCTGCTCGCCGGACTGGCGCTGGTGGTCGCACCGCACATGCCGCGCCTGCCCTGGTGGCTCAACCTGATCGCCGTGGTCCTGATCGCCTGGCGCATCTACCTCGGCCTGGGCGAGCACGTGCTGCCGAAGAAATGGCTGCTGGCCATGCTCGTCGTCGGCGGCACCATCGGCATCTATTTCACCTACCGCACCATATTCGGCCGCGATTCGGGCGTCGCGCTGCTGGTGCTGTTCCTGTCGCTCAAGCTGCTGGAACTGCAGACCTCGCGCGACGCCATGGTGCTGGTGCTGCTCACCTACTTTCTCGCGCTGACGAATTTCTTCTATTCGCAGACGCTGCCCACCGCGGGGCTGATGCTGGCCTCGGTGCTGATGAACACCGCGAGCCTGGTGCATTTCGCCGCTCCCGGGCGCGCGCTGCGCGCCAACCTGAAGACCGCAAGCGTGCTGCTGGTGCAGGCGGCGCCGGTGATGCTGATACTGTTTTTCCTGTTTCCGCGGGTGCAGGGCCCGCTGTGGGGCCTGCCGCAGGACGCCTACAGCGGCGTCACCGGCCTGTCCGACTCGATGTCGCCCGGGCTGATCAGCCGGCTGTCCCAATCCGACGCCATCGCCTTTCGCGTCAAGTTCCAGAAGGAGGTCCCGGCCAAGCCGCAGCTGTACTGGCGCGGCCCGGTGTTCTGGCATTTCGACGGGCGCACCTGGCGCCCCGGGGAATTCAGACCGTTCGGGCAGCTCAAGTTCGAAGCGAGCGGCATCCCCTACGATTACGAAGTCACGCTCGAGCCGCACAACCACAACTGGCTGTTCGCGCTCGAGCTCGCGGCCAAGCTGCCGCCCGCGTCCAACGTCACCACCGACTACATGCTGATCTCGCGCACGCCGGTCCGCGCGCGCATGCGCTACGACATGCGCTCCTACACCACGTTCACCGCGCGCGGCGCCGACGAGGCCGACGAGATCAAACGCGGCCTGCAGCTGCCGCGCGGGTTCAATCCGCGCGCGCGGGAACTGGCGCAGTCGTGGGCGGCGGGCGTCAAGTCCGACGCCGCCATCGCACAGAAGGCCTTCGCCTACTTTCGCGAGCAGGGATTCCTGTACACACTTGAGCCGCCGCTCCTCGGCCGCGACTCGGTGGACGAGTTCCTCTTCAGCAGCAAGCAGGGTTTTTGCGAACACTACGCCTCAAGCTTCACCTTCCTCATGCGCGCGGCCGGCGTGCCGGCGCGCGTGGTAACAGGCTATCAGGGTGGGGACCTCAATCCGGTAGACGGATACATGATCGTGCGCCAGTCGGACGCGCACGCCTGGGTCGAGACCTGGCTGGAAGGACGCGGCTGGGTGCGTTTCGACCCCACGGCGGCGGCCTCCCCGGTGCGGGTCGAGTCCGGCGTGGCCGCGGCGGTACCCTCGACCGACCCGCTGCCGCTGATGTCACGCACGTCCATGCAGTGGCTCCGCGTCGGCATGAGCGAGCCGAGCTGGGAAAACATGGCGCTGACCTTGTTCTGGGGCGTGAGCGGATTGCTCGCGCTGCTCGCCGCGTGGCTGCTGCGGCGCATGAGTGCGATCGATCCGGCGCAGCGGCTCTGGCTGCGGTTCTGCGCCCGGTTGGCGAAAAATGGCAGTCCCCGCGCCGCACATGAGGGCCCGGCCGATTATGTCGCGCGCACGGCCGAGCGCCATCCGGCGCAGGCCGAGCGCATACGCGCCATCGGCGCGCGCTACATCGCGCTGCGCTACGGCGAGTTGGCCGACCCGCGTCTGCTGTCGGAGTTGCGCCTGCTGGTGCGGGAGTTCCGGGTTTGAGCCTGCGCAAGCACGTACGCATCTTGCTGCTCGCGCTGGCGCTGCCCATGTGGCTGTCGTTCTTCGCGAGCGCCTTCGCTGCGCCGACTCCGAAGCCGTACGCGCAGCGCGACGACGTGCGCCAGTTCATCGATGAAATGGCGGAGAAGCATGGTTTCGTCAAGAAGGAGCTGCGCATGCTGTTCGCCAAGGCGCGCTTCCAGCCGAACATCATCAAGGCCATCACCCCGCCGACGGAGCCGCGCGCCAAGTCGTGGCAGGCCTACCGCGCGCTGTTCCTCACGCCGCAGCGCATCGAAGCCGGCGCCGCATTCCGTGAACAACACCGCGAGGTGCTGGCGCGCGCCGTCGAACTCTACGGCGTGCCTGAAGAAATCATCATCGCCATCATCGGCGTGGAAACGGTGTACGGCCGCAACACCGGCGGCTACCGGGTCATCGACGCCCTGACGACGCTTGCCTTCGATTACCGGCCGCGCGCGGCCTTTTTCCGCGGTGAACTCGAGCACTTCCTGCTCTATGCGCGCGACGCCGGCATCGACACCCTTGCGCTGAAGGGGTCGTACGCAGGCGCAATCGGCATTCCCCAGTTCATGCCCGGGAGCTATCGCCGCTACGCCGTGGATCACGACGGGGACGGCAGGCAGGACCTGTCCGGCAGTTTCGCCGACGCCATAGGCAGCGTCGCCAACTTTCTGAAGGCGCATGGATGGGAGGCCGGCCAGCCGGTGGCCTTTCCGGTCGAGGTTCAGGGAGACAATTACCGCAAGCTCGTCGACGCGGGCATCAAGCCGACTTACCGCTGCGGCGATTTCGCCGGCTTCGGCGCTGTCGTCGGCGTCAGTGTCGGCGCCGGCGCCGGCGCCGATGCCGATGCGCCCTGCGCCCTGATCGATCTGCCCACGCCGGGCGAAGCGACCCGCTACCTGGCGGGCCTCAACAACTTCTATGTGCTGACGCGCTACAATCGGTCCAACCTGTATGCCGCCGCCGTGATGGAACTCGCGCAGGCGGTGAAATCGGTCTATTCGAACAAATGACGGAAAACATGCAAACACTGTCGATACGCCGGGCCGCGCGCGAGGACGTGCCGCTGGTGCTTTCATTCGTGAAAGATCTGGCGGAATATGAAAAACTGAGCCACATGGTCACGGCCACCGAGGAAATCATCGCGGAAGAACTCTTCGGCCCGAAAAGCCACACCGAAGTGCTGCTCGGACATGCCGGAAACGAGCCCGTCGCCTTCGCCGTGTACTTCCACAACTTTTCCACCTTTCTCGGACGCAGGGGACTGTACCTGGAGGACTTGTATGTGCGCCCGGCGCACCGCCGCCGCGGCTTCGGCCGCGGCATGCTGCTGCAGCTCGCGCGCATCGCGGCGGAGCGCAACTGCGGTCGCTTCGAGTGGACGGTGCTCGACTGGAACGAGCCGGCGATATTTTTCTACGAAACGCTGGGCGCGACCATCATGCACGAGTGGAAATTGGTGCGGGTCACGGGCGACGCGCTGCAGAAGATGGCGAAAATGAAATAAGCGGTTTCGGTCGTTATTGCAACTGCGCCAGCGCGCGCCGAATCTCTTCCACCGCCTCGGGCTTGAGCGCCTCCTGCGGTGCGATCGCGTCGCCGACGTCGAAGCCCTGCAGCTGCAGCGCGGTCTTGATGCACGCCGCGAGCGCGTATTTCGTGAACACTTCGTTGATCGCCCACTGCCGGCGCTGCTCCGCCATGGCTGCCTCCCAGTCGCCCGCGCGCGCAAGATCGTACAGGCGCACGCATTCGCGCGGCATGACGCAGCCGGGACCGGCCATCCATCCCACACCGCCGAGTTTCAGCACCAGGAGCGGAATGTGCGCGGAGGCGCTGAACACCCTGATCCGGTCGCCCATGCGGTTGAGCATGGTGAGGATGCGGCCGGTATTGCCCGAGGCGTCCTTCACATACTCGATGTTGGAAAGGTGCGACAGCGCGTCGAGTACGTCCATCGGAACGTCGCCGCCGAGCAGCCCCGGGTTCGTGTAGATCGTCATCGACGCCTGCGGCAGGGCTTCGGCGATGCCGCGAAAATAAGCCTCGATCCCGCGCGGCGGCACGGGAAACATCTGCTGCCGGATCAGGATCATGCCGGCCGCGCCCAGCCTGGCGTAGGCCTCGGCCTGCCGGATTGCG
>JAPLRD010000237.1 GCA_026399375.1 Pseudomonadota bacterium
GGCTCGGCAAACAGCGCCATGAAGCCGAGCGGGATGCCGGCGAGCAGGCTTACCGCGCGCGTGGCCTGCCGATACAGATCGCGAATCGCGCCGGCGTTGTCGCAGGCGGCATGACCGGCGGCGGCGGCCAGCGTGACGTTGCTGATCGCCGAAGGAACGGCCAGCGCCGATACCGGCAGCTTTGCCGCCAGCTCGAACAGGGCGATGCCCTTGGGGCCCAACAGGAAGCCGGCGAGCAGGCGATCGACCGAGAACAGCGCCGTGCCGCGCAGGGCGCTCGCCTGCACCGTCGCGCCGAAGCCGAAGAAATGGCGCAGCATCTGCTTGTCGAAATGCCGCGGCCGGATCTGCAGCCCGGGCACAAAGCGGTGCGCGAGGCGCATGAACGCGAGCAGCGACCAGCTATAGCGCAGCACGAAGGCCATGAGCAGCGCGTACACGCCGAAATCGGCGCGCAGAAATGCGAATATCAGCGCGAGTTCCAGCAAGTAGCCGGCTATCGCGACTTTCTGCTCCTCCTTGATGCGCTGCAGGCCGTGCAGCAGATAGCAGTAGGCGCCCAGGGTCAGGTCGAGCATGAACATGCCGGTGGTGCCGATGACCAGAATGCTGGCTTTCTGCCGGTAGACCGCGCCGATGTTCAGAAAGTCGAGGACCAGGGGGAGCGCCAGCCAGACACCGGCGAGTACGGGGAGCGCCATTGCGGAGAGCATGATCACGCCGGTGCTGAGCAGGCGGTTGATCGCTTCGACGTCGCCCTCGGCGTGATAGCGCGCGGTGAAGCGCACATAGACATTGGAGAACCCGACGTCGGTCAGCCCGACGTACATGATCAGCACGAAGCACGCCGTCCACAGGCCGTATTCGGCCAGGGTGATATGTGCCAGGACCAGAGGCGGCACGCACAGGCGCGTCGCCAGATAGAGCGCCTTGGCGAACATTGCGACGCCGGCGTTGCCTGCTGCGTCTGCGCGCTGCGTCGTGGTTTGCGTGGTTGAACTCATGCCTGCTGCCGCCCTGGATTGCGATGTGCAGAGCATAGTCAGGCGCGCCCGCCGATTGTGTCGGTATCGTTAAACTTGCTGCCGCGAATCGTGAATTCCGGGCGCGGCGCTTATCCGGCGCCGGGCTCGAGGGTGATCAGGCTGTAGGGCGGAATGACGGCGCTCAACCGGTTCTTGCGGCAGGAGATGGTTTGCTCGGCGATGCTGACCTGGGGCTGCGCCTCGTTATTGCGCTTCGGATCCGATCCATCGAGGACGCGCAGCAGGTAAGGCGCTTCTCCCGGGCAATCCAGCGCCAGCGTGACGGGCACGGCTTGCGCGCTGGCCGAGGCGATCGCCAGCGTCCTGCCGCCGGCGAAAGCCAGGCTGGTGAGGGCGGCGCAGGGCCCGCCCGTACACGCGAGTGCGTGGGCGGCGCCGCCGGCGATGCGGTTGAGCATGGCGAGCGCGAGGCCGGTCGGGCGCAGCCGGTTCGGTGCGCCCAGATCGCGGGTGATGCCCCAGAGGCGGACCAGGGCTTTCGAACCGTCGACGTAGCTGTCGAAGCCGGAGAATGAATACACCGCCTGCTCGCGTACGCCGGCGAGGCTGGCCTGAAGCAAGCGCCGGCCGAGGGCTGCGCCCGCCGCCGCGCTGGTGGTGATCTGGTCGCGCTGAGCGCTGTCGGCCGTTCCCAGGGTGGTGTGGAAATTGACTTCGTAGACGGACAGCTGTTTGCCCTGTCCCGCGGCCGTCGCGGCTTCCTGCGCCAGCAGTTTCGGGCCGTCGCCAAACGCCAGCTTGAGTGCATCGCCGGGCGCCGCGCCGGCATCGAGCCGATACATGAAATACGGCGCCACACTGATGCGGTCCGCCTGCCGGCTGGCGTTGCCCAGGCGCCTGGGCGCCTCCGCATCGACGAACTGGGCGTTGATCACGGTGTGCAGGCGCTTGTCCTGGCCCGCGCCTTCGCGCATCAGCGAGAAGCCGCGATCGGCCACACGGCCCAGCGCCGACGGATCGGGTATTCCCCCGGGACGAAAAATGGTGTTCCAGTTCTCGTTGCCGAATTCCACGAAAATTTCGCCGAACCCGTATTGGTCGGCGGCGCTGCGCAGGTAGGCGCCGAGCTTTTTCCACTCGTCGTCCGACAAGGTGGTGGGTGCGATCACCCAGGGCTGGGCCTGCACAGCGGCGCACATGGCGAGGAAGTCGGGCAATCCGTAGTGGAACTGCGATTGTTCCCCGGGGCGGTAACGCGCGGGGCGGTGCGAGAGTTCGCCGCTTTGGCGGTTCTCCAGCGTGTCGCCCAGTTGCCCCTGCCAGTCGCGCAGATAACCCGGCCGCAGGGTGCGCAGGGTGTCGACCACGGCGCGACGAAAGCCGCCGGGTCCGGGATCGGCCTCGCCCAGATAGACGTCGTCGATCAGCACCTCGCCCTCGCGCGCGGTGAAGCCGAAGGTGAGCGTGCCCGCCGGCCCCGGGTCCCGCGCTTCGAATTCGAATTCGTGCGGCGCCCAGGCCGGGCCGGGCGAAATCTCCCGGTCAAGAAAGGCGTGGGTGCCCGAGCGGTCGAAGCGGACCTTGAGGCGCGCGCCGCCTTCGATGCTCCGCGCCCAGAAGCGCAGTTTCCATCTGCCGTTGACCGGCAGCAACTTTCCGGCGCGCGCGCCGATGGCGTCGAGATAGTGCAGGATCTCGGCCGGCTGGCCGGGCACGGCGAGCAGTCGCAGCGAGTGGCGCCCGAGGCTTTGCGGCGGAACGTCGGTACTGCCGGCGACGCGGCCCTGTCCTTTCCACCAGTGCGGTGCGATCGCGCTGCCGGCATCCCGCGTCAACGCGACCACATCCCCCGGGCGCAGAGCGTCCACCGGGGCGTCGGCGAAAAATTCATCCGGCCCGTCGCCGGGCAACCGGGCCGAGTCGAGTATCGTTCCCTGCCGCCCTGCGGCGGCGCCGCTGCGCACGTCGTACGCGCCGCCCGACCAGAAACCGGCCGGGCGCGCAAGCCAGCCCGTATCGTCGGAAAAGCGCCGCCCCTGCGCGCCGCCGACCACGACGATGGCGCGATCGAGAACGGGCTCGAAGCCCGGGTTCGCAAGCACGTTGGCGCGCAGCTGTTCCGCGCCCCAGGTGCCCGATCCCCCAAGATTCAGGCCGTAGCGCGGCAACTGCGCGGCCAGCGCGCCGGCATTGACCTTGAGCACGGCGACGGAGTCGTCGCCGGCACAGCCGGGCATGCAAATGGCGCCGGCGATGAGGCACAGCATCCGCCGCCACGACGCGCCCGCAAAAACGCTCACGCCGCGGGCCGCTCGGCCAGAACGAGGTATTGAAACGCCAGCAGGCCGCGCAGCAGGCCGAAGGTGGCGAGGTCCTTCCACTTGTCCCAGCTGCCCCAGGCATAGGTCGGCAAGGCCCGCAGTTCGCGCAGGCCGGCGCCGCCGAACATCGCGGCGATGCCCTGCCGGCTGAAAAAGCGCAGGTGCGTGCGGTCCATGATGCCTGCTTCCCGATACTCCCATCGCCCGCGGAACAGCAGCGGCAACACGACGCTGTGGTGCCGCACATTGGGCAGGCTGGTGATGATGCGCCCGCCGGGACGCAGCAGGCCCTGGATCGTTTCGAGCGCGGCCCAGGGATCGACCAGGTGCTCGAGCACATCGAGACAGAGGATGAGATCGAAGGTGCCTTGCGCAAAATCCGCGAGCAGCACGTTGGCGTCGCCGCAGCGAACGTCGTCGACCCGGGTCCGGGCGACGGCCGCGGCCTCGGGCGAGAGCTCTATGCCGGCGGTCCATTGCGCCCGTCCGGTTTGCTTGAGCCAGGCGAGCGTGCCGCCGCCGCCGCAACCGATTTCGAGCACGCGCGGCGCGCTGGCCGGCAGCAGCGGCGCGATGTCGCGGCGCACGAAGGCGTAGTACCACTCCTGCTTGTCTTCATACATTTTGCTGCTCTCCGGAAATTGGACTGGACTTCAACAGGCGCTTGCCCTGGTTCTTGATCGCGCGCAACCATCCGGCCACCTGAACCAATCCGGGCGTCCGGTCGTACCACTTGTTGGGAAAGATGTCGCTGCGCGAGCTGCGCTGGCCGCCGAGCGAGGGCGCGGCGATCAGAGTCAGCGCGTCCGGGTGCTGCATGCGGAAGAGCGAATACGCGCCGTCGACGTGCATCGGGCTGCCCAGGGGATGGCCGGGTTCCCGCGCAAGGCAGGCCTGCAGATGATCGCGCAGCGGCCGCATCACCCGGCGGTTGAGCGCGTACAGGTGGGTGGTCGCGAGCGGCCGGCCCTCGGCCTTCCATGCCGGCGCGGCCGCGTCGTCGGCGAATGCTTCCACGTGGCCGAGGTAGGCGAAGTCCCAGCGGCCCTCGCGCAGGGTGCGGCACATCTGCGGCTGGTCGCGCGCCAGGCGTTCGTCGATGGCCAGATCGTCCTCCATCACCAGGACATTGTTCAGATCGCTTTCGATCGCATCGTTCAGGATCGCGAGATGGCTGAGAAAGCACCCGCGCGCGCCCAGGCTGGGAAATTTTCCGGCGTCCTCGGGGCGAACGGCCTTCCAGTAGCGGATCCTGCCGCCGTCCGCGCGCAGGCCGTGGCGGCCCAGTTCCATATCCATCTCGCGCCGGCGATCGCTGCGTTCGGGCAGGTTGACGATGTAGACGCGATCGAATTGGTCGATGAGTTTCATGGCAGCTTCCTCTGCGGGTGGTAGTCGATGATCAAGGCCCGGACCCGGCGCCGGGCGCTTCGCGCCGGCGGCGCTTGCGGGACAATTTCTCCAGCAGGCCGAACACGCGATCGCCGGCGCCGCCGAGGACCGGATGGTCCATGCCGAAGGCGATCCAGCGCGCGTGCAGGCCGAGCATCCAGGAGGGGGTCGTAAAGTAGTCGGCCACTTTGCGGCCGCTCAGGTATTCGAGGATGGTTCCGTGCAGATAGCCGCCGCCGTCGAACGGACGCACGCGGTTGACCACGATGCCGACGGCCGCCGGGTCGAGTTTTTCCAGCTGCCGTCCGGCGCGGCGCAGTTCGCCCGAGATGGTCGAATTGGCCTCGATCACGACCACCAGGTGCTCCAGATTGCGCGCAAGGATTTCGGCGTCGGCCGACAGCAGCAGGGGCGGCAGGTCCACCAGGACAAAATCGAAATCCCCGACCCATGTTGCGGTGACCTCGGTCACGCGGTCCAGGCGGTCCAGATGGCTTTGGCCGGCGGTGCCGCCCAGGTGAACTCGTGGCGGAAGCCGGCCGGCGGCGGGCTCGACGCAGGCGGCGGGCGAAGCTTCGCCGCGCAGGCACTCGGCCAGGCCGGGCTTGTCACCGGCATAGCGCGCGTCCCTGCGCGCGGCGTTGGCCTCGACCGCGAGGGTGGGGTAGCCCAGCGCGTCCAGCGTGCTCGCGAGCGAGAGCGTGAGTTCGGAACTGCCGCCGCCGGGCTTGATGCTGGTGAAGGCGAAGACGCGCGTGCCGTGGCGCTTCCTTTCGTTGATCAGACTGCCCGCCATGCGCCGCAGCAGGTCTTCGCCGAAGAGCCGGGTCGCCTCGTCGCTGCGCTCCACCATCCAGCCCAGGGCGGGGATGCCCATCACTTTTTCCGCATCGTTCACCGTGTGTATGCGCCGGTCCACCAGGTCTATCCCCATGGGCACGGCCAGGGCGAGCAGGAGCGCCGCCAGGCCCAGCATCAGCAGCAACTTTTTCTTCCCCGGGCCATAGGGCATCTCGGGCGGCAGGGCGGGCGTCACCGGGCGCACGAAGCCGAAGGAATTCTGCTCCGCGGCGAAGTGGTTCAGGCGGGTGTGCACCGCGTCCAGTTCCTTGCGCTGCTGCTCGATTTCATAGGTCAGGGTCATCGCCTGGTTGTACAGGTCGGCAAAGTTGGCGCCTTTCTTGCCCAGTTCATCCATTTCCTTCGTCATGCCCGACTCCAGGCGCTGCGCCTGATCGACGCCGGTCCGGTAGCGGGCCTGCAGGCTTTTCTGCACCTGCTCCGTCAGTTTGGAGGTCTGGCTGCTGATTTCACTGTCGATGCGCGCGAGCTCCGTGTTCGCTTCCTTGTAAATGGGGTGCTGCGGCTGCAGGCCGGAGAGCTGCGTCAGCAGGTCGGCGCGGCGCCGGAACAGGTTGGATTTGAGATTGGCCAGGCCCGGGTCGATGAGCACCGCCTCCTGGATCGAGCGGGTCTTGATGTCGGTTTCGCCGTTCGACTCGAAGGCCTTGAGCTGCGATTCCGCTTCGATGCGCTTGCTGCGCGAATCGGAGAGGGCGGAGCGCAGGTCGGCGAGCAGGCGGTCGTAGGGGTTCTCCTCCTTCCCGGAAAAAGAGCCGATGCCGAGCTGCAGCGCGAGCACGGTGCGTTTCTGCGTCGCTTCGCGGATGCCCGCAAGGATCTCCGCTTCGCGCGCTTCGAGCATGCGCACCCGCGCGTCGGCGCCGAAGACGCGCTCGCTGCGCATGCGCTCGACGAACACGCCGACCACCGCGTTGACCACTTCAGACAGTCCTTCCTTTTGCTCGGACTGCAGGCTGACCTCGATCATGTAGGTGTCGGGGATCACGCGCACCGCGAGGGCGTCGCGCAGCAGGTCGACGGAGCGGCGCTCGGAGAGGCCCGGGCGGTGCCAGTTCCCCGCCTTGTCGCCGAGCGAGGCGAGCGCGTCGCGCACGATGTCATAGCGCGCAACGCTGCGGGACTGCTGCTCGAGAAATTCGCGGTACTGGGTGTTGGAGGGAAAATCGAGCTCGCCGTCGTCGCGCAGGTTCTTCATGTAGCGCGGCGCCACCTGCACCACCGCGGATGCGGCGTAGTAGGCCTGGCCCTTGATGAACACCACCGGCAGCCCCCCCAGGATGGACACGAGGAACGCGATCAGCGCGATGCGCGCATGCGCGCGCAGGCTGACCAGCGGCTTGATGCCGCGGCCGGGAAGGCTGGCGATTTCGGTCTGGGCCAAAGCAGGTCAGCCCGCGGCCGCCGCGGCGGGCAGCTCGGCACCATCGACCCTGGCGGCCCTGAGGCTGTGGGCCATGACCTGGCGCTGATCTTCGTTGAGCGGCGTTCCGCGGCCGCGCGCGTCGGAGAACAGCCAATCGATGTCGGTATTGCTGCTGTCGAGCACCGTGCCCTGCGGATCGAAACAGAAGTTCGGGCCCACCACCTTGCGTTGGTAGCAGGCGAAACCGCTTACCCTGGTGTGGTCCATGATGATGGACGCATCGATCTGGGCGCCGGCCTCGATGCAGGCGTTCCGGCCTATCATGACCGGGCCGGTGATTTCGCAGCCGTCGCCGATGCTGGCGCTGCCGCCGATGACGACCGGCCCGCTGAACCTGACGCGGTCCCAATTGGCGCGCACGTTGATTCCGGCCCAGACACCCGGCCGCACGTGCACGCCCGGCAGCTTGTATGGCGGCGCCTCGCCGCGCAGGGCCTGCATGACCACCCGGTAGTAGTCGTTCAGACGGCCGATGTCGAACCAGTCGAACGGCAATTCAATGCCGTACATCGGCGCCCCGGCGGCGGCCAGGGCGGGCAGCAGCTGGCTGCCGATGTCGTAGACGGCGTTCTTCGGAATCCAGTCGAAAATTTCGGGCGAGAAAATGTAGATGCCGGTGTTGGCCATGTCGCTGAGTTCGGTGCCGGCCGCCGGTTTTTCCTGAAACTCGAGTATGCGCTTCGAGCCGTCGAGCACCGCGACCCCGTAATTGACCAGTTCCGGGGCCGGCACTCGCTTGAGCGCCACGGTCGCAATCGATTTTCTGGCGCGGTGAAACGCCAGCATCTCGGACAGGTCGAGGTCGACCACCGCGTCGCCGCAGACGACGACGAAGTCGTCGTCGAAGAACCCCGAATGACACTGGATCTTCTGCAACGCGCCTGCGGAGCCGACCGGCCGGTCCAGCAACAGCCCGTCTTCGATAATGCCCTCGAAGGAGTACCCCATGCTCACGCCGAAGCGGTGCCCGTCGCGGAAGTAGCCCTCGATCTGCGGCGCGAGATAGCTGATCGACCAGCATCTCCATCACCGGCTTGTGGATGATGGGGATCATCGGCTTGGGCAGCGTTTCGGTAAGCGGCCGGACCCGGGTGCCGCGGCCTGCGGCCAGAATCATTGCTTTCATCGTCTCGGACTCCTCTGGTTTTGCAGCCCGCATTAAACCCAGGGCGGCCCGCCAGGGTGTGGCGGGACTGTGAATTGTTTGGGAAACAGAAATCCGCGATTGACGCTGGCCGCGTCGCTCGGGGATACTCTGCCCATATGGTTCAATTTCCTGTCTTAAGGCCGGTTGCAGGGTCGGGGTTGCAATGAGTGCGGTAACGGTCCTGGTGGTCGAAGACGACGACACCATCGCTTTTCTCGTCCAGTTTCTGCTGGAACGCGAAGGGTTCGGCGTCGATCTTGCGCGGGATGGACGGGCGGCCGAACAGCGGGTCGCGGCGATGCAGCCGCCGGCCCTGGTCATCCTCGACGTCATGCTCCCCTATATCGACGGGTTCGAGCTGCTGGAGAAAATTCGCGCACGCGAAGGCTGGGAGAAGATTCCGGTCATCATGCTCACCGCGAAATCCCAGGAGAGCGACATCGTGCGCGCCCTCGACGCCGGCGCCAGCGACTATGTGGTCAAGCCGTTCCAGCCAAACGAGCTGCTCGCCCGCGTGCGGCGCTTGACGAAAGGAGACACTGCGTGAAATTTCCAGTTGCCGCCGCCGCATGCGCGGCGCTCATGGCCATGAGCTGCCCGCTGGCTGCGCAGGAACCGGGTTACAAGATCGAAGCCGAGGCGCGCACTTCGCGCGAGCACCTCTCCGGGGGGCGCACCGACTGGCGCAACACCCAGCTCGACCTGCAGGCGCGCAACGCCGCGCGGCAGTCATTCTATGGAAGCCTGCGCTCAACCGAGCGCTTCGAACTGGGCGACAGCGAGCTGATGATGGGCACCTACCAGCCTTTCGGCGGCGCCTGGGCGCTGCAGATCGAGGCGGCGGCAAGCCCCACGCACCACGTTCTCGCCAGGCATTCCCAGCTCGCCCAGCTCGAGCGCCGCTTCGACGGCGGCTGGGGCGTGCAGGCGGGATACCGGCGCAGCGCATACGAACATGGCGGCGCCGACCTCGGGATTCTTACCGTGGACCGGTATTTCTCCAATTTTCGCGCCGCCTATTCGCTGTATCTCGGACGCCCCGACGGCGTCGGTTTCGGCCCGAGCCACCGCCTGCAGTGGAGCTATTTCTACACCGACCGCAGTTCCATCGGCATCGCCGCAGCGAGCGGCCGGGAAACGGAAAACGTCTTTCCGGCCGGCGTGATCGCCAGCCAGGTGCGCAGCGTCGCCCTCACCGGCCGGCATGAATTCGCCCGCAACTGGGCGCTTAGCTACGAGTGGATGACACATCGCCAGGGCGATCTCTACACCAGGCGGGGATTGGGATTTGGCCTCCGCCACGCTTTCTGATCCACTGCTCTACGCCGTCCTGTTAAGCACGCTGGCGGTGGTGGCGCTGTCGGTCCTGATGCTGGTGGCGATCGTTCTGCTTCGACTTCGACTCGTTTGGGGCCAGCGCCGGATGCGCGCGGTCCTGGACCGCTGGCGCCCGCTGCTGGCGATGGCGGCCGCGGGCGACCTCACCCAGAGCCCGCCGATTACGAAGGCCGAAGGCGTGCTTCTGCTGCCGCACTGGAACCATTTGCGCGAGTCGGTGCGCGGCGCTTCGGAAGCAACGCTCGATGCGTTCGCGCGCTCGATCGGCCTCGACCGCATCGCCCAGGCACAGATGGCCTCCGGGCGCGCGCGGGCGCGCCTGCTGGCGATAAACACCCTCGGCCACATCGGCACCGGCGAAGCCGCGGCGCAACTCGAGCGCTTTTGCGGCGAGAAAGACCCCGTCGTTTCCCTCGCCGCTGCCCGGGCGCTGCTGCGCGGCGATTCGACGTCGGCGCTGCCGCGGCTGATGCCGCTGATGCTGGAGCGCTCGGACTGGCCGGTCGCGCGACTTCTGCCGATGTTGCGCGCCGCCGACACCGCGCGGCTCGAACTCGTTCTGGCCGGCGCGCTGGCGCACGCCAGGGGCACGGAACTCGAACGGCTGCTGCTGATCGCGGCGGCGCTGCCGCCGGAGCGCAGCGCCCGATGGGCGCGTACCGCCCTGGAAAAATCCGAGAGCCACGCGCAGATCGCGGCGGCGCTGCGCCTGGTCGGCGATCCGCGCGACGCGCCGCTGGTCCGCCCCTTGCTGCAGCACCCGGCATGGCAGGTGCGCGTGCGCGCAATAACGACCCTTGAGCGCGTCGCCGGCCCCGAGGACCTGCCGCGGCTGGTCGGTGCGCTGGCCGATCCGGAGTGGTGGGTCAGGATGCGCGCCGCCCGCACCATCGCGCGCCTGCCTTTTTTCGGAAACGCGGATTTCGCGCGGCTTCGCGCTTCCGTTTCGGATCGATACGCGCGCGACGCGCTGTCGCAGGCGATGGCCGAGGAGCGCGGCGCGTGACGTTCGCCCAGGCACTGTATGCGACCGAGGTCGCCTTCATTCTGTATTTCATCGCCATCAACTGCGCGTACGTGCTGCTCGACCTGTTCGCGCTGGCAGCGATGAAGCGCCACCTCGACCAGCATACCCTCGACCAGTTTCCTCAATCCTACTCCGGGCTGGAACCGCCCATTTCCGTGCTGGTGCCGGCGCACGACGAGGAGGTGACGATCACCGCCTCGGTCAGGTCCATTCTGCAACTCGAATACCTCGAGTACGAAGTGATCGTGATCAATGACGGCTCGCGCGATGCGACCCTTCAGGTGCTGATCGACGAATTCAGGATGGTGCCGTTTCCGCAGGCCTACCGGCAGCAGCTGGCGTGCGGGCCGATACGCGGGATCTATCGCTCCACGAAGTTCGAGAACCTGCGGCTGATCGACAAGGAGAACGGCGGCAAGTCCGACGCTCTGAACGCAGGCATCAACGCGGCGCGCTTTCCGCTGTTTTGCGCAGTCGATGCGGATTCGATCCTCCAGCGCGACAGCCTGCGGCGCATAGTGGACCCGTTTCTCGAAGATCCGCAGACCATCGCCTCCGGCGGCACCGTGCGCATCGCCAACGGCTGCAGGGTGGAGGGCGGGTTCCTGACCGAGATCGGGCTGCCGGGAAAGCTGCTGCCCGCATTCCAGATCGTGGAATACCTGCGCGGCTTCTTGTTCGGGCGGCTGGGTTGGACCAGCCTCAATGCGGTGATGGTGATCTCCGGCGCTTTCGGCGTCTTCCGCCGGCAGGCCGTGATCGAGGCCGGCGGCTACCGCAACGAGTGCATGGGCGAAGACATGGAACTGGTGGTGCGGCTGCACCGGCTGCATCGCGAGTCCGGCAGGCCGTATCGCATCAGTTTCGTTCCCGACCCCATCTGCTGGACCGAGGCCCCCGAGTCGCTGGAGGTCCTGAAAAATCAGCGCGTCCGCTGGCAGCGCGGACTGTCCGAGAGCCTGGCCTTGAATCGCGAACTGCTGTTTCACCGGCGCGGCGGCGTTGTCGGATGGGTCGCCATGCCGTTCATGGTGCTGTTCGAATGGATTTCGCCGATAGTCGAGTTCACCGGCTACGTGTTCATGCTGGCCGGATTTGCGCTCGGTCTGGTGGCGTTTGAAGTGCTTGCGCTTTTCTTCATGGTCGCACTCGGATTCGGCATGCTGTTGTCGGTCAGCGCGCTGCTGCTGGAGGAAATGTCGTTCCACATTTATCCCAAGCCGCGCCAGCTGCTGGCGCTCCTGGCGGTCGCCGTCCTGGAGAATTTCGGCTATCGGCAGCTGGTCACGTTCTACCGCCTGATCGGAATGTGGCGCTGGGCGACGGGTTCAAAGTCTTCCTGGGGCACGATGACCCGCGCCGGCAGCTGGAACGGCCGTCCCTAGGGGAACGGCCGTCCCTAGAAGTGCGGCGCGCCCGCATCGCGATCCGCGGAGCTCGCGGGGCCCGTTTCCAGCGTTAAGAAATGTTGAGAACTGCGATCTGCCGCTCAATAAATCTCAAACGACATCGCGCGCTCTCTCGACTATCGTTACATCAACACGGGAAGCAAACGCGACACCAGCACAAGGAGATGATCATGAGCGTGGGAGCGATAGGCGCGATCGGCGCGATAGGAATCGGTGCGATGGGCGGCATGGGCGCGGCGGCAGGTGCGAACGCGCTCAATCCGGGCGCCATGGTCGCAGTGATGGGCTCGGCCAACGGAGTGGCGAAGCCCGCGGCCGCGGCACAAGCGGCGGCCCCCGCGCCGAGCACGAAGGTGGACATTTCGGGCGCTGCGAAATTGGTCCTTGCCGGCGACGGCGTCAGCGGCGCGACGAGCACGAGCGAACTGGCGGCGGCGCTGATCCTCGCATTGCTGCTGCAATTGCTGCAGAACAGCCAGGGCAGCCAGGGCACTCAGGGCGTCCTCGGCTAGAGCGGTCGCAGGCAGCGATGGCCCAAAGCGAAACAAACGAACACTGGACTGAAGCCATGAAGACGGCCTCCCTCCCGGCGATGCTGCACGGCGGTTCTGCAGCGCTCGCCAGGGCGCTGGAGGACCCCGTCGTCGCGCGGCTCGCACGCTCGATGAACCTCGATCTGCGCGACCCGGCCACGTTGAACAAACTGCTCGCCATGACGCAGCAGCACGCCGACTCCTCCGCGGAGGTGAGCCTCGGCCAGAGGCAGGCGCTCGCCGAACTGCTGGTCCCGGGGCAGAGCCGGTACGCGCGCGACGCGATCCGCACTTACATGAAGATCGCCGCGATGAACGACCGGATGCAACAAGTGCAATGAAAACGCAAGTTCGACCAGCGGCCCCCGCTTTTCATGACACGCTCTGAACTGAAGGCCCGCGTCGCAGCGCATTTCGGCCTGCTCACGGCCGAGGACATCGAAGCGTCGGTGGCGGTGCTGCTGGAGGCGATTGCCACGGCGATGGCCGAGGGCGGCCGGGCCGAGCTGCGGGGCTTCGGAACTTTTTTTACGGGTCTTCGCGCGCCAAGGACGGGGCGCAACCCGAAAACGGGGGCGCAGGTGGGCGTGCCCGCAAAGCGCGTGCCCCGGTTCAAGGCGGCGACGGCCTTGCGCGAGCGCGTGGCGGTCCCGGGGCGGGCCCCGGCCCAGCCCGCCGTGCGGGCCGATGCGGCGCGCGCGCCGAGGGCGCAGCCGGCCGATGCCACGGCCTCTCGATTGGGTTTCCTGTAGAATCACGGCAGGAAACGCGCGGCCGATTTCGCGCTTCGTTTGTTTTGATCTGCATTCCTCGGCCGGTTTCGCGCTTCGTTTGCTTGAATCCCCATGCGAGTCGATACTGCCAATGAACGAAAAGCAACCCCGGGTCGCGGTCTTGGACGACGATGCGGACTTGTGCAAGCTGCTGCGCTTTCTGCTCGAGAAGGAGTACGAGGTCGTCATGGCGGACAGCGGCGCGCATTTGCGCCACCTGGTGGACGAAGGCGCGGTGGACGTCATCGTGCTCGACATCGGGCTTCCCGACGATGACGGCATTTCGATCGCGCAGAAGATACGCACGACATCGAGCATCCCGCTCGTTTTCCTCTCCGGCTATTCATCGGAAGAGATGATCGTCAAAGGCCTGAACATCGGCGGCGACGACTACGTGACCAAACCGTTGCAGCCCGAAGTCCTGCTCGCGCGCGTACGCAATGCGCTGCGCCGGGCCGAGCAGCAGCCGACGCAGCCCATGGCCAACATCACATTCGGCGATGTTACCTTCGAAGTCCGGGACCAGCGGCTGACCAATGCCGACGGGCGCAGCGTCAAGCTGACGGAAATGGAAGCCCTGATCCTGAGCGCGCTGGCGCATGCCGAAAACCAGACCCTGTCGCGCGAGGAAATGTTCAGGCGCATCTACGGCAGGGACTGGGATTTGCTGAACCGCGGCCTCGAAGTGCACCTTTCGCATCTGCGGCGCAAGATGACCGAGGTGAGCGGACTCGAAAATCTCATCGTCGGGCTGCGCGGCGTGGGGTATCGCCTGAACGTGGTCCCGGTGAAGGCGCAAGACCCGGTCTAGTCCGCCGCCGCCGGACTTTGGCCGGAGCAGAATGTCCGGCGGCCCCTTCGGGCTGGCCGGACCTGCCTCTCATTCAGTTGAGAGGCGCCGCGCGTGCACGCGTCCGTGCCCGGCCCGTCGCTTAATAATTCTTAACCTGCGCCCGGCCTGTTTGGCCGAGAATGGACCAAGCGCGGGCGTCTTGCCGCGCCGCCTTTTGAAGGCTTCATCTCGGGGAGAACGGGAATGTCCAGCCATCTCGCAGCATCGAATTCGGAACGACCGTGGTCCCGTGCCGTGCGCTCGCTCGCGGCCTTCGCGCAGGGGCTGCGCAACTTCGTCGGTTACGCGCGCCACGTCGGCGAAAGTCCCGCGATCGGATCGCGCGCGCGAAGCGGCGGCTTTGCCTCCTTCAACGACTTTACCCAGTTGATGCAGACATGCGCCAATTACGAAGACGCATTCGGAATGGTGCGGCGGCGCGCCGCGGCCACGTTCGCCGAGTTCAGCGGCGCGCTCTACTATATGGCGCAGAATGCGGGGGGCAAGCTTGAACTCAAGGCCGCCTGGGGCAAGGATACTGCCTGCGGCGAATGCCTGGAGGCCGCCGACTGCAGGGTGATGCGCACCGGCGAGGCGCAACTGGCCGCCGCCGACATGGCCTGCGCCAGCCGGCGGCAGTCCATGCGCGCGCGCAGCCTGTGCATGCCCCTCAAGGCGCACGGGGAAGTGATCGGCGTACTGATGCTGCAGGAGGGCGCGGCAGCCGGGAGGCTAGAGTCCTCGCGCGCCCTCGCGCTGGGTTTCTCCGACCAGGTCGGGCTTGCGCTCGCCAACATGAGGATGCGCGATGCGCTGCGCAGGCTGTCCGGCCACGACCCGCTGGCCGAATCGAATGATTCGCGCAAGCAGCCTGAAGTGTACGAGCCGGCGCGGACCTAGCGCCCCGGTCTGTCTTCGTCTTAATAATTCTCAACAGACGGGCGGGCGCGCCTGCGGGACAATTGCTGCCAGTCCCGCCGTGAGCGCAATCGCTTTCAGTCCGGAGTATTTTCTAGCGTGATATCCGGGCTGGACGTGCCTGAGGAATGTGTTCAGACATTTAACTCTCCTGTGGTGCCTGGGTTCACTCGAAGGCGTGCACGGCGGAACTCCATTTTTTTGCGACTTGCATCACGGGCGGTCTGCGGGCCCGGCGCGGCGAACGCGCCCCTGCGCGTTGCCGGAGGGCGCAGGTGGGATAGAGGGGCGAGAGCCACGCTCCCGCCCCCCTTCCCGACTCTTCCCGCTCCTCCTTGCATATACTCATCCATCCTGCTGCCCGGGGCCTTTTCGGGGCATTCCCGCGCCTTTGCAGCGACCCCGGATTTTCAGCGGGGATGGGCGCGGGCGGCGTTCCGTCCGCGCGCAGCGACCAGGCGCTAGCGGCAGTTCGACGGCAGGAATTTCGCGGCGACGGTCGTCGCGGGCACCGAGCCCGTGGCCTGAAAGCCGCACTTCCAGACGACGGCCGCGGGCGCGGCGGCCGGGGGCGTGCTGAGATCGACCGCGATGGGCGTGGCGAGCGAGCCATCCCAGGGGGCGAGGGCGAGCACGTTTGCCGAGGTCCCCAGGATCGCCGCCTGATACGTGATGGTGATCGTCCCGTTCTTGGCGGAACTGATCGACGCGACATTGGCGGTCGTCGGGGGGAACGTGGAGCCGATGTTGCCGCAGGTGGCGGCGTTGGTGCAGCTCATGTCGCTCACGCCCTTGGACTGGTAGGTTTCGTTGATCGCCGTCATGACGCCGCTCATCAGTATCATGCCTTCGGATACCTTCGCGCGCACGGTGTAGTCCTGATACGCCGGCAGCGCGATCGAGGCCAGGATGCCGAGGATCGCCACCACGATCA
>JAPLRD010000019.1 GCA_026399375.1 Pseudomonadota bacterium
CAAATCCCCATAGCCACGTAGGTCGTTCTCGCCACCACCGCGTGGCATTCCGCGGTTTCCTCCCTCGAGGCTTGTGCGACGCCTGCCCTCAGTGCCGTGCTACGTCCGCCGACAGGGCAGGCGTCCCACAACCCTTAACAGCAGAAGACGCTCTCAACATTGCTGCATCGACAATTAGTAACCACATGAAAGCCCTGGAATTGCACGTCGGAACACGCCTATGCCGGAGAGGCCGAAGCGGCTTCGCATTGACCAGTGATGGCGCACTATTTTACGATGCTACGCAGCGATTATTCGCTGCGATCGACGCATTTGACGCTGATCTGCAGACGGTTCGGAGTGGCATTTCGCTTTCTTTGAGGATAGGAGTATCTGAGGGATTGGCCGCGGACCCCTGCTTTGCCTTGCCCCAGGCCATCCGTGTGTTTGAGGAGGAGGTTAACAGCGGCAGGCCTCCTTCAGGTGGGCCCCGAGAGCGCAGGCGCACGACCCGGACCGATTACTTTGGGACGCGGAGGTACGGAGCCGACAGTTACGGATGACCACCCCTATTCTTGCGCGCGAAGGCTTGTCGGTCGGCGACATTATTGAGGGACCTGCGATTGTCGAACAATTCGATACGACAACTGTTATTGAACCTGGAGATAGCGCGCAAGTCGATGAAATGGGCAACCTGATAATTCGTGTTCAACTATTAGCTGGCGGGTGCGAGCTGTTGTGACAGCCAATCGCCCATATATTGAGCGCGCCAGACAGGTTATTGCCGGTGGCGCACTTGGAATGCTTAGTTTGCCGTCAAGCATATGCCCGGTGATTACTCGTGGCGTGGGTGCTAAAGCGTATGACAGCGAAGGACGTGAGTATATCGACCTCATTATGTCTGCTGGTGCCGCCATTCTAGGGCACGCTCACCCGACCATTGTTGCAGCCGTTAAAGACCAGGCAGACCGGGGTGCGGGGTATTTTCTTCTCAACGCTCCAGCAATTGAATTCGCTGAACGAATAGTGAATGCGGTGCCATGTGCAGAAGCGATGCGCTTTCAGCAGAGCGGCAGCGACGCGGTATATGCAGCAATCCGGCTCGCAAGAGGATTTACTGGCAGGACACGAATACTGAAATTCGAAGGGGCTTGGCATGGAGGCACAGACTTCGGGCAACTTTCTGGCGCACCGACTGGACCAAGCAAAGTGCCATTAGCCGTACCGGATTGTGACGGGATATTGGCAAAAGAGTTTCTCTGGAGCCGGGAGACGTAATAATCGTAAACGATCCCTATTTAGGCGGTACCCATTTAATGGACGTTCGCTGCGTACGCCCTTTCTTTCACCTTGGGAAGTTGTGGTGCTTCTTGGCCAATTCGGCACACTGGGCTGACATTGGCGGCGCAGTACCGGGCGGTTTTTCGACAAGTGCGACCGAGATACAGGCAGAGGGGCTCAGAATCACCCCAATCCATATTCTAAGAAAAGATGCCTGGGAACAAGAAACATTGGATCTTATTCTATCCAATTGTCGGATCCCTGAAGAGAGAATAGGGGATCTTAGATCTCAAGTAGGCGCGCTGCGCGTTGGCGAAAAGAGGTTGGCGGAATTGCTGACACGCTATGGTGCGGAAACTGTTTCGACTGCAATCGATTCGCTAAAAGAGCGATCCGAAAAGCAGATGCGAGCTTGCATCAGGCAAATACCAGAAGGCAAATACGCTTTCGAAGCAGTACTTGATAGCGACGGAGTCATAGACGAACCGCTAAATGTCAGGCTATCCATGGAGGTGCAGGAAGGTACGCTATGGCGGTAACTGGGCCGGCGATGGCCATTCGAATGCAGTAAATATGATTGCTTACTCAAAGAGTCAACCAATTGAGATTCTAGAGCGCTCCTATCCGATTCTTTTTGAGGAATCGGCACTGCGGATCGATTCTGCGGGAGCGGGACGTTTTAGGGGAGGATTGGGCTACCACTTTCGCGTACGGCTGTTGCGAGGCGAGGCGACAAGTTCTTTTCTGATGGACAAAGGCAAGGTGCCCCCGCATGGCATCCTGGGCGGAAAGCAGGGGACAACAACAAAGATCACGATCTCCCAATCAGGATCTGTTAGAAGTCCGCTCCACGGAACCAAGGGGAGCGGCTTTCAATTGGTTCCCGGTGATTGGATTGAAGTGCTTACTCCTGGGGGAGGAGGCTTCGGTAGCCCGGCGGATCGTGATCGGTTGAGCGTAGAACACGATTTGCGCTGCGGATACATAACGGAAGTGAGAGCCACAACGGACTACCAGTGCCTCGTGGGTCAGCCGCGAAACTCTGTTGGTACGGGCGCGGGCCAGAGAAGCGTGAAAGCTGCTTCATGAGCCATCTTGTAATAAGCACAAATCAAAAAGGCTTACGCGACGATTCGAACATCGCCGGAATCGAACTTTGTGGCTTGACAAAGCACTATGACACTACCGTTGCGACACACGATGTCAATCTTCACGTCGATCCCGGAGAGTTTGTAACATTCTTGGGACCAAGCGGTTCGGGCAAGACAACCACGCTGATGATGATTGCAGGGTTTGTAATTCCGTCAGCGGGAGATATCCGAATTGCCAACAAGTCTATTGTGACGTTGCCGCCCCACAAACGTAATATTGGGATGGTTTTCCAGAATTACGCTCTTTTCCCTCATCTAGATGTTGCGCGAAACGTCGCATTTCCCCTAGAGATGCGTCATGTACCTAAGAGCGAAATAGCGAAGCGCGTAGAAGGTGCATTGAAGCTCGTAAAACTTCAAAACTATGCAAATCGCCGTCCTAGAGAGCTATCTGGCGGGCAGCAGCAGCGTGTCGCACTCGCGCGGGCGCTCGTATTTCACCCACCTATACTGCTGCTTGATGAGCCACTCGGAGCGCTTGATGCGCAACTCAGAGAAGAAATGAAGTATGAGCTAAAGCAGCTCCACTTAAAGATCGGCATAACCATTCTATTTGTCACTCATGATCAACAAGAAGCATTAACGCTTTCAGACCGAGTAGCAGTATTCAATCATGGAACCATCGTACAGATCGGAGCCCCGACAGACCTTTATCGATACCCCGCTAATCGATTTGTTGCCAGCTTCATAGGAAAGAGCAATTTGCTGGAGGGGAAAGTTGTCCGTCGCGATCCGCAAAGTATCTGTATTCGCCTTGGTGAAACACTCGAGATGCGCGCCTCTTATCGGGAAGGATTTCGCGAACCCAATAACTCCGCAGTCTACTTGCTCCGTACGGAAAGCGTTCGGATTGGCAACGCAGCAGTCGGGGTGGAAAACCAATACGAAGGTACGGTAACCGCGGTGTTTTACGCAGGAAGTGCAACCGAATACGTAATTCGTATAGGCGAGGAATGGCTTATCTCCGCGCGCATTCCGGCAACGGAAACCGACATGCGGCTCGCCGTCGGGGATCAGGTAAGGGTTGGGTGGAAGCCATCCGATGCGTTGTTAGTAGAAGCAGACGGTGCGGACTCGAGTGCAGTGGGCACATCAGAAGCACATTCAGGTCAACAGATCTAGAGAAAGGGGGGGCAACATGACAATTACGCGGCGCAAATTCATAGAGTCTTTGGCGGCAACGACAGCTTCTTTAGCTGGCGGCGGTGTGGGTGGACTATTTAGTGAACAAGCACATGCGGCGCATTCACCAGATCAGATAAAGAGCGCACTTGCAAAACATCGTGGCGGATCCTTGGTGGTAGCAAGCTGGGGGGGGGCTTACGCCGAAGCGCAACGCAATGCATTGTACAAGCCGTTTTTTGACGAATTCGGAATCAAGATAATTGAAGACGGTCCTGCGTTGAATCCGCGCATTGCGGCAATGGTAAAGAGCGGCAATGTCACCTGGGACGTTTGTTCAATTGGAGGTTATAAGGCGCAGGCGTTAGGAAACGAAGGTGTTATGACGCCGTTGGACTACTCCGTAATAGATTCGTCTAAATTCGTGAAGCAGTTTTCAGGAAAATTTGGAATCGCTTTTATGACTTATGGCCTTGTAGTGGGCTATCGGGCAGACGTCTTAAAAGAAGTACAACCAAAATCAATAGTAGATTTGTGGGATCTTAAACGCTTTCCAGGTATGAGAGGAATGGAAGATGACCCTGTATCCACGATCCCCTATCGACTGGCCGCAGGCCGTACCGGAACTCGCCGTCGTAGTCGTCCTCGACTATCCAGGCGCCGCTTTTCTGGGCCCATGAAAGCAATTCTTGCCTGCGAGCGACGGGCATCACCCCCCCCAGAGGGAACTGGTGCGATGGCGTCACATACGCGAGGGTGGTGCGCTGATTGGGCAGGTCTTGCGTGACGAGTCCGTGTTCATCGACTGCGGTCTCGCGCACACTGGCTCCCGCCGCCTCGAAGACGCGTCTCGCCATGAGGTAGCACGGCTCCTCGATAACCACGGGATCCCCGGGATCGAGAAGCACCCGGGCGCACAGGTCGATTGCCTGCTGCGAGCCGTTAGCGATGAGGATCTGGTCAAGGTCGCAGGCCAGTCCACGGGCCCGGCGCAGGTAGCCCTGGAGTTCGACGCGCAGCTCCGGCTCACCCTCAGGCGCTGCATAGAAGAGCCGTGGCTGACGCTGCAGCAGTGCGCGGTCGTAGGCCCGTCGCCATGCCAGTGTTGGAAAGTCCGCGGACGACAGCGCGCCATATAGGAATTCGATGACCGAGCGCGTTGCGTCAGGCGCAGGCAGTGATGGGAGAGCGAGCTTGGCAGCGCGGCGACCGTAGGCAGACAGCCGCGGAGTACGGCCGCTTTGCATCTCCTTGGCAGGTGAGGTGCGGGTTTGCATCGCAGCGCCCACCGCCACTCGAGTCCGAGCCCCTTGAGAAGTCTCAAGATATCCCTCGGCTGCAAGCTGCTCATAGACGGCAATAACGGTGGTGCGCGAGACACCCAGATCGGACGCCAGCGCGCGAGTAGATGGCAAATGATCGCCCGCGCCTAGGACGCCGTCGGCAATCTGCGATTTGATCATCTCGTAGATGCGTCGGCTCGCATGCACGGCCCGGCGGGTGCAACTCGGTTCGGCGTCCAACTGGTTCACCAAAAATCTCCAGAACTGGATCTTAATATTGTGCCAGTAGGAGGGGAAGATCAGGCCACATTATTTCAATCTGAATCGACACTCATGTACATCCCTGCACATTTCGCCGTGACCGAGCCCGAGTCGCTACACCGAATCATTCGGGACAACCCCCTTGGCATCCTAGTCACGCCAATCGCCAGCGGCCTTGACGCAAACCACATTCCCTTCGAGTTCGATCCTGCGGTCGGGAAACTCGGCCTGCTTACCGGCCATGTCGCGCGCGCCAATCCGGTTTGGCAGCATGCCTTGGACGAAACCGAGGTGCTGGTCATCTTTCGAGGCAACGAGGGTTACATTTCGCCAAACTGGTACCCAAGCAAACACGAGACTCACCGACTGGTGCCGACATGGAACTATGAAGTCGTGCACGCGTACTGCAGGCTCACCGTCCGCGACGACGAGAAGTTCATTCGCGGTGTGGTCGCTCGCCTGACGCGCAGGCATGAGGCGCAGGAACCGAAGCCGTGGAAGATGGGCGATTCGGAACCGGAATTCATCGACGGTATGATGAAAGCGATAGTTGGCATCGAGCTCTCGATTAGCCGCTTGGAGGGAAAGGCGAAGCTGAGCCAGAACCGCGATCAGCGCGATCTGCAGGGCGCTGTGGATGAACTTCGCAAACGGGGGCACGGGCCTCTGGCGGAGGTCATGGAAAACTCTTTAGTTTCTTGAGCTGGCTGCGAGATGGTGATTTGTTGACGAACTCTCGCGCTTGGTGATCGATATCTCAGTCTCAAACCAGCCCCGACTCGACTGTGAGGTCGAGCACATGCTTGAGCAAGCGCTGGTCAGTGGCCGCTTCGGGGTGATGTAACAGAATCAGTGGCCGGTTTGAAGAGAAGACGCGAGCGGCAGGTCAAGGCCGAACCGAGACAGAGTGTTCAGCCCCTCGCTAACATTGTGCGTTGCGGAAGTGCAAATCAATCACCAGTTATGGGTAGCCAAGACACAAGGGCCGCACGAAGATTTTATCCAGGCGTGAGCAATCCGGCCCGACGTGTCCTCCGATCTCCGGCGATGTCGATCAAACAGCAATCGCGCAAAACCGTCTACACCGAGCAATAGCGTTCCTGCATCTCCACGTCGTCCAGCAAGGCGCGGGCCGGGCCTTCGTGGACGATCCGCCCCTGGTCCATGATGTAGGCGCGATCGGAAATCTTCAGTGCCTGCTCCACGCTCTGCTCGACCAGCAGTATGGTCACGCCCTTGTTCTTCAGGCCCTCGAAGTATTCGAACATCTCCTCGACCAGCCTGGGCATGATGCCCTCGCTCGGCTCGTCCAGCATCACCATCTTGGGCGCGGCGGCCATGGCGCGGGCGATCGCGAGCATCTGCTGCTCGCCGCCGGACAGGGTCACCGCCTCCTGGTGCAGGCGTTCCTTCAGGCGCGGAAACGTTTCGGCGATGCCGTCCACGACCTCGTGCATGCGCGCGAGGCCACCGGCGGTGGCCATCAGGCCGAGTTCGATGTTCTCCAGCACGCTCAGGCCCGGCACGATGCGCCGTTCCTCGAACACGAAGGCGAGGCCGCGGTGGTAGCGCGCGTGCGCCGGCTGCGGCAGCAGTTCGGTGCCGTCGAAGCGGACCGAACCCGTGGTGCGGTCGAGCAGTCCCATGATGCTCTTCAGCGCCGTGGTCTTGCCCGCGCCGTTGCGCCCGATCAGCGACACCACTTCGCCCGCGCGCACTTCGAAGCTCACGCCCTGCAGCACGTGGCTGCGCTCGTACCAGGCGTTGAGTTTGTCGACCGACAAAAGGGCTTCGTTCGCCATCAATGCTGCGCCTTGCCAAGATAGACCAGCTTCACTTCCTCATTCGAGCGGATTTCGTCCGGCGTGCCCTGCACCAGGAGTTCCCCGTGGTGCAGCACGATGATGTTGTCGCTCACGCCCATCACCAGTTTCATCTTGTGCTCGACGAGACCGATGGTCCTGCGCTCGAGGAGCTTGAGGATCAGGTCCATGATCGCGCGTGTTTCCTCCGGGCTCATGCCTGCGGTCGGCTCGTCGAGCAGCAGCAGTTTGGGGTCGCTGGCGAGGGCCACCGCGATCTCGAGGCTGCGCTGTTCTCCGTGGGCCAGGCTGTCGGCGCGGTCGCGCCGCCGCTCCTGCAGTCCGACCAGCTGCAGCAGTTCCTCCGCCTGTTCCACCCATTCGCCGTGCCTGTCGCGCGCGCTCCACAGGTCGAAGCGCGAGTGCAGCGCCTGCACCGCCACGCGCACGTTCTCCAGCACCGTCAGGTCGCGGAACAGATTGGTGATCTGGAACGATTTCGAAATGCCGATTTTCGCGAAATGGTGCTGCTTCACGCCGACCACGCTCCTGCCTTCGAACACGATGTCCCCGGCCGAAGGCTTGAGCCCGCCGGAGATCATGTTGAAGAAGGTGGTCTTTCCGGCACCGTTCGGGCCGATGATCGCGGTCAGTTTGCCGCGCGGGAAGCTGACGCTGATGTCGCGGTTGGCGACGAAGCCGCCGAAATGCCGCGTCAGGCCCTGCGTGCTGAGGATCGCGTCGGTGCTCATCTCGCGATCCGTTTCAGGATGCTGCCCCAGATGCCCTTGGGAAAAAACAGCACGAGCAGGATGAACACGATGCCCACGATCAGCTGCCAGCGCTCGGTATATCCGGTCACGATGTGCTCGATGCCGAGAAATACGGCAGAACCGACGAAGGGGCCGAAGAAGGTCCCCATGCCGCCGAGGAGCGTCAGCATCATGGCGAGCCCGGAGGTATGGTAGGAGAGGCTGTCGATGGCTACGGTCGATAGGTTGATCGCGTTCAGGGCGCCGGCGAGGGCGCACACCATGCCCGAGATCACCAGCGACAGGAGGCGCGTCGCCTCGATGTTGACGCCGCAGGCGCGCGCGCGCGCTTCGTTCTCGCGGATCGCTTCGAGGATGGCGCCGAAGGGCGAGCGCAGCACGCGCGCCAGCACCCAGATCGCGACGCCGACCAGGACGAGCATGAAGTAGTACTTGACCAGGGGATTGGGCAGGTCGATGCTGACCGGGCCGATAGCCACGCGCGCGACGTTGACACCGCGCAGGCCGTTGTCGCCGCCCGTGAGCGAAGTCGCGTGGAAGAACAGGAAGTAGACGCACTGCGCCAGCGCCAGCGTCACCATGGCGAAGTAGATTCCGCGCGTGCGCGTCGCGAGCAGCCCGATCAGGAAGGCGATCACGCCGCCCAGGGCGATGCCGAACACGACGGCCAGCGCCCAATGCACCTGGTAGTTGGCGATCAGGATGCCGCAGCCGTAGGCGCCGCCGCCGAAGAACGCGGCGTGGCCGAAGGACAGCTTCCCGGTGTAGCCGAACGTGAGGTTGTAGCCGGCCGCGAACAGGCCGAACAGCAGGATGTTGATCGCCAGGGTGTGGAACGGGAACACCAGAGGAAACAGCGCCAGCACCAGCGTGGTGGTCGCGGCCGGATGGCGGGCGGCAAACTCCGCACTGCGGCTCATGAAGGTAATGCGCTGGTCGGTCACGGCGGGCTCACGACATCAGGCCCTTGCGGCCGAACAGGCCTTGCGGCCTGACGATGAGGGTCAGCGCCATGAGCGCGAACATCGACAGCTCCGCCATCTCCGGCGCGAACAGCGTGGTGAAACTGACCACGATGCCGAGCAGCAGACCGGCGGCAATGGCGCCACCGAGCGAGCCCATGCCGCCCACCACGGTGATGACGAACGCCTCCACCAGGACCGGTATGCCCATCTCCGGCGACACGCCGCGCATCGGCGCAGCGAGCAGGCCCGCCAGGCCGGCCAGGGCGCTGCCCATGCCGAAGATGGCGAGCCAGACGCGCGAGACGTCGATGCCGAGGACCTGCAGCACCTGCGCATCGCGCGCGCCGGCGCGGATGATGAGGCCGTAGCGCGTCTTTTCAATGAACAGCCAGAGCGCGAGCATCACTGCGGCGGTGAAACCGATGAGGACCAAACGATAGAGCGGAAACATGCCCACGCCGATATCGACGGCGCCCTGCAGCGCTTCGGGCGTCTCGAAGCGCTCGCCCTGGACGCCGAACAGCATGCGCACGACGTCCATCAGCACGTACGCCAGGCCGAAGGTCAGCAGCAGCGGATAGTCGATGCCTCGGCCGTACAGGGGCCGGATCAGCAGCCTTTCGGCAACCAGGCCGATCAACGCGGTGGCCAGAGGGACTGCGACCAGGCAGACCCAGAAGTTGCCGGTCTTGAGGAAGACGTAAGTGCCGACGTAGGCGCCGACCATGAACAGCGCGCCGTGGGCGAAATTGACGATGGTCAGGAGGCCGAAGATGAGCGAAAGCCCGACGCCGACCAGTACGTAGATCGAGCCCAGCGACACGCCCGCGACGAGCTGCTGCGCGATAAGGCTCAGGGAGAGTTCCATGGCGGGAGCCCGGGTAGTGGGTCCATGCACGGCCCGAGCGGGCCGTGCAGCGGCGCTCTGGCTAGGCTTTGTATCCCAGTTCGGCGCAGGTCCGCATTTTCCCCTCGTCCGGGGTTTCTGTCGCGACGACGCGGAAGATATCCTGGTCGTTCGCCGCCGAGGCGCGGTCTTTGGATTCCACGATGAGCACAGACTGCACCGCCTGATGGTCGCAGGCGCGGAAGTAGACCATGCCCTTGTAGACGTCGCGGCGGGTCGCGGCCAGCGCGTCCGAGACTTTGTCCGAATTGGTCGTGCCCGCCGCCTTCGCCGCGAGCAGCACGTTCAGCACGCCGGCGTAGCCCAGGCCGGAGTAGTCGGTCGGATACAGGCCCTTGTGCATGGCCTTGAATGCGTCGTTGAATTTCTTCGCCGACGGCTGGCTGGCCTCCAGGCCCCAGTAGTAACCGGTCGCGCCGATGATCCCCTCGTACGGGCCGTGGCCGTCGACCTTGCGGCCGCTGTGCATCAGCAGCGGGGCGATGATCTGCATCTGCTTCTTGATGCCGAATTCATGCGCTTGGCGGAAGGAGATCTGCTGGTCGCGTCCGAAATTGCACACGATGAGGACTTCCGGTTTCAGCGCGAGGATCCGCGGGAAATAGCTGGAGTAATCGGTCTGTCCCAGGGGGTGGCGGATGTCGGCGAGCACCTCCATCCCCAGCGCTTTGCCGGCGGTGACGAAGCCGCGCGACATTTCGTGCCCGTAGGCATAGTCGGCGGTCAGGAACACGACCTTCTTGCCCATTTTGGGAATGGCGTGGCGCGCCACGGCGCCGGCCGTCATGTGCGGGTTGAGGCATTCGTGGAAGGTGTAGCGGCCCGCGTCCTTCGCTTCGTTGATCGTGTCCGACTGGCTGATGGAGTTGTAAATGATCTGGCGCTGCTTGGCGACGTTGTTGACCGAGAGCTGCACCGCGGCCGATACCGAGCCGACGATGAAATGCGCCTTGTCCTTTTCGATCAGCTCGATCGTTCGCGTCGCCCCTTCCTGCGGATTGAGTTTATCGTCGCGCACCAGCAATTCAGCCTTGCGCCCCGACATGCCGCCGGCATCGTTGAATTCCTTGATCGCCAGCTCGGCGCCTAGAAGCACCGCCTGCGCCTCCGCGGCGAACGCACCCGTCAGCGGGATGGGAAATCCGACGCGGATGGACTCCGACTGGGCGAAGCTGCGCGTCGACAGGCCGGCGCCGGTGATCGCCAGGGTGCCGCCGGCCGCCAGGGCTTTCAGTATCCGGCGACGTTCGTTGCTGTGGTTTGAATTGTTCATTGTGCCTCCTCCTGTTCTTGCTTGAATGAATGATTATTCTTGATTTCTGCGCCGGACGTGCAGTCCTGACGGCTCGGTAATTTACCCCTTGGTAAATATAGAGAGCGCCCTCCGGGATGTCAAGCTTAGCTCAGGCGAAACGGGCGAGCAGGAACATCGCGGCGATGATGGCCAGCGACCACCACAGCGGCGCGGCGCCGGGCGCAGTCGCGACAGCGGGTTCTTCGGCGACAGCGATGGGCCCGCCGATTTCCCGGTTGAAGGCGGTGAAGAAATCGTCCGCCATCTTCTTGGCCACGCCGTCGATCAGGCGCGAGCCTATCTGCGCCAGCTTGCCTCCGACCTGCGCTTTGACCGTGTAGCGCAGGCGCGTGCCCGCGCCTTCCGCTTCGAGCGACACTTTCGCCGAACCCTTGCCGAATCCGGCCGCGCCGCCCTGGCCGTCGAATGACAGCGAGTACGCATTGGGAGGGTCAAGGTCGGCCAGCAGCAGCTTGCCCTTGAACTTGGCCCTGACCGGCCCGATAGCCGCGGTCGTCATCACCCGGTACTCGGTGTCGCCCAGCTTTTCGATCGACTCGCAGCCGGAGATGCAGACCTTGAGCACCTCGGGATCGTTCAATCCGCGCCAGACCTCGGCCTGTGCCGCGGGTATGAGCTGTTCGCCGGTCATTTCCATCGTGCTGTTTCCTCGCTGAGACTGAACAACTAATCCTTCCGGGCGCGCTCTTGCTGCGTCCGGTCGGGTACGCGGTCATTTCAATGCGTCACGCAGGCGGTCCTCCGCCGCAAAGCGACGCTATAGTTTTTTCAGCAGCACCTTGGAACGCCGCTGCCAGTTGTAGAGCGATTTCTTCGGCTCCGGCAGCTGGCCGATGGGGGCTTCGGCAAAGCCGCGCTCGATGAACCAGTGCGTGGTCCGCGTGGTGAGCACGAACAGTTTCTTGAAACCCAGCCGGCGCGCCTCGACTTCGCCGTGCCCGAGCAACTTCTCGCCGTAACCCATGGCCCGGTATTCCGGCCGCACGGCGACCGCCGCCAGTTCCACCGATTTTCCGGCGAGCGGGTAGAGCGCGGCGCAGCCGATGATCACACCGTCGTGTTCGATCACAAAAAAACTCTTTACCTCGCGCTCCAACCGCTCGCGCCCGCGGTAGACCAGGGTGCCTTCGGTCTCCAGCGGCTCGATCAGCTGCAGGATGCCGCCGATGTCGTCGATGCTGGCCGGACGCAGGCGTTCGAGCTTGTCCGCAGTAATCATGCTGCCCGAGCCGCCGTGGGTGAAGAGTTCCAGCAGCAGCGCGCCGTCCACCTTGTGCGACACCACGTGCGCGCGCGCGACGCCGGCGCGCACCGCCTCCACCGCATGCGTGAGGTACAGGCGGGTGTCCGGGGTGAGGTTTTTGCCTCGCGCCAGCAGCTGGTCGGCCTCCTGCGCCGACAGCTCCGGCATCAGGCGGCCGCGCGCGTCCTCGACCGGCGCGTCGCTCAAGAACACCAGCTTCACCGCACCTATCGCCTTGGCCGTGGCGACCGCCACGTCCTCCATCGACAAGTTGAACACTTCGCCCGTGGGCGAATAGCCGACGCTGGAGATGATGACCAGGTTGTCCGCCGCGAGGCAGGACTCGATCGCCGCCGCGTCCACCTTGCGCACCGTGCCGGTGTACTGCAGATCGACGCCGTCCAGAACGCCCATGGGCTGGGCGGTGATGAAATTGCCCGACACGGTGTTGATCGCCGCGCCCGCCATGGGCGAATTGGGCAGCCCCTGCGACAGCAGCGCATCCAGTTCCACGCGCAGCACGCCCGCGGCCTCCTTCACGCATTCGAGCGCCACCGCGTCGGTGATGCGCATCCCGGCGTGATAGCGCGAGCGCGCGCGGCGCTGCTTCAATTGCGTTTCGATTTGCGGACGCGAGCCGTGCACCAGCACCAGGCGTATGCCGGTGCTGCGCAGAAGGTTGATGTCCTGCGTCAGCACGGCGAACTTGCCGTCGGCCACGACTTCGCCGCCGAAGGCGATGACGAAGGTCTTGCCGCGGAAGGCGTTGAAATAGGGCGCCGCGGAGCGGAACCAGGCGACGAACTGGCTATGAACGTTGGTCGACATCGGCTGTCACATCCGGCATAGGAACCAAAGTGCCATTCTAAGGCACTTCCAAGTTCCGGTTATCGGGAGTAGATTGCACACGTCATTTGCGGCGAATTTCGCAGCGCTGAAAGGGAACGTACCATGAATCGAATTTCTGTCTTGATCCCGGCATTGATTGCCGGCGCCGCGCTTGCGTTTCAGGCGGGCGCGGACGACAGCCACAAGCATCATGCGGCGGCTCCGGCCAAACCCGCCGCCGCCGGCGCGTTGACCGACGGAGAAGTGCGCAAGGTCGATAAGGCTGCGGGCAAAGTCACGATCAAGCACGGCGCCATGCCCAAGCTGGATATGCCGCCCATGACCATGGCCTATGGCGTCAAGGACAAGGCCATGCTCGAGCAGTTGAAGCCTGGCGACAAGATCAAGTTCGATGCCGAAAGTGACGGCAGCGAATTCAAGGTCACCCGGCTGGAGAAAGCGAAGTAGTCCGCCTGTGCGAACTCGACCGCGACTTCGACCGTCTATTGCGTCTTGGCGGAAAATACAGGTATCCTGTGCTTGATGTGGATCAAATACGGATGTGCCGGTCCGAATAGACTTCTAACGCCATGACCAGATCGCAAACCCTAGCCTCGGCGAAACCGCAATTTCGCCTGATGTCTGTCCCGTCCGCCAAGCGCTGGGGGCGGTGGTTTGTGTTCGCCTGGCTAGGCATGTGGATCAGCACGGCCCTGTTGCCCTGTTGCGAAGTCGAGGCCGCGGTCGCGAACTATGAGCAGGCACTTCATCCCGATTGCGGCCACGCTCAAGACCAGGCGCCGGAATCTGGCGGCAGTCACAAGAACGGCGCGTGCATGGACATCGCCGCCCCGGCACCGGTGGTCGCGGAAAAACTGGCCGGCCCTTCCGGCGGTAATTTCGCTCAGCAGGATTTGGGTATATCCACTTCGTTTTACCTTGTTCCTCCTCCATCGGCGTTTCTGCCTCCACCAACTTTTCGCGCTGCGCCACCGCATCTCGCGGTCCATCTGCGCAGCATCCGTCTCCTGATCTGATTTCCGGTGCGGCTTGCGCCGCATCCTGACCCGTATCGATTGTTGAGGCCGCTGTTCGCGGCTCGCACGGCGCAGGAAATCCCATTCAAGTCCTTTGCAGGACAGCAGTAGAGGGAACCGTCAGAGGAGATTCACATGGACAGATTCGCAATAGCTGCCGCCGTTCTTGGCGCGACATTAGCCACCGCAAGCGGTGCGCTTGCGCAAGGCGCGCCCGCTGCGGTGGCGGCCCCGGCGCTGAGCGCGCTCGTGGCCGAGGCGCTGCAGCACAATCCGGAACTGCGCGGCGCGGCGAAAGAAACCGAGGCCGCGGGCCAGCGCATCCGTCCTGCGGGCGCGCTCGAGGACCCGATGGTCGAAGCCGGTCTGCTCAACGTGCCGATCCAGCCGCTGCGCCTGAACCGCGAAGACATGACCATGAAAATGCTGGGCGTATCGCAGAAGCTGCCCTATCCGGGCAAGCGCGCGCTGCGCGAGCAGGTGGCGGCAAAGGAGGCGGAAACGATAGGCTACGGACTGCGCGAAACCACCAACCGCGTCGTGCGCGACGTCAGGGTGGCGTATTACGACCTCGCGCTGGTGGAAGAGACCGTGCGCCAGCTGCAGACCAACCGGCTCGTCCTGCAGCAGTTCCTCAAGATTGCGGAGGGCCGCTATGCGGTGGGGCAGGCGACGCAGGTCGAGGTGCTGAAGGCGCAGACGCAACTCAGCAAGATGAGCGAGGAGCTGCTGCGCATGGAACGCGAGCGGCCGGTGATGGAAGCCGAGCTGCTGCGCCTGCTCGGCCGGCGCGGAAGCGCCGCACCCATCGCGGCGGTGCTGCCGCGGATCGGCGAAGAGGCGTTCAGCATCGAAGCGCTGCAGGAGGCGGCGCTGCAGGGGCGGCCGCAACTGCTCGGCCTGCAAAGCGTGATCGACCGCGGCGCCAAGACGCTGGAACTTGCGCGCAAGGAGGCGAACCCGGACTTTGATGTGCGCTTCTCCTACGGCCAGAGGGAGCGCGACCTCGCCGGCATGCCGCGTGAGGATCTGTTTTCCATCACGGTGGCGATGAACCTGCCGCTGTGGCGCAAGGACAAGATCGAGCCGCGCATCGCCGAAGCGCAGGCGATGCGCGAGCAGACGCTGGAAGTGCAGCGCGCGCAGCAGAACGATGCGATCGCCAGGCTG
>JAPLRD010000375.1 GCA_026399375.1 Pseudomonadota bacterium
CCTGATCAAGCCCGGGGCGGCGAAGCCCGCGGGCATGGAAGGCGCGGGCGAGGTGTTCAAACTCGGTGCCGGCGTCACCGGCCTGAAATTGGGCGACCGCGTCATGGGCCGCTGTGCCGGCGCCTTCGCCGAATATGCGCTCATGGACGCGCGCGAGGCCGTCGCCATCCCGGAGGGCATCACCTGGGAAGTCGCGGCCGGCATACCGCTCACCTTCATGCTGGCGCACGACATGCTCATCGCCCAGGGGCAATTGAAGTCGGGCGAATGGCTGCTGGTGACCGGCATTTCCTCCGCGGTCGGCGTCGCCGCGCTGCAGACGGCAAGAGCGCTGGGCGCGAAAGTGATAGGCACCTCCGGCTCGGCGGACAAGCTGTCGCGGCTGAAAGAGGCCGGCATGGAAGTCGGCATCCACACCCGCGCCGCCGATTTCTGCGACGAAGTCATGCAAATCACCGGCGGCAAGGGCGTGAACCTCGTCGTCAACAACGTCGGCGGTTCGGTGTTCGCCGAATGCGTGCGTGCGCTCGCCTTCCAGGGCCGGCTCGCCACCGTGGGCTATGTCGATGGCGTGCTCAAGGCCGAAATGGATATCGAGGCCCTGCACGCGAAGCGGCTGAAACTGTTCGGCGTGTCGAACAAGCTGCGCAGCGCCGAGCAAAAAATCGAGTCGGCGCGCGGCTTCGTCGCCGACATCCTGCCCGCGATCGCCGGCGGCCGCATCCACCCGATAGTGGACAGCGTGTACGCCTTCGACGAACTGCCCGCGGCGAAAGCGCACATGGAATCGAACGCACAGCTCGGCAAGATCGTGGTGCGGATGTCGCCAGGCTGAAAATCCGCTGCCACGACATGGCAGAATCCGGCGCTTTATAGGGGTTATAGACATGCGCATAGGCATCATCGGCGGCGGCGTCATCGCCCGCCTGTTTCTAGAACGCGCGTCGTCGCGATACAGGGACGCAGCGCGGCATCCCGCGGCAAGCCGCTGGCCGAGCAATACGGCGTGCCCTTTGTCACCACGCTGGACGGCCTGATCGCGGAAAAGCCGGAGATGGTGATAGAAGCGGCCTCGCACGATGCGGTGCGCGAGTTCGCGCGGCCTCTGCTGAAGCAGGGCATCCCGGTGATGATCCTTTCCGGCGGCGCGCTCTGCGACGACGAATTGCGCGCGAAGCTGGAAGCGGCGGCGGCGAAATACAAGGCCCTGCTCTACGTGCCTTCGGGCGGCATCGGCGGCCTGGATGCGCTCAAAGCCGTGTGCGTGGCCGGCGCCGATTCGGTGGAGATCGCGGTAACCAAACCGCCCGCGGCGTGGAAAGGCATTCCCTACGTCGACAAGATGAAGCTCGACCTCGATCACCTCGCAGGCCCGGTGACGCTGTTCGAGGGCACGGCGCGCGAAGGCGTGCCCTACTTCCCCGCCAACGTCAACATCGCCGCCGCGCTCTCCATGGCCGGCATCGGTTTCGACCGCACGCGACTCAAGGTCGTCGCCGATCCGGCGCTGATCTACAACACGCACTACATCAACATCCGCGGCAAGACCGGCACGATCAGCATCAAGGTCGAGAGCGTGCCGTTTCCGGACAATCCGAAGACGGCGATGCTCGCTTGCTACAGCGCGCTGGCGTCGTTCAAGCAGTTCAATTCACCGGTCCGTTATGGCACCTAAGCACGCATTGCTTGCTTTATTCATCGGAGCATTCATGAGCACCACCCTCGTCGCGCAGGAAAAGATAGGCGTTATTCTAGGCACCGCCACGCCGGGCGGGGGCTTTCCGGTCTACGGCGATGCGATAGTGGAAATCGTGAACGCCGCCGACGCCTCGATTTCGCTGCAGCCCAAGAACACCAAGGGCAGCACCGAGAACGTGCCCCTGCTGGAAGCAGGCCAGCTCGACATCGCGCTGGTGCAGGGCGAGGTCGTACACGAGTCGCTCTCCGGCATCGGGCGTGCGCCGGCGAACCTCAGGATCATCGCCGCGATGTACTCCACGCCCGGCATGTACGTGGTGCGCGCCGACAGCCCCGCGCGCAGCATCGCCGACCTCAAGGGCAAACCGGTCGCCTTCGGCGCCAAGGGTTCGGGACTGGTCATCCTCGCGC
>JAPLRD010000306.1 GCA_026399375.1 Pseudomonadota bacterium
CGAGCGCCGAACAACTGCTGAAACTCAATCTCGATGCAGCGCGCAATTCGCTTGAGCAGGCCGGCAAGAACACGCGCGATCTGCTCGCCATCAGCAATCCGCAGGAGCTCGCCCAACTGCAGGCCAAATTCGCCCAGGCGAACATGCAGCAGACCGCCAGCTACGCCCAGAACATCTACGAAATCGTCAGCCAGACGCAGTCGCTTCTGACCAAGCTCAACGAAGAGCAGTTTTCGCGCCTCAACAAAGAAGCCGTCGCCGGCGCCGAAAAGATGTCCAAGGGCACCCCGGGCGCCGATGTCGCCGCAACCACCGTCAAATCCACCCTGGCCGCGACCAATGCCATGATGGACAACCTCAACCGCGCAACAAAACAATTCGCCGAACTGTCCGAGGCCAGCATCAAGGCCGCCACGGCCGGCATGTTCAAGGGCAGCGGCAAGAAGTAATTTCCTCTCGCATCACACTTCAAGCCCCGCCGACACCAGGCGGGGCTTTTTTTCGCTTATTACTTGTGGGAGCGGCGCCCTCGCCGCGATCGGCACTCCATCGAAGTCCGATCGGCCCGGGGGCGGGCCTCCTACAAGTCGCCGGCTCCAAACCTAACAACCAGCTCAAACTTTCCCCTGTCGCCGGCACTCCCTTCTACGGGGTCGCATCCCCGCAAGCGGGGCCCCTGCTCCGCCCTTCGAACTCGCCGGCTCCGAACCTGACAACAAGTTCGAACCTCTCCTTGTCGCCGGCTCCAAACCTGACAACAAGTTCGAACCTCTCCTTGTCGCCGGCACTCCCTTCTACGGGGTCGCATCCCCGCAAGCGGGGCCCCTGCTCCGCCCTTCGAAGGTTTATTGCATGTGCTGCCCGCCGTTGATGGCGATGTTGGCGCCGGTCACGAAGGCCGCTTCTTCCGAGCACAGATAAATGATGAGCCCCGCGACTTCCTCCGGCTTGCCCAAGCGGCCCACCGGAATCTGCGGAATGATCTTGCTGTCGAGAATGTCCTTCGGGATCGCGGTCACCATCTTGGTGCCGATGTAGCCCGGCGAAATCGTGTTCACCGTGACGCCTTTGCGCGCCACCTCCAGCGCCAGCGCCTTGGTGAAACCGTGCATGCCGGCCTTGGCGGCGGAATAGTTGGTCTGGCCGAACGCGCCTTTGGAGCCGTTCACCGAAGACACGTTGATGATGCGCCCCCAGCCTCGGTCGACCATGCCGTCGCAGACCGGCTTGGTCATGTTGAACACGCTGTCAAGATTCGTGCTCATCACCGCATCCCAGTCCGTCTTGTTCATTTTCTTGAAGGTCGTGTCGCGGGTGATGCCGGCGTTGTTGATCAATATGTCCACCGGGCCCAGGTCGGCCTGGATCTTCGCCACGCACGCCTGGCAGGAATCATAGTCGGCCACGTCGACCGGCACCGGATGAAAGTCGTAGCCGCGCGCTTTCATATCGGCGTTCCACGCCGCCACGTTCTTGTTTCCGGGTGAGTGCGTCACCACGACGCGAAAACCCGCATCGGCCATCTTGGTGCTGATCGACTCCCCGAGTCCGCCCATGCCGCCGGTGATCAGCGCAATCCTTTTTGGAACGATAGTCACGATTACTCCTCCTAAGTCAATGCGGTCGAATACCGCTCCAATCATATTACATTCGGTTTGTGGGAGCGAGCTTGCTCGCGATATGCGACGCACAATCGCGAGCAAGCTCGCTTACATGGACGTTCCCCAGTTTGCAAGGGATTCTCTGTTCTGGCAAAGAGGAAGGGACTGCGTGCTTACATTCGGTCTTTATGTGCGGCCTTGTATGCCGCTGACCCTGATGGAATACGCCGGTCGATACCTTTACTCCCACGCGGACTCGATGGTCCCAGCGAGCTTGCAGGTTGAATCGACCACGGTCTGACCTTGTTGCCATCACTTGAGAAATCACCTGTGCAATCGAGAAAGTCGTCTGTTGCGCTTATGCTCCGCCGATCTGGGCGGGATTCAGCAAACTGGATCTCTTTAGGCGGCGGCAGCGCTTTGGCCTTGCCAATTCCTGTCGTAGGTTCGCCCATGGGCAAGGAGTGCCCAGATCACCCGCACCGTCTTGTTGGCCAGCGCGACTGCTGCTACGTTGGGATTGCGCCGCGCGAGGAGTTTGGTCAGCCACTGGTCGGTCGGGTTGCGCGCACCCTTGGCGCGGCGCTCCAGGGTGCGGATTACCGCCCGTGCGCCGTGAATCAGGAGCATGCGCAGATAGGTATCGCCGCGCTTGGAGATGCCCAGCAACTTGGTCTTGCCACCGGAGGAGTGCTGACGCGGCACCAGGCCCACACAGGCGGCCATCTGGCGGCCGTTGGCGAATTCACGCCCTTCGCCGAAGCTCGCTACCAGAGCCGTGGCGGTGATCGGCCCCACACCGGCCACGGCATCGAGCCGCTTCGAGAGTTCGTTGTTCCGATGCCAATCCAGAATCACCGCTTCTTCGGCAGCGATCTCCGCGTCCAACTGGCGGATCCGCATGCTCTGGCGCTCGAACAGGGTGCGTGCCACCCCAGGCAGCGTTTCGTTGGCGAACAGCACCGGCAAGCGTTCCATCAAAGCGCGCCGGCCTCGCGGCGCAATGAGCCCGAACTCGGCGAGCAGGGCGCGCAGCCGATTGAGCTGCGCGGTACGCTCGGTGACCAAACCAGAGCGCACCCGATGCACGGCAAGGATGGCTTGCTGTTCTACGCTCTTCACTGGCACGAAGCGCATGTTCGGCCGCGCCGCGGCTTCGCAGATGGCCTCGGCATCGGCGGCATCGGTCTTGTTCGCTTTGACGTAGGGTTTGACGAAGTGCGGCGCCATCAGTTTGGCTGTGTGGCCAAGCGCAGCGAGCTTGCGCGCCCAGTGGTGCGCGCTGCCGCACGCTTCGAGGCCAATGGTGCAAGGCGACAGCCGGGCGAAGAAAGGCAGTACCTGAGCACGAGACAGTTTCTTGCGGATAACCGTCTTGCCCGCCGCATCCACGCCATGTACCTGAAATTCGTTCTTTGCCAGATCAAACCCAATTGTAGTAGCCTTCATATTGGACTCCCGCTCCGTTCAGTGGTTAGTAGAATTTCCACTTTGGCACATCTGATGCCGCAGGTGCGGGGGTCCTCCCTCTTCCCTGCCGAGCATTCGCATGCCAACTCTTCGCCGACGTCAATCAGTACGACGGTGAAAGGGGAACGTCCATACCATCTCCTACAAGTTAGGTGTGTCAGACATGCGGATTGCCTACCGGATTGTTTCGCATTTTAGGTGTCATCGTACTAGCCGTATTTATCCTTGCAAATATGACATCTTAAGTCCATTATTGCAAGGATGATAAAGCGTACTCTCTATCCTCAACTCGTCGACGCCCTGAAGAATAATCCGGCCGTCGGGCTACTAGGCCCGCGGCAGGTGGGCAAGACGACTCTGGCGCTGGAAGCGGGGCGAGGTTTCCGCGCGCACTACCTCGACCTCGAGTCTGAGCAGGACCGAGCCAAGCTGAGTCAAGCCGAGCTCTATCTTGCGGACCACCAGGACAAGCTCGTTATTCTCGACGAAGTCCATCGTGCGCCGGGTCTTTTCCCGGTGTTGCGCGGTTTGATCGACAAGGCGCGGCGTGACGGACGCAAGACTACGCAATACCTCCTGCTCGGTTCGGCTTCGCTTGATTTGCTCAAGCAGTCAGGCGAAAGCCTGGCCGGCCGGATCGCTTATCTTGAGCTTGCGCCGTTCAGCGTGCTGGAAACACGAGCCCGGCCCGGGGACGATCTCTGGGTGCGCGGCGGGTTTCCGGAAAGCCTGCTTGCGCATGACGCATCGCGCAGCCTGCGCTGGCGGCACGATTTTATCCGCACCTATCTGGAGCGGGATATCCCTCAGTTTGGGCCTCGCATCGCAGCCGAAACCTTGCGCCGCTTCTGGGTCATGCTTGCTCACCACCAGGGCGGGTTGCTCAACACGGCTCAATTTGCACGCAATTTGGGCGTGGATGCCAAGACCGCCGCCAGCTATCTCGATTTGCTGTCTGACCTGCTCATCGTGCGCCGTTTGCCCGCATGGCACGCGAATTTGGGCAAGCGGCTGGTCAAGGCGCCCAAGGTGTATGTGCGCGATAGCGGACTGGTTCATGCCCTGCTGAATGTAGCCGACAAGGAAACTTTGCTCGCGCATCCTATAGTGGGGCAAAGCTGGGAATGTTTCGTTATCGAGAATTTGCTGGTCGGCGCCGGAGACAAGGCCGGGGGGTATTTCTACCGCACCGGCGGCGGGGCGGAAATTGATCTGTTACTTGCCTGGCCCAGCGGCGAACTGTGGGCCATTGAAATCAAACGCAGCCTCAATCCCAAGCTTGAGCGTGGCTTTCATGCCGCTTGCGCGGATCTGGCGCCGGCGCGCAAGTTCGTGGTCTATCCGGGCCGGGAGCGCTACCGCATGGCGCCCGACATCGAAGCGCTTTCGCTGGAAGAACTGGCTGCACTGGTAACTGCGGCCTGAGCGATCGGGAGCAAGCTCGCTCCTACGATGGCATGGTGCCTGAGCGATCGCGAGCAAGCTCGCTCCTACGATACTGGCTGTGGGAGCGAGCTTGCTCGCGAATATCCTCCAAATCACACCCAGATAGCATCCCACAAAGGATAGTCGCCAATCGTTACGACCAAGCCCGCGCGAACCGGATTGGTCACAATATACCTCGCCACATCCTTGACGTCTTCGTCCTCGCGCAACGCGTGATCATGATATCCAGGCTGCCAGATTTCAGAATTGCCAAGAGTCGCGCGATTCACCGCTATAGCGCTGCGTGATTTTACCCGCTGCATCAACCGAGCTAGCGACCCTTTCCGCAAAATGCAAAGCCAGTGAAGATGATCCGGCATCACTACCCAAGCGAGAGTGTCGGCGATACCGAGTTCCTGGGCTATCCTCAATTCGTGCACCACCAAGCGCCCCAATCTCCAGTCTGCAAATACAGGCATACGGCTTTTGCATACCGTCGTCACAAGATAGGCACGACCAATTTCGGAGTACCTGCCCCTGCGCAGATTGCCGGACCGTCCACGCGCCATTGTGCTGATCCAATCGCGAGCAAGCTCGCTCCTACGTCTGCCCTGTTATTCGCGAGCAAGCTCGCTCCTGCGTCTGCTTGATGTTATTCGCGAGCAAGCTCGTTCCTACGATGCCGCGTAGGAGCGAGCTTGCTCGCGAATTCATTTAGCGCTCGCGCCCGGCCTCGTGCAACGTTCTTTGCACGGGCGCAAGCAGGTATTGCAGCACCGTGCGCGTGCCAAGGTTGATTTCTGCGTTGACCTGCATGCCGGGCGAGAGGCGGTAGCGCTTCCCCTGCGCCTGCACGAACGGCTGAGGCAGTTCGATCAGGGCACGAAAGCTCGACGCTGACTGGTCCTGGAGGCCGGCGTTCTTTGCGCTCTTCTGATCGCTCGCCTCGCTCGCGTCGGGGCTGATATGGCGCACGCGGGCGTCGAGCATGCCGTATTGCTGGAACGGATAGGCGGTGAGTTTCAGCTTGGCGGTCTGTCCGGGTTCGACCAGACCGGCATCGAGGTGCGTCACCCACACTTCCGCGAGCAGCGCGTCGCCGTCGGGCACCAGGGTCATCACCACCGTGCCCGGCGCGACCACGCTCCCCAGCGTGTGCGTCGCGAGGTCTTTTACGATGCCGTCCTGCGGCGCCTTCAGCTCCAGCAGCGCGTGGCGGTGCGCCTGCTTTTCCCAATCCTGCTGCAGCCGGTGATACTGCGCCTCGGCGTCGATGCGTTCGTTCTGCAGTTGCTGGTGATAGCTCGAGGTGATCTGCGCGATGCGTTTTCCCACCTGGCTGATGGTCGCCTTCAGGCTCGCAATATTGAATTGCTGCGCGCGCAGGTCCTGCTCTTTTTCAATGCGGTCGCGTTGCCGCTCAAGGTGCATCAGCGTGCCGGCGAAGCCGTCCTTGACGAGCTGATCGTAGGCGGCTTCACGCTGGATGTACAAAGGGATGGTCTTCTGCAGCTTGGCTTCCACTTCCTGCGCGCTCTTCAGGTCCTGCTCGGCTTTGACCAGGATGGCGCGTTCGATTTCGAGCGCGCCGAAGTGCGCCTGCCTGCGCGCGTTGAGCTGCGCCTCGACCTGGGCGAACAGTTCCGCCGGATCGTCCGCGACCCGCTTCCATGGCGCGCCGCCGAGTTCGGCGTCAATGCGGCGCAATTGCAAGCGCTTCAGCCTCAGTTCGTTCTGCAGTTGCCGGCCGTCTGCGTCGGACACGCGCGCGTCCATGCGCGCGAGGATCTGCCCCGCCTTGACTTGAGCCCCTTCGGTCACCAGGATTTCCTTGATCACACCGGATTCGGTCGGCTGCACGATCTGCAGGTAGCCCTGCGGGACGATCTTGCCCGGGGCGACGGCGATGATGTCCAGCGGCGCGAAATAGGCCCATAGGAATGACGCGCTCAACAACGCCAGCGTGCCGTAGAGCACCGCGCGCGGCAGCGGCGCCGGCGCTGCGTCGCGCAGTTGCAGGAAGTCGGAGGCGTGGTGGGTTGATGAGGTCACGATTTGGAGTTCACTACAAAATCACCCGTCATTTCGAGCGCAGCCAGAAATCTGAAATTGAAAAAATAACAAAGCAGATTCCTCGTCGCCATGCTCCTCGGAATGACATTTACATGGTCGACGCATGTCATTTCGAGTCCCCCTCCGGGGATAAACTTCGCGAGAAATCCGCTTTTAGGCTGCTTCAAAGAAAAAGCAGATTTCTCGGCCTCCGGCCTCGGAATGACAATGTCATAGCAGCCGCATGTCATTCCGAGCGACGCGAGGAATCTGCTTTTCGTCATATACCCGCACCAAAATCCTCGTTGCGCCGGAATGGCCGGGCTGGAGTGAGTTGTGGTTACATTATTCATTGCTACAAGACACCCAGTGTGGTGTATCCCTCATTGATTCCGCGCAAGGGCTGCAGTGCATTGCCCGCGATTGCGGCCATTCCGGGCGTTTCGCCGAACCGAGGCATCGCTATCGTGCCGGCGTCTCTGGTAACCGAAGTGCCAATGCCGGCAAACAGATTTCGCTCAGGCAGGGCGCCGCTTGCGCCGGCGATGCCGTGCTCGACGCCTGGATTCGCGGCCAGCCAGCGCTGGATTTCTTCGTAGCTCTCGGCGATTTCGTCAGGCGCAAGAAATTCGGCCGGCTGCATGTCCGGGCCGTTGCTTTGCGGATTCGACGGCTCGACATCTTGCGCGGGCGATGACTGGCCGGGTTCGGAAAAGGAATTCGATTCGGATGACTCACGCGCGCTGCTGCTTGGCCGCGCGCTCGGGCCAAACCAGTTGTCGAGCCAGGTTTGCAGGTTGGGTTGCGCGGGTTGCAGCGCGGTGAAGAAAGATGCAGCGGCTTGGGTGGAAGTCGACTGCCAGCCTGCGGATTGCGGGTCGGAATAGTCGGCCGGCGATGTGTTTTTGCGTGAGGGGCTTGCCGCTGGATCGATTGCAGCTGCGGTGCGCATTGAGGTGGCGATGTCGTCTTGCTGACTTTGGAGCGTCGCTGCGGGTACCCCCCTCACCCCGGCCCTCTCCCCCGATTCCGGGGGCGAGGGGGAAAACCCGCTGTCCGGTGAATGTGGTGAGGAGGAAGTAATTTCCGTCCCCGAAGACGAAGAAGCAACCCCCTTCTCCGCGGGTGATGATCCCGACGCGGAAAGCCCCTTCTCCGCGGGTGACGATCCCGACGCAGAAAGCCCCTTCTCCGCGGGTGATGATCCGGACGCAGAAGGCCCCTTCTCCGGGAGTGACGACGCGGGCACGGAAAACCCCCTCTCCCGCTCGGGCGGGAGAGGGCTGGGGTGAGGGTCGGGAGGCAAAGCAGCGGCGTCGCTCCCCGCAAGCGTGCCCCCACCCGCCGGAATTCCACTGCCATCAACTACAGGCGAAATACCCCCATCGGCCTGCGGATCAGGCAGCGCGCGGCTCTCCAGCATATTGCCATCCCAAATGGTGCCGTCGGCGAACTGCAGGCGCTCGATCGCGTAGCCGTCCTGCGGTTGCCACTGGATGGCGAGCGCGTCGCTGGTGCCGGCGACTGCGAGGGTCAATCGGTCGGCGCCTTTGAGTATCGAAAGATTTTCCGGCGTGATTCCGCTGCCGAGCACGACCGTGTCGGAATTGCCCGCTCGCGAATCCAGGTCAATCACGGTATCGCGCCCCGACCCCAGCTCGAAATAGTAGGTATCGTCGCCGGCGCCGCCGATCAGGCTGTCGTCGCCGGCGCTTGCGTGAAAGCGGTCCGTGAGATTGGTGCCGAAGATCGTGTCGTCGCCAGCGCTTCCGTACAGATCGAAGCCTCTGGCGATCAACTGCGCGTGCGTCAGCACGGTTCCGTCGGCGAACTCGAAGCGCTCGATGCCACTGGGGACATCCGCGTTGTCCCAATCGAAACCGTCGATATGAATTGCGTCGCCCGCAGAACCTATCCTGATCAGCAGCGAACCCGTGCCCAGCGTAATCGCGTCCGCGCTTATCCCCGCGCCGAAAGCGAGCGTGTCCGTCCCCTGCGTGCCGCTATCGGCGATGACGTCGATACCGTCGCCGGGATCGAATACATAGCGATCGCTGCCTTCGCCGGCATCCAGCGTGTCGTCGCCCGCGCCGCCGATCAGCGTGTCATCGCCCGAAGCGCCAATGAGCAGATCGCCGCCCTCTTGACCAACCAGCGTGTTCGAAAAGCCTTCGGTCGCGATCAGCGTGCCGCCCGAGGGCGTACTCTCCTGATTCAGCGCGAACGCCGACCACGACAGTGTTTCGCTGTAAGGCCCGCCCGCTACGACATGAGTCAGGGTGAGGGCGGGCATTGCAGCGCCGGCGCCTAGCTCGACGCAATCGCCCGCATTGCCGTAGAAAAGATTGTAGGTCCCGTCCTGGAATTCGAAACGGATGCTGTCCCGGGCAATGGGTGCGTACGGAATGTCCGCAGCCGGAACGTGAAAGTCGATTTCGAAAGAAAGCAACTCGATGCGGTTGGCGCCGGAATCGTCGACGATATGCGCGGTGCCGGTGCCGACGGCAAACAGGTAGGTGTCGTCTCCGGCGCCGCCGTAGAGCCAGTCGTCGCCCGGGGTACCCGCGACGGGTCCGGTGCCATAGGGATCGGACATGAAATAATTCCAACCGGCGAGCACGTCGTTGCCGTCGTCGCCGTACAGGGTATCGGCACCGGAGGTCCCGGCAACGAAATCGTTTCCCGCGCCCCCGTGCGCGTCATTGCCCTGAATCCGGTCGTTCCCGGCGCCGCCGTCGATGAAATCGTTCCCGCCCGCGCCGTCGATAATGTCATCCCCGGCGCCGCCGAGCAGGATGTTGTCGCCCTGACTGCCGGCGATATAGTCGTTGCCGTCGCCGCCGTCGATATAGTCGTCGCCGTCGTCGAGCACATCGTCGTTCACGATGGCGAGGATGAAGTCGTCGCCCGCGCCTCCGAAAAGGGTGTCGGAGCCGCCTTCCCCGAAAATCGTATCGCTGCCGTCGCCGCCGTCCACATAGTCGTCGCCCAGACCCGCGAAGACGACGTCGTCGCCGCCGCCAGCGTAGATCGCGTCGCCGGCATCGGCGGCCGCGCCCTGATCGGCCGCGGCGTAGGGGTCCCAGCCCGAGTACACGTCCGACTCTCCGTACAGGATGTCGTTGCCGCCTCCGCCTATCAATACGTCGGCCCCAGGCCCCCCGGAGATGCGATCCTGTCCGATCGAGCCGACGACGACGTCATCGCCTGGCCCGCCATAGATCTTGGCGCCCGCGGTTTCCAGTCCGGCTTCGTTTCCCTGGGCCAGCGCGGTTTCGATGTCGATCTCAGTTGCGGCATAGATCGTGTCGTCGCCGGCTCCGCCGTCGAGCCTGTCGCCCCCGGTGACGGGCGAGTTTTCGTCCTGCCCTTCGATGAGGTCGTTCCCCGCTTCGCCGAATACATAGTCCCCGCCTGCTCCGCCCTGAAGATGATCGGCCCCATCGCGTCCATAGAGCCAGTCGACGCCGCCCCGGCCCGAGATGAGATCGTTGCCGTCGGATCCGAAGAGCCAGTCTTGCGTATCGGGCGCAGGCGTGGCGGGGTCCGCAATGACGTTTCCCAGCTCATCTTCGTCTGGCTCCCAGAATGTTTCCACGCCCTGGTCGTCATAAATGGAATTGAAGTGCACCGGCGCGAAATCGCCGAAGACCGTGAGGGTTGTCGCATCGCTTTGCGCGAAATCTTTCAGCTGGATGCCGTATTCGCCGTCCTGGTAGTCGTCGATGACGATCTGAGAACCGTCCGGCAGGGTCGCGGTCAGCGGAGAGTTCCTCGTGAAACTCACCTGCCCGCCTCCGGCGAGCGGCGCGCTCCACGTATTGGCGTTTGCTGCCACCGCAAACGCGGCGACGCCGAGGGCGTAGCGCCTACCGTTGGCGTCTTCGTAGACGACGGTGTTGCGCCCTTCGTGATCGACTATCGTGTCCCGGCCGTCGCCGGCACGAACGAGATAGACGTCGTTCCCCGGGCCGCCCTGCAGGATGTCGTCGCCCTTGCCGCCGATCAAGGTATCGTCGCCGGCCCCGCCAACCAGCGTATCAACCTCGGCGCCGCCTTCGAGATAGTCGTCCCCTGCGCCGCCTTCGAGCGTATCCCGTCCCCTGCCGCCATAGAGGTGATCGGAGTAGCTGCCGCCCTGCAGCAGATTTCCCCCGTCGCCGGCGAAGCTGATGCGGATCGGGTCCGTTTGCTGCGGCACATTGCCGCCCACGACCAGAACGCTGTAGTCCTGTCCTTGCGCATTCTTCAGCGTCTTGTCGGTGTAGAGGTAGCTCTCGACGCCGTTGTTCTTGCGCCGGATCGAAACGTCGTCCGGGATGTCGTTGAGGTTCTTCTGGATTTTCCAGGAGAGGAATTGGGCGCGGTCATTGATATACGCGTCGCTGAAATTGCCCCAACCGGAAGATTGTTCAGTAATCGCCGAGGTTTGGTCGGCTTGCCATAGATTAAACAGGCCACCCTGCGTCGCGCTGTAAACGCTGTCGGCACGCACGATAGCAAACGGGGTTAAGCCAATTACAGCGAATAGATAGCCGAAATCTGAGCGAGCCTTGGCCAAGAGACTATTTGCATTTGCACCGACCAGCGATATCAATCGTCCAGAAACCGCGTTCGCTCCTGCATCGGTATTTGCAATGCTTTGAAAACTCGCATTAGTCTGCAGACTGTAGACGTTGTTGTAGAATGAATCTCGATCCTCCGTGATGGTGGCTTCAGTTAGGCCGGCGACCCGCCTTAGCGCATCCAAGCCGTTTTCCAAAGTCCGGTTGTTCTGAGCGCTCGATGCTCTCAGGAGATCACTTGCTTGCATGACGCTGATTGAAGGATCTACCGAACCGAGCAATGCGTACAGAGCCAGAGCGTCAGTCAGGGTATCTTGGCTGTGATTTCTCGCTGCTGGCGGATTGGCAACATCGGAATTCAGTTGGTCTTCGATCACTACGCGTATAGGCAGAGAAACTTGTGCGCCAAGTCCGGCTATCGGCGACAAACCGGCGTCCGCTTTGATGTTCGACACTTTGGATGACGGCACCGGGAAGAGAATTCCCAAGGCTCTTAGAATTGGCGCAGTAGCAATGCCTAGAAAGCCATTTAGCCCAGGCGCGTTGTACAGATACGCATGTTCGACGTTAGCGGAAAACTCTGCTGCAATGCTGGTAGCTAGGAAGCCGCCTAAGGAATGGCCGGTGACTGTAAAGCTAGCCGGCAATGTGCCGTTTGCAAGCCACGCATTTAACTTAGCACGCAGTATCAAGTATTGTCGTTGCCAAACCGAAGTTCCTACTATCCCGACCGTGACTACATCGGTAACCACATCTAGTAGGTCGTCGGTACCGCGAATTGCTAAATAACTCTTGCCATTTGATAGTTGCTTAAACACCGTGGCCGACAACCCGGTAGACGGGTCATTGATCTGATCGACCACACGCCACCGAGATGCGAATCGGGCGGCTTGAGAGTCAGCCATGCCCGCATCCTTAAGCAATTGCTTGTTCGGCTCACCAATTGCCAAATTCGCGTATGCAGCGAGCGAAAGCTCACTTTGAATAAAGAGACTATTTAGCACTGTCATGGCGACTTGCCGTAGTTTCAACCTGAAATACGGACTGCTTCAAAATTGAAGTACCCATATTGGGTGGGCATGCAAAAGTTGATTCATGCCATGGACCAGGCCAATCACCACCAACCCTGTGATAACTTCTAAACTCACCCAATGTCTTGCCGTCCGCACTGCGAATAATCTTGGCGTACTCGCTACGTAGCGAAGGATTGCCTTTCCGATAGTACTTGGTGTCTTCTTCCAGCACATAACCAGTGCCCAGAGGTCTCTTCTCTGTTGCATCAGGAAAAGTGACCACCCCCAGTTGATCGAACATTTTGACTGGCATCTTTACTACTTCATAGACTTTAACTCCACCATCCTTAGCGCAAAGTTTGCGCACTTCCTCATCCAGAAGATCCTTCTCTCGGGAACAGCCTCCGACGACAATTGTGAAAATTGCTCCGGCTATGACCATGCCCTCGCGCATAGCGGATAACTTGCTTTTCACACGGCACCCCAGAATTCATGAACACGAGAACTTTCTCGCTCCACCGCTCGCATCTAAGCCTCCCCCGATCCCAACGTAACCACCTCATCCACCTCCAACCCCTTCGGCAATTGATGCGTGATGTACAGGATCGTCACCTTTCCCTTGATCTGGTTGATGGTGCGCGCGAATTGTTCCGCGGTCGGGTGGTCGAGATTGCTGGCGGCTTCGTCGAATATCAGGATCTTCGGTCGCTTGAGCAGCGCCCGCGCGATCGCCAGGCGCTGTTTTTGCCCGCCGGATAGGCCGCTGCCGTGCTCGCCGATCAGGTGCTGGTATCCCTGAGGCAGTTGCTCGATGGTGTTGTGGATTTCCGCCCATCTGCACGCCTGCACCACCTGCTCGAAGGTGGCGTACGGGTTGGCCACGATCAAGTTTTCGTAGATCGACCCCGAGAACAGAACGGTCTCCTGCGGCACGACGCCGAAATAGCTGCGCAGTTCGTTCGCGGACAGATGCCGGATGTCGTGTCCGTCGATCCTGATCTGCCCTTCGGTAGGCAGGTAGAATCCCTGAAGCAGCTTCGCCAGCGTGCTCTTGCCGCTGCCGGAAGGCCCCATCAGCGCGACGCAGCTGCCGGGGCGCAGGGCCAGATCAAAATGCCGGTACAGATAGGGCCGGTCGTCGCCGTAACGGAAGCTCAGGTCGGCGAACGTTATCTCTCCCTGCCCGGCACTGTCGCGCGCCGGGACGACGGAATAGGGTTCGGTCGGCGCGTTCATGATGTCGCCCAGGCGTTTGACCGCGATCGCCGACTGCTGGAACTCCTGCCACAGCCCCACCAGCCGCAGCAGAGGCTGCGACATGCGACCTGCGAACATCTGGAACGCGACCAACATGCCGATGGTGAAGCCCTCGTTCTTCATCACGATCCAGGCGCCGGCGACCAGAATCAGCAGGGTCAGAAGTTGCTCCAGCGCGTTGGCCGCGGCGTTGTAGCTGTTGCTGAGCTGCCGCGTCTTGAAGCTGGCGCGCAGATAGGCCGTCAGGTAGTCCGCGTAGCGCGCCCTCAGCTGAGGTTCCATCTGCAGGGATTTCACCGTCTCCATGCCGGCGATGTACTCGGTGACGAAAGCCTGGTTGCGCGCGCCCTGCATGAACTGCTCGTTCACGCGCTTGCGGATGAAGGGCACCATGGCGAGGCTCAGCAACACGATGACCGACAGGATCGCGAGGGTGATCAGCGACAGGACCGCGCTGTAGTAGAACATCACCGCGAGGAAGATCAGCAGAAACGGCAGATCGAGCACAAGCGTGACGGCGGCGCCGGAGACGAACTCGCGTATGGTCTCGACGCCGTGCAGGCGCGCGACCACCACGCCCGTGGGCCGGGTTTCGTAATACCGCGGCGGCAGCTTCAGCAGATGTTCGAACACCTGTGTGCCGAGGACGGCATCGACGCGGGTACCCGTGTGCAGCACCAGGTACTGCCGCACCCAGCTCATGCCGGCGTTGAAGGCGAGGCACACCGCGAGCGCAATGCCGATGACGATCAGGGTATTGACCGTCTGATGCGTGATCACGCGGTCGATGACGTTCTGCGTCAGGAGCGGCGTCATCAGCGCGACGGCCTGGATCATGAAGGACCCGAGCAGCACGTCGCGCCATATGTCCTTGTGCTTGAGCAGTTCCGGCACGAACCAGGCGAAACCGAAGGGTTTGTCTGCCTCCGATGCAGCGTCGGCGTCGGCTGGCGGCTTCGCCTGCTGCGAATACAGTATCAGCTGGCCTGCGTAGCGCCGTTTGAAGTCCTCCGTGCTCAGCGTGGCGCCGGATGCTGCGCCCGGCTCGAACATCACAATGCGTTCGGCGTCGGCCTCGACTACCAGGCCCAGTGCGTGCCGAGCTTGCTCTTCCATTTGGGTTGAATGCGGCGGCGCTTCGTCTTCGCTGCTGCCCGCCGGGTCTTGGGACGGCGATCTGAGCAGCGCGATACAAGGCAATGGAACGCGCCGGATGTCGTTCGCGGCGCTCGCATGCCGTTGCGCCTTGAGCCCAAGCGCTTCGGCCGCCTGCAGCAAGGTCGCCGACGAATGCGGCGGAGGAAATTGCTGCTCTACGAGTTCCGCAGAAAAAGGGATGCGCTTGAGCTGGCTGATCGCACCAAGAGCCCAGATGACATGCACGCTAGCCAGTGGCACATCGAGCGACATCCGCGCTCCCCTACAAGTTTGTGGCCAAAACTCGTACGAGCCAGATTAGCAAGAAAGTTTTCTGATTTCAAATGATCGTGAGTGCCGGGAGCGGCGGCGATTTCGGAAATTGGTTTAAGACAACGCCTGAACTTCCCGCATTTTATGCAAGTTTTCGGCACTGAATCGAGCATGTATCAACAATGTTGACACCTGTCTGCAGCCCGTCTAGACTAGTCTTCATTGCATGTCGATTCTTGAGGTATTCGCATGAAGATCCTGGTAAGGAAATGGGGGAATAGCGCGGCGGTGCGGATCCCCGCTTCTGTCATGGAAGCCGCACATCTGAATCTCGATCAGGCTGTGGATGTGAAGGAAGAGCGCGGCAGGATAGTGATCGAACCCGATCGGTCCGGCGTTTTTTCGCTGGACAATCTCCTGACCGGCATCACTTCCGAAAACCTGCACGGCCCGGTCGATACCGGGCCAGCGATGGGCCGCGAAGTCTGGTAATGGCCCGCGATTATGTCCCCGACGCAGGTGAAGTAGTCTGGCTGGAATTTTCCCCGCAGGCGGGGCACGAGCAGGCTGGGCATCGCCCGGCGCTGGTTCTCAGCCCGGCGAGCTATAACCGCAAGACCGGAATGATGATCTGCTGCCCGATGACTACCCAGATCAAGGGGTATCCGTTCGAGGTTGTAATCAGCACCAACCCGCCGAGCGCAATCCTTTCCGATCAGGTAAAGAGTCTGGATTGGAAGGTGCGGCGAACCAAGCGGAAAAGCTCTGTGGCGCCGGAAGTCCTGATCGAGGTTCGTGGGAAGCTGCGAGCGCTGATCGGCGGTTGATCGGCTTTGTTAGCAAGATTGAACCAACTGTGGGAGCGAGCTTGCTCGCGAATCCGATCGTTCGCGAGCAAGCTCGCTCCCACAATCTACTGCTACTTTCTCATGCAAGCTTGCTCGCGAATCCGATCGTTCGCGAGCAAGCTCGCTCCCACAATCTACTGCTACTTTCTCATGCGAGCGTGCTCGCGAATCCGATCGTTCGCGAGCAAGCTCGCTCCCACAATCTACTGCTACTTTCTCATGCGAGCTTGCTCGCGAATCCGATCGTTCGCGAGCAAGCTCGCTCCCACAATCTCTACTGCTACTTTCTCATGCACTCCGCTAGGCTGCCTTTCCAATCCGGCATCACCACACCGAATGCGCGCTGCAATTTCGCATTCGCCAGCACCGAATAGGGCGGCCGTAGCGCAGGCAGGGGATATTGCTCGGTCGAGATGGGCGTGAGCAAGGGCGCGCGATCCAGCAATCTATTCCCTGGATTCAGCGCATTCTGAATAATCGCCGCGGTGAATCCATGCCACGACGTTTGCCCAGCCGCGGTCAAGTTGTATATGCCGCTCTGCCCGGCGCAGGCTTCGATAAAGCCCTGCTTCCCGTACCCTAGGCGCTCGAGAATACCCTTGGTGGCTCTGGCGATCGCCCGGCTCCAGGTGGGGGCGCCGATCTGATCGTCGACGATGCGCAGTTCATCGCGCTCCTTCGCCAGACGCAGAATCGTCAATAGAAAATTCTTGCCCCGCATCCCGTACACCCAGCTGGTGCGCAGGATCAGGTACGGCGCGCCCACCGCCTTGATCGCGCGCTCGCCTTCTAGCTTGCTCCTGCCGTAGACGCTGATCGGGCACGGCGCGTCGTCCTCGGTGTAAGGTGTGCCTTTGGTGCCGTCGAATACGTAGTCGGTGGAGTAGTGGATCAGCGCCGCGCCCAAGCGCTGCGCCTCCTCGGCCATGAGGCCCGGCGCGATACCGTTGACGGCCATGGCCAGATCCGGCTCCGATTCGGCCTGGTCCACGGCGGTGTAGGCGGCGGCGTTGACGATCAGGTCCGGCCTGACTTCGCGCAGCGTGCGGCGGATCGAATCGGGATCGGAGAGATTCATCCGCTCCCTGCCCGCCTCGACTACCTCGCCCTGCCCGGCCAAACTGCGCAGCAGTTCGAAGCCCAGCTGCCCGTTCGTGCCGGTGACCAGGATCCGGCTCAATTAAACACCTCGGCCTCGGACAACCGCTTTCCCGCGCGGTCTTTGGCGGCCAGAATCGGTTCGCCATCGAGTGGCCACGCGATGGCAAGGTCGGGATCGTTCCAGAGGATGGTGCGCTCGTGCTCCGGCGCCCAATAGTCGGTGGTCTTGTAGAGGAAATCGGCATATTCCGACAGCACGGCAAAGCCGTGCGCCAACCCCGGAGGAATCCACATCATTTTCTTGTTCTCGGCCGACAGGTGATTGCCCACCCATTGGCCGAAGGTCGGCGAACCGCGGCGCAGGTCAACAACGACATCGAAAACCTCACCCGCCACCGCGCGCACGAGTTTGCCCTGGGCTTGTCGTACCTGGTAATGCAGGCCACGCAGCGTGTTTTTCACCGAATGCGAATGGTTGTCCTGCACGAATTTCGCCTGGATGCCGGTCGCCTGAGCAAATGCGCGCTCGTTGAAGCTCTCGAAAAAGAAACCACGCTCGTCGGCGAACACTTTGGGTTCGACGATCAGCACATCGGCAATGGCGGTTGGGGTGATTTTCATCGATGACTACTGATAGATATCATCACGAGGGCGCAGCCCGCCTATTTTCTGGCGAACACGTGATCGTCCAGGACGCTGAGCAAATACTGGCCGTAACTGTTCTTGGCCATCGGAGCCGCCAGGCGCCGCAATTGTGCCGCATCGATGTAGCCGAGCCGATAGGCGATTTCCTCGACGCAGGCGATTTTCAGCCCCTGCCGTTTCTCCATGATCTGAATGAACATCGACGCTTCGAGCAGGGATTCGTGCGTGCCGGTATCGAGCCAGGCCGTGCCGCGGCCCATGACCTCGACGTTGAGCTGCCCGCGCTCCAGATAGCGCCGGTTCAAATCGGTGATTTCCAGCTCGCCACGGGCTGACGGCTTGAGAGAGCCGGCGAGTTCGACCACCTGCTCGTCGTAAAAGTAGAGCCCGGTGACGGCGTAGCGCGATTTCGGCTGTTTCGGTTTCTCTTCGATCGACAGCACCTTGCGCGATTGATCGAATTCGACCACGCCATAGCGTTCGGGGTCGTGCACCGCGTAGGCGAAGGCCGTGGCGCCTTTCGGCCTGTCCACGGCCGCGTGCAGGTTGGCGACGAGGTCTGTGCCGTGAAAAATGTTGTCACCGAGAATCAGCACCGAGCGCTGGCCGCCGATGAAGCCGGCGCCGATGATGAAAGCCTGCGCGATGCCTTCGGGCGCCGGCTGCACCGCATACGATATTGAAATTCCCCATTTCGAACCGTCGCCGAGCAGCTGCTCGAAGCGCGGCGTGTCTTCGGGAGTGGAAATGACGAGGATATCGCGCACACCCGCCAGCATCAGCGTCGACAGCGGATAGTAGATCATCGGCTTGTCGTAGATCGGCAACAGCTGCTTGGACACGGCGTGCGTGACCGGGTACAACCTGGTCCCGGAGCCGCCCGCGAGTATTATTCCTTTCATGTTGCCGCCTCCGTTGCTGCGTCGCTATTCGAACTCAGGCGCTGTCGGCGTCCGGCGGCAATCGCGGTCGGTCGCATCCCCGCTACGCGGGGCCCCTGCTTCCTGCTCATGCCGCCCCCCTCTCCTGATAATTCGCGCTCATCCATTTCTGATACTCGCCGGAAGTCACCGAGGCGACCCACTCCTGGTGGTCTAGATACCACTGCACCGTCCTGCGCATGCCGCCGGCAAAGTTCTCGGCGGGTTGCCAAGCCAGATCGCGCCTGATCCTGGCGGCGTCGATGGCGTAGCGCCGGTCGTGGCCGGGGCGGTCCTTGACGTAGGTGATCAGCGACGCGTAGGGCTTCGCCGCCGGGCGCAATTCGTCCAGCGCCGCGCACAGCGTGCGCACCACTTCGAGATTGTTCTTTTCGCTGTTGCCGCCGATGTTGTACACCTCGCCCGGCCGCCCCGCCTCCAGCACCCGGCGGATGCCGCTGCAATGGTCGTCGACGAAAAGCCAGTCGCGCACGTTGAGTCCGTCGCCGTAGATCGGCAAAGGCTTTCCCGCAAGCGCATTCAGGATCACCAGCGGAATGAGCTTTTCCGGGAACTGGAACGGACCGTAGTTGTTGGAGCAGTTGGTCGTCAGCGTCGGCAGGCCGTAGGTGTGGTGATACGCCCGCACCATGTGATCGGCCGCGGCCTTGGAGGCGGCGTAGGGACTGTTCGGCGCATAGGCCGTGGTCTCACAAAACGCGGCATCGTCCGCGCCTAGCGAGCCGTAGACCTCGTCGGTCGAGACCTGCAGAAAGCGAAAGCCCTGCTTCGCCTCGCCTTCGAGACCGGCCCAGTAAGCGCGCGCCGCTTCCAGCATGGTGAAGGTGCCGTGGATATTGGTGCGCACGAATTCAGCCGGACCGAGTATGGACCGGTCCACATGGCTTTCGGCGGCGAAGTTCAGAACCGCGCGCGGCCGGTGCTCGCGCAGCAGTTGCGACACCAACTCCGGGTCGTCGATATCGCCCCGGACGAAAAAGTGCCGCGCATCGCCGCGCAGGCTGTCGAGGTTGCGCAGGTTGCCGGCATAGGTGAGCTTGTCGAGGTTGACTACGGCTTCGTCCTGCGCCGCCAGCCATTGCAGCACGAAATTGGAGCCGATGAACCCCGCTCCGCCGGTGATGAGAATCAAGTCATGCTCCGCGCTTGGAAACAGCCGACATTATAGCGGGCTTGTAGGAGCGAGCTTGCTCGCGAATTCAATGATTCGCGAGCAAGCTCGCTCCTACATCGAGATCAATTTAGTGCCGCGTCAGATACCCGACCAGCCAGATCGACGCCACGCCCAGCGCGATCAGCACCGTCTGCGACAGCGTGGCCCGGAGTTCTCGCCGCTTGTGCAGCCCCGGGATCAGGTCGGCCACGGCGACGTAGATCATGCTCGCGGCGGCGAGCGCGATGATGGTCTGCACCCATTCCTGCAGGGTCTGCAGCGCGAAGTAGGCGATCAGCCCGCCGGCGAACATGGCGAGGCTGGACAGGAGGTTGAGCATGAATGCCCGGGCGCGGCTGTAGCCCGAGTGCAGCAGGATCAGGAAATCGCCAACTTCCTGCGGAATTTCGTGCGCGATCACGGCGAGCGCGGTGACGATGCCGAGCTGTGTTTTCTCCATGAACGCCGCGGCGATCAGGATGCCGTCGACGAAATTGTGGAAGCTGTCGCCGACCAGGATCAGCATGCCGCTGCGCCCGTGGTCGTGCGCATCGGCGTGATGGTCGTGCACCTCGCAGTCCTCGACATGGCAATGCCGCCACAGCACCAGTTTCTCGAGGATGAAAAAAATGAATATGCCGGCGAGCACCGTGGCGGCGACCACGCGCACGCTCTTGCCGCCCTCGAAGGCGTGCGGCAGCATTTCGAGGAAGGCCGCGCCGAGCAGCGCGCCGATGGCGTAGCTGACCAGCATCGGCACCCAAGCCGCGCGCGCGGTCAGCGCGAACAGTGCCGCGCAGGCGACCGACAGCACGCCGCCCAGGAGGCTTGCCGCGGCGATCCAGGACAAAGTCGACATAGTGATCATTTCAACATGTTCGGATTTAAATCACCATTTCAAGATTAACTGTCATTCCGAGCGCAGCGAGGAATCTGCTTTTGCATAAAACAAGAAGCAGATTCCTCGGCCTTCGGCCTCGGAATGACATTTATCAGGG
>JAPLRD010000162.1 GCA_026399375.1 Pseudomonadota bacterium
GACCGCGCGGCGCGAAGTCCGAAGCTGGCAACGCCAGCGCAATGCCGAACGACGCGGCATTGATTGGACGTTCACACGCCGGGATGCGGATCGAAAGCTCGCTCACCATTATGTTTCGTAATTAACGTGTTGTCGTACTAGCCGCGGCACTGCTCCAGCAGCTAGCTAAAGAGGGCGCCGCGTAACCCCGCTGCATTTACGTCATAATCAATAATAACCGATACTCGAACTATTTCGTTGGAGGAGGTATGGTACAGACCCTTCGTACCGCACGGTGCGACACCTTGTGCGAACTGTATTTGCGTTCAACCCAGTGGCGTGGCGACGCAGCCATGTTCGTCGACGAGGGAAATAGTGTGTCCGGCATCGATGCACTCGATCAGTCTTTGAAATTTGCTTCGACCCTGGCGGCGCTGGAATCGAAGCCCGGCGATGTAGTTGCCTTTCTTTGTCAAGGGTCGGCGCGCCATGCGGTTGCGTGGTTTGGTGCCGTAATAGCGGACCGTGTGGCGTGTAATCTGCATGCGCGCGAGGTTCCTGAAAAGCTGGCTGAAGTGCTGGACTGGCTGGGAGCGACCGTCCTGGTTCACGACGAAAGCCTGGCCGAACTCGCGATCTCGGCGGCTTCGCAATCCACGACCGGACCCAAGCGCATCTGCATAGGCAAGGACGCGTCGGCGACGACAACGTATGACCGGATAATGGAGACGGGCACACGCTACGACGTTCTCGCGCATCTGCCGAACGAGGATAGCCTGGCGACCATACTCCTGTCATCGGGTTCTACCGGAAAGCCGAAAGGTGTCATGCATTCGCAGAGAACGCTGCTGGAAACTGCGAAAGCGGGGCAGCATGCGTTTGGGCAGGTGACTCCGCATGACGCGGTGATTATTCTGATGCAGCCCTCTTTCGCGGCCTGGTTGATTGTCGGGCTGCCCTACGTCGGGGGCAAGGGGAAGCTGGTTTTTGGAAATCAATTTGTTCCGTCCAACTTCCTCGCGTTGATCGAGCGCGAGCGCATCACCATGGCGCCGCTCGTTCCAACCATGTGGCGGATGATTTTCCAGGAGGACACCAAAAAATATGATTTGTCCTCGCTCCGGCTGGTTTCCATTTCAGGCGAACCGCCGGCGCCAGATGACATTCAAAAGCTGGATGCGATGATTTGCAAGCAGATGACCAGTGTCTATTTTTCCAGCGAAGCCTGCACGGCAACCGGCGTTCATGCCTGGCGAAAAGACCTCCTCGATGACGGCAAGTCGGCCTCCAGCGGTCGCCCCGGAGTCGGCGTGGACTTGAAGATCATCGATCCGGCGGGCTCCTTCGACGATGAACTCCCGCTGGAGGAGGTCGGTGAAATCGCGCTCTCCGGCCCGTCTTTGGCACTGGGCTACTGGAAGGATCCCGTTGGTACCGCCAGCCGGTTTCAGAACGGCTGGTGGCGCAGCGGCGATCTGGGCCGACTGGACCGGGATGGGTGTCTCAGCGTGATTGGACGCATCGACAACATCATCAACTCGGGGGGCATCAAGGTTTCCGGCGAGGAGATCGAACGTGCGCTGCTGAGCCACCCCGACGTCATTCAATGCGCGGTGGTAGGGCAATCCGACGAGAAATTCGGTCAGCGCGTCGAGGCCTATCTGGTTTGCCGAAACGCACCGACTGGCGCTGCGATGGATGCGTTCTGTCGCGAGACGGCCCGCCTCGCGAGTTTCAAAGTGCCGAAGGCATTTCCTTTTGTCGCTGCGCTGCCTACGGGCCCGACCGGAAAGCTGTACCGGCGTGCGCTGCGCCGCGAGTAGCGGCTGAAGATTTCACAATTACAATAATTTGACCAAGGAGGAAGGAAATGAAAGCGAGGAAACTGATTTGCGCCCTGATGGCTGCTTGTGTTGCCGAAGTTGCCTGGGGGCAGGGAAAGGGGATTTCGGACGACGTCGTCAAAATTGGTGTTCTGACCGATATGTCGGGCTTGTACTCGGAAGGCAGCGGTATCGGCGGCGTTCGCGCCGCAGAGATGGCAGTGCAGGACTTCGGCGGCAAGGTGCTGGGCAAACCGGTACAGGTAGTCTATTCCGACCATCAGAACAAGGCGGACATCGGTTCTGCCAAGGCTCGTGAATGGATCGACACGGGGAAGGTCGACATGATCCTCGACCTGGTCAACTCTTCCGTGGCAATTGCCGTGCAAAAGATCGCCTCGGAAAAGAAGCGCGTCACCATCGTCACGGCCGGAGGTACGGTCGCTCTCACCAATCAGGAATGTTCCCCTTATGGCGTGCATTACGCCTACGACACCTACGCGCTGGCCACCGGAACCGGAAACGCCATCGTAAAAGAGGGAGGCAAGACCTGGTTCATTCTTGCTGCCGACTACTCTTTTGGCGCAGCACTGGCAAACGACTTTCGCGCTGCCGTCGAAAAACTGGGAGGCAAGGTAGTAGGAACCACCAAGCATCCCCTCAATGCGCCTGACTTCTCTTCCTACATCCTTACGGCGCAGGCATCGAAAGCGGAGGTCGTGGCATTGGCAAATGCGGGAGGGGATTTCGCCAATGCGATGCGGGCTGCTCGCGAGTTTGGTCTGTTTCAGGGCGGAAAGCCTACGATTGCCGGAGGCGTTGTATTACTGACAGACCTGAAGGGGCTTGGCCTGAACGTGGTACAGGGCATGAATTTTACTGACCCGTTCTACTGGGACTACGATGAACGTACCCGCGAATGGTCGCACAAGTTCTACCAGGTGCACAAAGCCATGCCGACGTTTTCTCAGGCTGCGAATTATTCAGCGGTCATGCAGTATTTGAAAGCGATCGAGGCCGTGGGCACGGACGATGCCGAGGCCGTCATGAAGCAGTTGCGTGCAACAAAATTCGATGACTTCTTCCTGCGTCACGCCTACCTGCGTGCTGATGGCCGCATGGTGCGCGATATGTATCTGATGGAAGCCAAGAAGCCCTCCGAATCGAAAGGCGAATGGGATCTGGCAAAGGTCAGGCGCGTGATTCCGGGCGAGGACGCGTTCATGTCGCTCGCGCAAAGCAGCTGCCCGCTGATCAAGAAGTAATCCGTCATCAAGCGATCTTCAGGTGTGCTATACCGACCCAGACTTTCGGTATAGCGCCCTCCCAAGACGCAAAAGGCCAGCCCGAAAGCTCACCTAAGAAAATGTTGGCCATGTCTCCGGTCAGCCCTCCTTTTCGCTTGCGCTTTTTTGTGTGGCACAACGGAACGGTTCAACGGTCGGGAGCGGTTTTTTGCGAAGCCTGCCACAGATCCCATTTTGTTTGTCCAGTGCAATATTCGATGCGATGACTTCGCGCTTGGTCAGCAGTCGGCTTATCGAGATCCGCGGGTTTGGCAGTTTCATGATCCATTGCAGACCGCCGCGCGTCGGCAGGAATCCGAAGCCGGGGGAGAAGGTGCCTGTGCCGGAGAAATGCGTCCCACATTTCAAAGCCGGCGAGGAGCTACGCGATCGGGTCAGTGGGCTGAAACTGTCGACTGCCAGACCTGTGGTGTCCACCACGCGGAACCCAGGCGCCTGAAATAGCAGGCAGGGTCAGGGTATCGCTGGTGGGTTCCGGTAGCGGCTGGTTAATTTGGTGATCAGGTCGGATTTGGTCATGGCTGAGAATGTAGCGCAACATGGGCACGCGCGCTTACCGGACCAGCGCACAACGCCCCTGCCCTGCTGGACAGAATCTGCGATTTTTCTGGGACACTCCTGGGACACTTGCTCGCAACAACTGATAGTTCTCCACAGCGAACGACAACACCTGTATCATCGCAACCGACTGATTCGCTTGTTGTGATGTGCGACCTGGTGTTGCCGCGATTTGCTCAGGACCGACCGTTAATCCGCAGGTCCGAGGTTCGAACCCTCGTCGGGGAGCCAATACCAGAGCCAACCTCCAAAGGGTTGGCTCTTACTTTTTTGGCTTTGGAAGCGTACCCAAGCCCAGACCAATATGAACCACCCCCAACCCCGCAATCCGTTGCACGGCATCACCCTTGAGCAGATGCTCATTGAACTGGTCGATGGCCTGGGCTGGGAGGAGATGGGTCGCGCTGTCGCCATCCGCTGCTTCACGCATGATCCAAGCATGCCATCGAGCCTGCGTTTCTTGCGGCGCACGCCCTGGGCCAGGGCCAAAGTCGAAGAGTTGTATCTCCGGCAGGTAAAGCGCGCGGCTTCGTGAAGGGGTTGAGCATTCCGACGGCGCATTTTTCAGGCAGGGCGCGCGGAACATGGGTCGGTTGCTTCCCCTGGTTGCGTTATTCGTTGCGGGACTGTCTCACGCGGCGGAAATCGCAATTGACATCGGGCATACGCGTGCCAAGCCGGGGGCCCTCAGTGCAAGCGGGGTTTGGGAGTTCGACTTCAACCGCACTTTCGTGCGCGCACTCGAACTACAACTTGCATCTGTCGGAGTCGGCAGCCATGTCATCAACGACTCCGGCAAAGTCGGTTCGCTTAGCGGGAGAACAACGCTAGCCCGGAAAGACCGCTTCTTCGTCAGCATTCACCACGACTCCGTCAAACAGCGGTACCGGCCGGTGAAAGATCCGCGATTCAAGGGCTATTCGCTTTGGGTGTCGGAGCGCAATGCGGATTATGAGGGAAGCGTTCGGTGCGCGAGGCTTATCGCCGACGAGCTGCTGAAAGCCAGGTTCCAGCCGTCTCACTACCATTCTGACGCCGTCTATGGTGAAAATCGCCCCGTAGTCGACTGGGATCGCGGAATATTCTCCAATAACCAGCTTGCCGTGCTCGCGGCGGCGCGAGGCCCCGCCATTCTTGTCGAGGTCGGAGTCATTGCCAATCCGGCGGAGGAAACGGTCTTGAGCGATCCCGCCATGACCGAAGCCCGGGCGCGGACCATAGCGACGGGACTGCAACACTGCCTCGCCGGGTGAATCGTTAGCCACGACTGACAGGCAGCGGTGGCATCGGGCCGAGCCTAAAGCCAGGGTCGGTCAGAAGTATGTCAACGCCCTGCCAAAACCGGTGCTCCGGCAATACTGTTCAGACTTTCTCTTTGCCCAGCGCCTTGGTCAGGTCTGCGAGCATCAGGGCCAGTTCTCCCGTCATCAGCGCGAATTCTATTTCGAACTGCTCGTCCTTGTTCTCGGCCTCGGCTCCCGAGTCTTCCTTCATGATGTCGAGAAAGGAGAGGCGCTTGATCTGCAGGAACTCGGTAAGCACGAACGAGATCTTGTCGTTCCAGGTGAGCCCCAGGCGAACGACGGTCTTGCCTGCCGCGATGTGCTCGCGAATCTCTTTGCCCTCGAGATTGTGGCGCGAATAGCGGACCGTGGCTTTGCTGGCGTCAGCCGAGCGTAGCTCAAGATCCTGGTCGATGCCGAACGCTCCTGGAAAGTGTCCTCGGTGCTGCGCAGTACCTCCATGAACTGCTCGGCCCGGGCATCGGCCGCAGCGTCAACGCCCAGCCACCCATTCGCCACGTCGATCCAGCCATAGGTGGTCCGGCGGCGGGAAAGCGCGCGGGGCAGCAGTTCATCCGTTACCTGATCTTTGAGCTCGCGCATCTGCTTGCGGCCGACCGGACGCCCTTGGCGGCGGGCAATATCCTCCGCCCGAATCTCGGCCTCCTGGCGAACGATGGAAGCGGGCAGGATCTTCTGCTCCACCCCCATGGCAAGCAAGCATTGGCTGCGCTGCTGATAGAGGAACAGGCCGTATTCATGCGGACAAATCCAGCCTCGACTTTCCATCTGCAAGCCGCCGCAGGGCTGCAGCGAATGGTGCGCGAGTTTGCGCTCTAAATCGTCAGGGTTGACGGCAAAGCCGGCGGGAAGCCGGTAGACAACGAGGTTCTTGAACCACATAGGGGGCGGAAATTCCTTGATTATACCGGCCATCACTCCTGGGGTGGCAGCAAGCTCTGCCGGGTGCTTGCGGCGGTTGGCGCCGGCGTTGCCGTTTCGGTATAGTCAACCCCCATCTCGATCATCTGCCAATCAGCCGATCTTCTGCCGCCATGCGTTCTAAGGATTCTCGCCGCCGCCACCTGCTCATGGGAGCATCCGCTTCCACGGCGCTTGCAGTTCTGGGCAGTCTCGCAGAATCCGCGTACGCGGCAGGAAAACCGACAACTCCACGCATGCCGGTCGTATTCGTCGGTCACGGCAGTCCCATGAACGCGGTGCGCCAGAACGCATTCACGCACCATCTTCAGCAATGGGGGGAAACTCTGCCCCGACCAAAAGCAATCCTGTCGATCTCGGCACATTGGCTTACCCCAGGGCTTACGGCCGTGGACGTGCAGGAGCGCCCCCGGACCATCCATGATTTCGGCGGATTCCCGCCCGAACTGTACGCGATGAGATACCCGGCCCCGGGCGCCCCCGAGATTGCGAATGCGGCTGCGGCGCGGGTGAAGCAAGCGAAGGTGATCAGCACTTCCGATTGGGGGTTGGATCACGGAACCTGGACGGTGCTGCACCACATGTTCCCCCGCGCCGATGTACCGGTGTTCCAGCTTTCAATCGACTACGACAAACCGGGCGCATACCACTTGCTTATCGGACGCGAACTCGCCGGACTGCGTGACCAGGGGGTGTTGATACTCGGCAGCGGCAATATCGTCCACAACCTCAGGGCGACCGATCGTGAAACACCCGACAGCAGCGCCGCCAGCCGCCCGTGGGCTGGTGCGTTTGACGCTGCAGTAGTGAAAGCATTGGCAGGGAGAGATGACAAGGCGCTCGCCAACTACTCGACGCTGGATGCGTCTGCAGCACAGGCAGTGCCCACGCCGGATCACTACTTTCCCCTGCTCTATTCCCTTGGTGCCGCCGGTGCCGCCGAGTCCGCTCGAAGCGTGTTCGAGGGCTTTCAGGCAGGTACCCTGAGCATGCGCTGCCTGCAGTTCGGTTGAATACGATCTGCTGCGCCGGCCCACGCTCATGCTGACGGTGTCAGGTAGGCTGTGAATTTCCTCGCCCATGCATTACTGGCCGGACAGGCGCCGGAACTGGTCATCGGAGGCGTTATCGGCGACTGGATCAAAGGACCGTTGCCTGGAAGGCTCCCGGATGATCTGGCGAAAGGCGTGGCCCTGCACCGCGCCATTGACAGTTTTTCTGAAAGACACCCTGCGTTTCGCGCCAGCCGCGCCCGTGTTTCACCGGTGCGCCGCCGCTACGCCGGTGTGCTGGTTGACATCTTCTACGATCACCTGCTTGCACTTGACTGGGCAAAACATCACGAGCAGCCGCTCGATGTCTATTCCGCGTCGGTCTACAAGAAAATTGCCGGCCGGATGGACCACATCCCGGTTGGCGCACATCGAGCCATGGCGGTCATGGCGGCGGAAGATTGGTTTGTAAGCTACGCCGGCCTCGATAACATCGCCATCGTGCTTGCACGCATGTCACGGCGCGCACGGCAACCCAATCCGCTCGCAGGCGGGGAGCAGGAGTTCATCGTCGATGCAGGCGGATTTGCCGATGACTTCCACATGTGGCTGCATGATGCCCGGCGCTTTGCCACCCAGTGGCGAGCCGAATTGACCCTCCCGGCACTTCCGGAAGCGAACGACACGCCATGTTCAAATTCATATTGACGATTCTATTGGCCATTGTGTGCGGCAATGCCGCCGCGGAATGGATCAAACTTACCGAACTCGAAGCCGGCAGCGTTTACGTCGATCCGGCTTCCGTTCTCAGGGACGGCGACGTGGTAAAACTGGGGAGTCTATACGACCTGAAGTCGGCCATTGTCAGCATGACCAACGGCAAGCCGTATGCGTCGCAAAAACTGCAGAGCGAATACGACTGCAGGGGGGAGAAATGGCGGATGCTGCACTTTTCCTGGCACTCGGGAAAGATGGGCGAGGGAAAAATGGTCGAGTACCTCGCCGATGCTTACGCATGGGCCCCCGTACCTCCCGGCAGCGGTGTACAAATCCTGTGGGACTTCGCTTGCGGAAAGAACTAGGCGCCAAGCCGGTTTGCCACGACCGGATACGGGAACCGCATCGAACTGAATCTAGCCCTTGGAGGCTCTGACAAACGCGATCGATGACTTGAATATCTCCAGGTCCTTTTCGTAATCGGCAGAGTTTGCGTGGTTGATCTGAACCCATTCGCGCGTGCTCTTCCTTCCCTTGGGCTCAAAGGGCACGACATCCTCCCTGGAGAACTGCAGATTCGCAGCGTCTGCAGGCGGAAGCCTCACGCCCACGCCGCCATTGCAGATACAGGCGAACATTTTCTTGCCGACGAAATAGGCAAGAAGGCCGGTCATCTCCCCTGCTTCGATCCCGCCCAATTTCAGCAGGATTGTGTCCAGGACGCGCTTGTGGCCGAGATCGACGGAATCAGGGAGAACCATGGACAGTTGACCGCTTTGGCACCTTGTTTCTGACCTCTAGGGGAGCGTGACCGCCTTGTCTGCCGCACCGGCGGTCTTGGCGTTCTGTTTTCCAAGTTTTTTCGCGCGCTTGGCAATGCCCGCAAGAACCTTCCTGGTTCTTTGATTCGCGCGCCTGATTTTCAGCATCTGAGCATGACCCATTTTGAACCTCCAGAAAATTCGCAATTGAATGCGCGTCAGTTTGATCCGATTTGCCGCCTTTGGCTATCGAATCCGCTGCTGTTCGAAGCAAGGTCCGGAATATCGGTTACCGTACTTTCACCGGACTTTACGCAACCGCCTCGGGCACCCAGCCTCCGGCCTCTTTGACAAACCGCGGTGAAACGAACACGCCGTGCACGCGCTGCGGCCATTCAGACCCCATCGCCGCGAGATGCGCGCGCCAGGCGGTGCCCTGCACCATCGCCACCACGATGCCGACGATATCGACGCCGCCGGCAACCTTGCCAAGCAGATCCAATGCGGCCGATGTCGTCTGGCCGCTGGAGATGGCGTCATCGACGACGACTGCGCGCATCCGCTGCAACCGGGGCAGGAGGTTCGGATCGAGATAGAGAATCTTGCCCGCCTCCGGGGTGGTGAGCGAGCGTACCGGCACAGACAGCGCCTCCTCGTACCAGAACTTGCGCGAATAGCCCAACGGCACAAAATTCGACATCCCGAGGCGCTGAGCGACCAGCGGCGCGAACGCGAACCCCAGCGTAGGCAGGCCGATGATGACCTGGGGTGCGAGCGGTCGCGCCAGGTCTGCCATGAACGCGGCGAGCGTCTCCACCACGTCGAACGACGCCTGATTCGCGATCAGCGATGCGACGGCGCGCCCGGGCGCACCGGCGACACGGCGCAACGGCAGGTCGAGATAGCTGCCGTCGGGCAGGCGCGCCGGATAGGCATAGCGAAAAGGCGGTTGCGGCACGCTCGGGACATCCGCGGCCGGACGAATCGCCTGCCAGGAGTTTGTCGTGGGTCTGATCCATTCGTCGCCCTGATCGGCAACCGTGCTCGACTTGTCAATCATGTTTGAAGCTTCTCTTTTTGCGCTCATTACAAAACGAGGTGATACGTCCCCTCGAACTCCCCTGTTTCAGCGCCCGTTCCGGCATTCCGCAACGCTTGTTCAATCCAATTCCGGCTCCGCTTCCTGCGCCAGCACGATGATCTCGTCCGGTGTGATGCCGAAAGTTTCCAGCACGAATTTCTCGCCTGGCTCCCAGTCGGGGCACAGGCCTTCACCGGCGCGGAACGCGGCCACCTGCTCCATCAGCAGGCCGAAGGCGACGAGCTTACGGTTGGCCGGTTCGACATCGCGATGGCCGGCAGCGACTTTCTCGTAGTCGTGGTGGAACAGGATCGCGCGGCAAAACGGCTCGGGCAGCATCCATCCGCGCGCGAGGGCGTAGCCGACGCGCGCGTGGCTGTAGCGGTGCCGCATCTCCTCGGCCACCGTGACCTGCGCGCCTGGCGTGCGTCCGAGGCTGTCGTATATCTTCGCGTAATCTGGAAACTTCTTGATCATGACGGGCATGCCGCAATCGCGAAACAAGGCGAAAGTGTGCGCTTCATCCAGGTCGATGCCCTTAAGCCGCCGTGCGGCGGCCATGGCGGCCGCGGCCATGCGGCCGGAGTCGTCCCAGAAGCGCTGCATCAGCGGACCGGATCCCGCCGGAAACGCCTGGCGCAGCACCAGTCCGGTGACGAGGTTGGCGCCTGCACGCAGGCCGATGATGGACAGCGCCTGATGCGCGTTGGTCGCTTTGGTGCGCAGCCCGTAGAAAGGGGAGTTGACGAACTTCAGCAGCGCCGCCGACAGCGCCACGTCGGTACCGATCAGCGCGGCCAGCTTGCGCGTGTCGGGTTCCTTTTGCCGCATTTCGGCGGACAGGCTGCCGAGTATCGCCGGGCAAGGCGGTATGCCGATCTCGCGTGCGATTCGATCGACATCCACAGCTTGAGGCTCGGCGGCCCGGGTCTGCTCACTCATTCAAACTTCCAAGTCTTGTTGTCGGCACACGAACATTCCGGTCACTATATCACTGCCGATTCGACGCCAGAGGGGTTTGACGAGCGGATTTTGCCGCAGAGGCGGACCGCCTTGCGACCCGAATGCACCTGGGGGCGCCGTCGCACGTGACACAGGGATCGTCGCCACCAGTCGCCACCGCCATAGCATTTGTGCTACAAAGGAGTATCAGCACGATTCGTTTGCGGATTATGACTCTAGCCGCCATTCTGTTTCCACCTACGCTGGACCCCAAGCAGGCGCTGCGCCTGCGCCGATTCGCCCTCGCATCGATCAGCTACACCCTGACCATGGTTCTGGTGACCACGGCTTGGCTGTTCGGCGTGCTGCCCACGGCGTCGGCTCTGGTCATCGCCGCGGCGTATCTCGCGATCAACGTCGGCTTCTTCGCGGCCATCCGCTCCGGACTCAACCTCCGCTTCAAGGACCCCAGCCTTACGCTGTACCAGATGCTGGCCGGCATCACGGTCGTCATGTACATCGCCTACAACATGGACGACTCGCGCACCATCGCCCTGTTCGGCTGTTTCATCGTGCTCCTGTTCGGCACGTTTCGCCTGGACGCCCGCGGCTTCACCGTGGTCACGCTGTACACGCTCGCGGCGTACGCCCTCGTCCTCAATCTGCTCATGCATCTGCGGCCGCAGGCCATCAGCGACGTGCGCATCGAATGGATGAACTGGCTGATGCTGGCGGGCTTTCTGCCCTGTTTCAGCTTCGTCGGCGAACAGATCAACACGCTCAGGCGCAGGTTCCGCGAAAGCGAAGCGCGCTTTCGCAGCCTGACCGAAATGTCTTCCGATTTCTACTGGGAGACCGATGCCGAGCACCGGATTTCGGCGCGAACCGAGAGCAAACGCGAGACGACGGAAGCGGTATTCATGCAGGCCGCGTCCATCGGCAAGCGCCGCTGGGAAATATCCTATCTGTCGCCGGACGAGGCGGTCTGGCAGCGGCACCGGGCGACGCTCGACGCCCACCTGCCGTTCCGGGATTTCGAAATCGCGCGGCGAAGATCCAACGGCACCGTGCACTTTATATCGATCAGCGGCGATCCGGTGTTCGACGCGTCCGGGCAGTTCAAAGGCTACCGCGGCGTGGGCACCGACATCACCGAACGCAAGCAGGCCGAAGCGACGCTGCGCGAGAGCGAGCACGTGTACCGCACCATGTTCGACAGCGCACCGGAGGGCGTGTGGATGATCGGTCCGGACCGCCTGACCACGGAAGTCAACCAGCGCATGTGCGACCTGATCGGCTGCAGGCGCGAGGACATGCTGGGGCGCAATCCGGTCGAGTTCGCCGACGCGGAGAACGCGCGGGTGTTTCAGGCCAACGCGCACCGCGTTCCGAGCCGGGAAACCCGCACCTTCGAGCTCGCCCTGCGCCATCGCGACGGGCGCAATGTCCCGACCGAGTTCAACGCCACGGACCTGTTCAACAACGACGGTTCGGTGATGGCGGTGCTCGCGTTCGTGGTCGATCTAACCGACCGCAAGCGCCACGAGGACGAATTGCTGCGCCTGAACACCGACCTGGAGCGGCGCGTGGTCGAGCGCACGCACGCGCTGGAAGTCGCCAATCGCGAGCTGGAGTCGTTTTCGTATTCCGTCTCGCATGATTTGCGCGCGCCGCTGCGGGCGATCGAGGGTTTCAGCCGCCTGCTCGAAAACGAATACGTCGAAAAATTCGACGAGCGCGGCAAGGACTACTTCAAGCGCATCCGCGGCGGCTCGATACGGATGGGAATCCTGATCGACGACCTGCTCGACGCAGGGCGACCCCGGTTTGCTCCGTATCGTGGTGCAGAACCTGATCGGCAACGCCTGGAAATACAGTTCCAAGCGCGACAGCGCGCGCATCGAATTCGGCGCCTGCGAAAGGGACGGCCGTCCCGCCTATTTCGTGCGCGACAACGGCGACGGCTTCGACATGGCGTACGCCGACAAGTTGTTCGGGGCCTTCCAGCGGCTGCACTCGCCCGGGGAGTTTCCGGGCACGGGCATCGGCCTGGC
>JAPLRD010000319.1 GCA_026399375.1 Pseudomonadota bacterium
AGCACCCGGTCACCGGCGAGAAGGCGGTGCACATGAACGAGGTGCCGTTCTACAAGCACTAGATGCGCATCCTGATCGGCGACATCCCGAAAATAGATCCGATGCGCATCGACGACTATCTGGCTGTAGGCGGCTACGCCGCGCTGGCCAAAGCGCTTTCCAAGATGACGCCGGACCAGGTGCTGGATGAGGTCAAGAAAGCCAATCTGCGCGGCCGCGGCGGCGGCGGCTTCCCGGCGGGCCTGAAATGGGAGACCACCAGGAACGCGCCGGAGAAGACCAAGTATGTCATCGTCAACGGCCACGAGGGCGAGTCCGCCGCTTTCATGGACCGGGCCATGCTCACCGGCAATCCGCACAAGGTGCTGGAGGGCCTGATCATCGGCGGCTATGCCATCGGCGCGCAGCAGGGCTTCATCTACACCCGGCACGACTCGCCACAGATGGCAGAGCACCTGCAGGCGGCGCTCGCGCAGGCGGCGGAGTACGGTCTTCTCGGCAAGAACATTCTCGGCTCCGGCTTCGACTTCGTGGTCGAACTGCACTACGACGTCGGCATTTTCGTGTCCGGCGAATCGTCCGCGCTGATGCGCTCGATCGAAGGCAATGCGCCCGAGCCGCGGCCGAAGTACATCCGCACCTCGGTCAGCGGCATCTGGGACAAGCCCTCCAATCTCAACAACGTCGAAACCTGGGCCAACGTGCCCGAGATCATCAACCGCGGCGCAGCCTGGTTTACCAGCATAGGATCCGAAAAGAGCAAAGGCACCAAGCTCGTTTCCCTGTCGGGCCACGTGGTGAACAGCGGCGTCATCGAAGTGCCGATGGGCACGCCGCTGCGCACCATCGTCTTCGACATCGGCGGCGGTGTGCCCGGCGGCAAGACGCCCAAGGCCATCCATTTCGGCGGCGCCATGGGCGGCTCGATACCGATCAGCCTGGTCGACGCGCCGCTTGATTTCGACGGCATGGCCAAGCTCGGCGCGCCGATCGGCGCGGGCGGCCTCCTGGTGATGGACGAAGATACCGACATGGTCGAGGTCGCGCGCTACCTGCTCGACTTCCTGGTGAAGGAGTCCTGCGGAAAATGCGTTCCCTGCCGCGAAGGCATGCATCAGATGCTGAAGATCCTGACCAACATCAAAGAGGGCAGGGGCAGGAAGTTCGACCTCGAGCGCCTGGCCGATCTGATCGATGTCACCAGCCTCGGCAGCCTGTGCGCGCTCGGGAAAACTTCGTCCGATCCGCTGAAGAGCATGCTGCGCTATTTCAAGGGTGAATACGAGGCAAGAATCGCCGCCGCCGGGAGCGAAGCGAAATGAGTGACATCACTCTGACGATAGACGGCAAGGAAGCGACGGTCCCGGCAGGAACGACCGTGCTCAAGGCCGCGCAACAGATCGGCGTCGCTATCCCGACGCTGTGCCACCATCCCAAACTCGAGGACTACGGCGGCTGCCGCCTGTGCATGGTGGAAGTCGAGTCGCGCGGCAGGAAGAACCACGTGGTCTCCTGCCTCTATCCGGTGGAAAAGGGCCTGGTCGTGCGCACGCGCACGGAGACGGTGGACAAGATCCGCCGCGTGCTCATCGAGGAACTCATGGCTCACGCACCGGACGCGCCGGAACTGGTGCGCCTGGCCGAGGTGTATGGCGCCGACCGCAACCGGTTCGAGAAGGAGGCGTCCTTCTGCGTGCTCTGCGGCCTGTGCGTGCGCTATTGCGCGGAAGTGAAGCAAAAGCACGCCGTCGGCTTCATCGAGAACGGCCCCGCGCGCGAGATCAGCTTCATTCCGGAGATCGCAGCCAAGGAGTGCTGGGATTGTCAGGAATGTTTTGCGATCTGCCCGACTTCTTACGCACAGGCCGCCTACTTCCTCACCGAAGCGCTCGCTTTCCCCGGCCAGCGCAGGAAGGAAAGCGCACCAAGGGAAACGGACCGCTTGGCGAACGTCCCCGCTGTTCCGGTGACCTTCGTCAAGCGCCCGCCGGCCGCGAAGCCGGAAATGGCGAATTGAAGCCGCTGCCTGCACGCCGAATGTCGACAGGCTTAAGGAGTAGCGACAAATGACCACAGTGTTTACCGCCCGTGAGATCGCCGAAACCGCGGTCGAGAAAGAGATGAAACGGCGCGACTTCTACGCCAACGTGGCCAAACTCAGCACGAAACCGGAGATGATCAAGCTGTTCGAGTTTCTCACCGCCGAGGAAGACCGGCATGTGGCCACATTCAAGGATCTACGCGACGGCGTGTCGGTGGAGGAAGTCCGGCCGGAGGAGTACGACGCCGATATGGAGGCCTACATGGACTCGGTCGTGGAGGATCGCCTCTACTCCAAGATCGGGCTCGAGGATTTCGTGCAGAAGGCGATCGACGCCAAGGACGTCTTCCGCCTGGCCATCGCCCTGGAAAAGGACGCAATCCTGTTCTTCTGGGAGTTCCTGCCCTACGTCAATGACAAGGACAAGAAAGTCGTCAGGGCGCTGATGGAGGAGGAAAAAGGCCACATCCGGATGCTCTGGAATCTGAAGCAGGAACTCGGCCAGTAGTTTGGACGGCGGCAGCGAAGGTCTGTTCCCGGCGAGAATTCCGAGGTGGTGTATTCACGCTATAGGCGCTTATCGTTTGCCGAATTCAAATTGATTGCACAAGAACACGGTTTTCAGTGGCGCCCGCATCCGGAAATTCGGGGGGTGTACGGTTCACGGTTTCAAGCCCTATCTGCAGGCCGCATGCCACATTTGGAAATGACGAACTATACGAAATATTTCTCGGCTGCCTGAACTGACAGGCAATGACAGCGGACCGAATCGCTGCATGTCCGCCTCTGAATCCGTGCAATTATGCCGTTACCTTCCAGCGGCTGCGTCGGCGTGACTGCCCAGCGTCAGAGGCCGGTTCAAAGAAGAATCGTCGATGGCTAGTTGTGGCCGGCTCTTCACCTTGGCATCGTCGGTCCACCGGGATTTTCAGTCAGCGGCCGGATTTCAAGAACACGAGCCGTCACGCGACCCTGAGCGGCAAGTCAACTCCCTCTAAAGCGGGCATTGGCTTGTCGCGCCAGCCCAATGTCGCAACTCTTATCAAGGGGCGAAACCATCCCAGAACTCCAGCTGCCGAACAATGACAATTCCAAGTCTGATCGAGTAGTTGTGATGCGAGCGTCAGCCGGGCTCCATTCCCATCTTCCTGATCATCGGGCCCGCCTCAGGCGCGGTGAGAAATTTCACGAGCGCTTTGGCCGCGTCCGGCGCAGGCGCTGCCGCGTGCAAACCGGCCGAAAATACCGTTATGTACTGGATGCCGGCTGGCAACGGCCCAAGGTAGTCGATGCCCTTGACGTTCAATAATTCACTGACCTGCTGGAACCCCATGTCCGCCTCTCCGCGTGCCACCAACTCGCCTATTTGAGCGCCAGACGCGGGTTGCTTCACCTTGTCCTTTATTTGATCCGCGATGCCCATCTTTTTGAACAACTCTGCAAGATAGAAACCGCTGGCCCCTGAAGAATAGGCGACCGATTTGGCTGAAAGCACCGCCGACTTGACCGCTTCGCCGGAGGAAATGTCCGGCTTCGGAAGACCAGAGCGCACCGCGACGCCGACGCTGGACTTCGCGAAGTCTGCACGACTGCCGGCGACCAGCCTGCCGGCTGAGATCAGCTTGTCGATATTGGAATCCGTGCTGAAGACAATATCGACCACCTCGCCGTCGTGGACACGTTTCGCGATGTTTTCCGAACCGCCCCAGATCGTTGTGACTTTGTGGCCGCTCGTTTTTTCGAATCCCGATATAAGTTCAACGTAGGCTTCTTTTACGGCATTCACCGCCATTACCTTGATCTCGGCGGCATGTGCCGTGCCTATGCCGATCACCACCGCCGCGGCCACAAACCCCGCCCGCAATAGAACGCGCATGAGGACTCCTCCTGATCTTATAAGGCGGGAGTATGCGCCGCGAGACTTACCCCTTCAAGGTGGTCAACAGATCCACCAAGTATCAGCGAGGGGACGCATAGGACCGGTCAGCACCAAAAGCAAATGTAACTGCCAGGGTCGGCTTGTGGTCGCGCCAGTTGACCTGCGGCAGCTTCAGAGAAGTCGAAATTGCGGTGGCCGCTTTCTGGCTTCGAGTTTGCGTTTCTCAAGGCTCACAATTGTTAAGGGTTGTGGGACGCCTGCCCTGTCGGCGGACGTAGCACGGCACTGAGGGCAGGCGTCGCACAAGCCTCGAGGGAGGAAACCGCGGAATGCCACGCGGTGGTGGCGAGAACGACCTACGTGGCTATGGGGATTTG
>JAPLRD010000031.1 GCA_026399375.1 Pseudomonadota bacterium
ACCGAATTCCTGATGAGCGATTCTGTGGTGGCGCCTGGCGAGGCGGTCATTGATGAGGCATTTTTCCGCAAGTACAAAACCATGCCGGAACCGACCAAGAAGCAGATCCGCAAGATCCTCGACGCCTGGGACGAGGAATGTCCGCGCAATACGATTACACGCTGACGCTTCTACTGATGCCCGATGCCGAATGGCAATTGCCAAACCATGATGATGAAGAGCCGTTAGAGGACGCCTACGACTGGTTCGTCCGCAAGGGCCAATAGCCCGTCAGAATATGGGCTCCCCGTCGCCCCGCTTTTCGTAGAAATCAGCAGCAATTCGGCGTCACAGCGCCATACCAGGGGTGGTCGGAGGTCCCATCGCGGGCGTCTGCTCCCGAAAAACGCCAGTGAGTACTTTCGACCCGTTCCCGACGCACGGTTAGAAGTAGAACCAGCGTCTGGTTCTGCCAGCAGCGGACACTCACGTGCGCCTGTTGTCGGAACAAATCGGTTCAGCCAACCTTCTTATTGCTCCGCTGCACCCTCACCTGACGCTCCACCGCATCGCAAAGTTCGCCGACCGTGTCCGGTTTAAATACAAGTTCGCTCACACCGGCTACGGGCGCCTGAGCGCGAAGTTCCTCGGTGATGTAGCCCGAAGCCATGACGATTGGCAAATCTGCGCGGATCTGTCGCAACGCGCGCGCCAGCTCCAGCCCTGACATGCCCGGCATGTTGTAATCGGTCACCGCAAGATCGAATTGGCCGGGGTCCGCGCGCACTGCCGCCAGGGCGTCGTCCTGCTTGGTATAACCGCTCACGCGAAAACCTTTGCGCTCAAGCATCCGCTTCATCAGGAACACAATCGATTCATCGTCGTCAATGTACAAGACATGCTCGCCATTTGCCCGCAATCCCGGTGAACCGGTTTTAGGCGTGATGACCGCGTGCTGGCCCTCTGCCGAAATGGAGGAATCGACCGCAGTGGCTTCCGGGAAATAGACGCGGAACGTGGTGCCTTCGCCGGGCGTGCTTTGCACCTGGATGACCGCTTGATGTCCTGCCGCGATGCCGTGGACTACGGCCAGGCCGAGCCCCGTACCCTCACCCACGGGCTTCGTAGTGAAGAATGGCTCGAACAAGTGGCCGCGCGTCGCTTCATCCATGCCTGCGCCGTTGTCGCGCACCGTCAGGCAGACGTAGCGCCCCGGCTGGAGCCTGCCGGGGGTGAACGTTGTGAGCGCACCGCGTACCGCCTCTTGCGCATGGTCGTATGCGTCGAGACGAATCTCAACGCTGCCGGGCCGACCCTGACCCTCTATGGCTTGCCATGCGTTGTTGCACAGGTTGAGCACGATCTGTTCGATCTGGACCGAATCGGCCAGCACCAGCGGCAGGTTGGGTGCGCTCGCCACCTTCAGACTCACCCCGGCGGGCTGGGTCGCGCGCAGCAGCTTTGCGGATTCCTCGACAACAGGCGCGAGAGATATCACTTGGCGCGCCATGAGCGTGCGCCGGCCAAAGGCGAGTATCTGATCCACAAGGTGCTTCGCCCGCTGGCTCGCTTTACTGATCTCAGCCAGACTTTCCAGAGCACTGTGAGCAAGCCCCACGTCTTGCCGGGCGAGTTCCACGTTACCCAAAATCGTTGCTAAAACGTTATTGAAGTCGTGCGCGATGCCTCCAGCAAGCGTCCCCAGCGCCTGCATTTTCTGCGATTCACGCAATTGCGCTTCAAGTGTGGCCCTCGCTGCCTCGGTCCGTCTACGCTCCGTGAGGTCCTGAATAAAAACCACAAAGCGCCCGTACTTCAGAGGGTGATACTGGGCACTTACTTCAACGTCGAAGACGCTGCCATCCTTGCGCCGATGGCGCGACTGAAAGCGATCTTCCCCCCAAGCCATGATATTCTTGATATGCGAGGCGGTTTCATTGGCTGTTTCGGCCGCTTCCATATCTTTGATGTGCATGGTCAGCAGTTCTTGCTCGCTATAGCCGCTCATCCGACAATAGGTTTCGCTGACTTCCTGCAAACTTCCCTCTGCATCAACCAGCCAGTATCCGTCCATTGCCGTGTGAAGGATGGAGCGGTGCGTTTCCTCGCTCTCGTGCAGCGCCTCCTCTGCCTGCTTGCGCTCGGTGATGTCGGTTAGTGCAATCCGCATTGTGGTCCCACCTGCACTATCTTTCTGCAGCATGCAGTCCAGTTGTGCCTGAAACACCGTGCTGTCGCCACGTTGCAATGTGAATTCCACTCTGTCCTGCCCGTCGCCTTGCTTCACATCCAGGAAATGCCGAATACAGCGATCCTGATCTTTAGGGACGACCAAGGAGGTGAAGCGTCTTTGCAGCAACTTCTTGCGCTCCCGCCCCAGCAGCGTAGCGCCGGTGAGGTTGATCTCCTCGATCATGCCCTCGGCACCGAGGGTGAGATAGCCGACCGGGGCGAACTCATACAGATCGACATAGCGGTCGCGCGATTCGGCCAAGGCACTCTGCGCCTGGCGCAAAGCCTCGTTCTGCATCTCCAGCTCAACCTGGTGCACTTGCAATTCGTGCAGTAGTTCTTCAGACGGGCGCGCGAGGGGCTCGTCACTCGGCGCATTGTCTATCTGCCGCTCTGCTGCCGCTCGCAGGCGTAGATCGTCCTGTTTCTTGTCGATGGCCGTACTCATTGTGTTTCCAGAGGCTCAATGGCAACCATCGCCAGCAGGATCATTTCGGTATTACCCAGTGCGGTCACAATACGGCGAGCATTGAGTACCATGCGGCGTAGGCCGAGCTCGGGGAAGTCGTGTTCCACAACGTAACCGTCCAGCACTTGCTTCTGGGGCAGAAGGTCTTCGAGCAGTTGGCGCAAGCCCGGGATGTTCCACTGGCCGTTGCCCAAATCGTAAATCTTGCGCCCCACCGTATCTTCGGGCGTGACCTTGAAATGCTGGTAGAACGAACGGCCAGCGGAGATAACCTGCAGCGCGCCATCAAGCACGATCAGCGGCTCGCTGACCGTGTTGACGATGCCTTCAGCCAGGAGGGTGCGCGCCTTCTCCGCCGCGTCAAGCTTGATGCTGGCGAGCTTGAATTCGGTCACGTTGGTGAAGGTCAGCACCACGCCCGCGATGACGTTGTCCAGCGTCCGGTAGGGCTGCATGCGCGCCAGATACCATGCGCCGTCGCTGGTGCGTACTTCGCGCTCGCGCGGAATCAGCGTATCGAGCACACCCTGGAGTGCGGAGAGCAGGTCCTCGCCCTCGATATTCGAGGTAATGTCGCCCAAGGGACGGCCGACATCGGTGGCGATCAGCCGGTAGACCTTCACCGCTTCGGGCGTGTAGCGCCGGATGACCAGTTGATGATCGAGGAACAGCGTGCCGGTATTGATGCTGTCGAGCAGGTTTTTCATGTCGTTCTGCATGCCGCTCAATTGCTCGACCTTGGAATTGAGCTCGCTATTCACCGTTATAGTTTCTTCATTCAGCGATTGCAGTTCTTCCTTAGAAGTTTCCAGTTCTTCATTGGAGGATTGGAGTTCTTCGTTCGTGGATTGCAATTCCTCGTTGGTGGACTTGAGTTCTTCGTTGGTCGCCTGCTGTTCTTCGATGGTGGCTTGCAGGTTCTCCTTGGCATAGGCGAGTTCGCGCTCCAGTTCCTCGATGCGTAGCGCTTCGGCCGACGGGGCGCTGCCCTTGACGAGGCCCTTGCCACGACCTTGTTTGGCGGTGGGTTTGTGCGCGTGCTTGCCAGGCCCGACGATGTCCTGGAAGCTCACCAGCAACAGATGCTCACCGGCCTCGTTAGCGGTAGTAGCATGTTGACCTGGCAACAGCCGTACGCTGAAGCGCACCTTGGAGTAATCGCCATTGGTCTTCACTGAGACTTCCTGGTCGAGCGTCGGCGTCGCTTGGGTGGCCGCATTGAGGATGGCCCCACGCAGTTCCAGTTGCAGTCCCTCGCGCGCCATCTCGATCACATTGTTGCTGACCGGGCCGGGTGCAGGACGCAGATATCTGCCGGTATCGCCATGCACAAAGAGGATGTTGCCTTTGGCGTCTGTGGTCACCGAGGCTGGTGCGTAGTTCTGGAGCAGTGCGCGATGGCTCAGATCGCCGACGCTGCTTGCGCTGCCGGCTTTCGGTCTGCCAACCACCTTTGCAGCCGCGGGGCGGTCATCCTTCCCCGGGGCATGAACCTGCGGATCGAGAATTCCGGGGTACGCCGCTGCACCAGTATGCTTGGCACGGTAGAACTTCCACCTGCGATCGAGCGCTGAAAACAGCTCAGGATGGCTGGTGATGCTCTCCGAGGCGGACAGAAACAGCACCCCGTCTGGCTTGAGGGCGTAGTGAAAATTGGGGATCAGCCGGTCTTGCAGTTCCGGCTCCATATAAATCATCAGGTTGCGGCAACTGAGAAGGTCGAGCTTGGTGAAGGGAGGGTCCTTCACCGCGTTCTGCACGGCGAACACTACGATGTCGCGAACGTCCTTCTTGACCTTGTAGCCAGCATCGTCCTTGATGAAGAAGCGGCGCAGGCGCTCAGGGCTCACGTCCTGGGCGATATTGGGTGGGTAGCGACCGACTCGCGCCACGGCTATAGCCTCATCATCGAGGTCGGTGGCGTAGATCAGGATCGCAAATTCCTGCTCGTGCCTGGCCCTGATCTCCTCCATCAATTCCAGGAGCACCATGCCAATCGAATAGGCTTCCTCGCCGGTGGCGCAGCCGGCCACCCAGACCCGGAATACATAGCCCTCGGGCTTCCCCGCCAGCAGCGGCGGCAGAATCGTCTGTTTCAGCGCGACGAAGGCGTCCGGGTCACGGAAGAAGCTGGTGACGTTGATCAGCAGTTCCTTGAACAGCGCCTGCACCTCGGCGCGATTCTCCTTCAGGTAACGTGCGTAGACCGCGGCGCTCTCGATGTTGTGCTTTGCCATGCGCCGCTCAATGCGACGGCCGATGGTGTTCTTCTTGTAGAGCGAAAAATCGTGGCCGGTGGCGCTGCGTACTTGCAACAGAATCTGGTTCATGCCGCTCAGGGCTTTCTCCGTTGCGATGGCCGGCACTTTGTGTCTGAACGCTGACCGACTGGCTACTTCCTGCAGCATCGCCGGCATCTTCTCCACCGGCAGAATATGGGTGACGTAGCCGGCGGCGATGGCACTTTGCGGCATGCCGTCATATTTAGCGGTAGAGGGTTCCTGCACCATACATATGCCACCGGCGCCGAGGATGGCGCGTAGCCCCAGGGTGCCGTCGCTGGCGGTACCGGAGAGGATGATGCCGATGGCTCTTTCCGCCTGATCCTCGGCGAGCGAGCGCAGGAACGCGTCGATTGGCATGCGCTGCCCGCGCGCCAGTTCCGGCATGGAGAGTTGCAATACCCGATTGAGTATGCCCATCTCGCGGTTCGGCGGGATGACGTAGACGTGGTCGGCTTCTACCCGGGTCTGGTCGAGGACTTGCACCACCGGCATGGCGGTGGCGCGTTGCAGGATTTCTGTCAGTAGACTTTCATGGCCCGGGTCCAGATGCGGCACCAGCACGAAGGCCATTCCGGTGTCTGCAGGGCACGCACGGAAGAACTGCTCAAAGGCTTCCAGTCCGCCAGCCGAAGCACCTATTCCAACAATGGGGAAGGCAGCGGCAGCCGCTACCGGCGCGTCATTGATGGCTGCCGGGGGGGGGGGGGGGC
>JAPLRD010000281.1 GCA_026399375.1 Pseudomonadota bacterium
CCTCATACGCTTCCTCGAATCTCATCTTCCGTATCTCCTGCAGCACTTGCGTCGGCGTCATTTCCCACCCCCTTCGGGGCACTATGACAACCGGACAGATGTCGTGCTATAGAACCGGACAGATCATGAACTCGCGACAGCGCGCGAAGCCGCACTTGTCGGCGAAGGCTTCTTGTGATAGCCCAGCATCGTGTCTGAGGGCCGCCACCTTGTGACCGAACTTTTTGCGGAGTGAAATACGCATACCCCGCAATGTGAAGCGGCGTACACTAAACGGCCACGCACTAATCGTGACATATTAAGATGGGACAGCGTACATGCAAGTCCACGGTAGCGTGAAACGCTATATCGCGATCGTCAAAAATGTGGCCACAATGAGTCTCTGGGCTTGGCAGAAACGAACGACGGCAGATACGTTGAATCGGCAGACTGCGACGCCGAGGGGTTGAAACAGCACCTAGCAAGGAAAAATAATGCAAACAAATTCGCTAGAGTTCGGGCCGTCCTATTTGTCTCGTGCCGTCAAGTTAGCTATTACGCTCGCAGTTACATTTGCACTCATGATGTCTTCGTCAGCCTATGCGGACTGTGGTGCGTACTGGGATGCTGAACTCATGGGTGAGACACAAGGTGATTCGGTTGCTCTCTTTGATTTTGCGGGCCGTTCGGCTTATCGGATAACCACCGCTCGTCTACGTCAACTGGTCTCATTAAAGAATCGATTGGCACAAGCAGCTGAAATTAAGGCGGATTTGTGGCTCTGCGATGATCCTGAGAGTGGTGCGTACGCGATGAACATGGGGCGCGATATCGTAATCCTGTCTGCAGGCATGTTGGACGTATTGAACGAAAACGCGGAAATGGCAGCTAGCATTTTGGGTCACGAGCTAGGCCACATTAAACTACGTCACACTGACCCGACACAGAGGAAGCTGAATAGTACGAAGGCGACTCTCTCAGGGATACAACTATTTGAAGCGTTGCAGCAGGAAAAGCAATCGAAGGGGGGTGGCGGACTCGCCCCGATTCGCTTAGATGACGAGACGCTACGTATTTTGATTTTCATTATGCGGCAGCAATATTCACAAGACAGGGAGCTGCAAGCAGACGAAGAAGGTATACGGCTGATGACGCTCGCTGGCATTAATCCGCAGGGAGCAGTTCGTGCGCTTCTTGTGCATCTTTACAAGGATGGCAATTCTGGCGGCCGACTGACGGATTCACACCCATCAAATACGGAACGGATAAATCGTCTCAATGGGTATCTCCGACGCGATGCTTCCGCACAGGAGGTCGCCGCTCATGCAGAACTGCAGTCTGCAGTTGATCTTGAGAACTCTGAGACGGCCGACAAAATGGCTGAGCGTGGACATTGGCGCAAGCTTCGAGCTCATCTGCGGGATTGGCAAAAGCGTTCGCCCGAGAGCGCAGCGCCGTGGTACTACCGGGGCGTATATGAAAGAGGCGCAAACAAGGATCTCGTAAAGGCAAGGCAAGCATTCTTCAAAGCTCTTCAGATTGATCCAGGATATATGGAGGCGCGTCTCGGACTCTGCAAAGCGCTGTTTCAAGAATCCAGAAAGATCGAGAGCGTGTACTGCTCGCAGGCGCTGGATTCCGATAGACATTCCTCATTCGTAGAAAGAACCTTTGGTGAGTCCTTGTTTGTTGGCGGCGAGATTGAGCCGTTTACTACGGTGCTTGTGGTAAGGGAAAAGGACGGACGCAAGTACATTTCAAATGACCGAGAAATTCTAAAACGTCGAGGACTGGCACCCATAAACTACTTTGCGGAATAGCAGAAATCCGCAGCTGAAAGTCGCCACTCTTCCTATCGCTGCCCGTTACGTTACCCATTTGGAGCATTCTGTGAACATTGAATATATGACGGTGATACGTCTTGACGTCTATCAACGTAGCTTCGCTGTTCTCGGGAACTGGCGCCGTTGGGTGGGTGTTCTATCAATGTCAATCATGAGCGTAGGACTCGGGCAGCACGCTCTCGCGGCACCTTCAGATATCGTGGCTGCGTCAAGACCAAATCAACTAGGAATGAGCCCGCCGCTGGTATTGGCACAGGCCGGCCGTGCGACGATCGACGTGCTTCGAGAGCAATGCGAAACAGCAAAGCAAGCGGCTCGCACTCGCCCGGGTTTCTACATGAGTATGGGGGAAGCGCAAGCTTGTGCACTATATGATCAGGCTTTGAGGCAACAATCTCCCAGTGGTGTTCAGCGGCAAGATTGCAATCCAGCAGTACAGCGCTGTCTCGGACCGAATGATTGCAACCCACGAGTACAGCGCTGCTAACAGGTAATGATGCCGCTACCCATAACGAAGTTCATCGAAAAAAGAACAGCGCACCCAGGTGCGCCGTCATTTCACTTCGCAACAGTCACTCTGATTTCCTCGCGCGTAGTACCTCGATACAAGTCGAGATCAACCCCCTTCAAGGCGGGAATCTTTTTGTAATCGACGGCACCGATCTTCGAAAATCGAGTCACGGTCACACCAGATCCTGATTCGCTGGTATGCCGGGCCAAGGCAACCAGGTCGGTCTTCGCCGATTCAAGATCTGTCGCAAGCACGTCGAGCTGCTTCTTGATTCCGACGTACTTGGTCGCTGCGCTCTTCCATTCATGGTCTTCTCGAACGAGAACATCGCGATCAGAGAGAGACGGTGGGGTGTCGGATGAAAGGCAATGCATGAAATTTTCCCAAGCTGAATGAATGAG
>JAPLRD010000138.1:0-10250 GCA_026399375.1 Pseudomonadota bacterium
GCCGTCGATGCGAGACACGCCGCCGCTGACGCGGATGCGCGCTGCGGGAGGCAGGTGCGTTGCCATTTCCTCGATGTTCGCCTGCAGCAAAAAGGCGATGCTCTCGACCACGGCCACCGCCTTTTGCCATGGCTCGCCCGCCGCCTGCAGCCATTGCGGCAGCAGCGCATCCACATCTCCCCTGCCGGGTTCGCAGCGCCGCCACTCCAGCGCCGTGCCCGCGCCGTTGACGTTGCCTTCCACGGTGTAGACCCGGGTTGCACCGTCGTCGAGGATGATGCCTGTGAGTTGCCGCGGCACGGTGCCCGGATCGCGCGTGAGCGCACGCTGCACGAAGGCGCTGGTGCCGATGTTGATATAGGCCGAATCCTCCTCGGGCCAGCCGAAAGCGAACACCGCGGCGGACTGGTCGCCGTTTACTGCCGTCAGCGGTATTTCCACGCCTTCGATGCGCAGCGCGCCGTATGGGTGGCATGTCGGCACGCTTTGCGGCAGAAATCCCGGCGGCACGCCGAACAGCGCGAGCAGTTCCGGGTCCCAGTCGCGCGTGTGCAGGTTCCACAACTGCGTGCGCGCCGCGCACTGCGGGTCGGCGACGAAGGGGTGTTCGGCCAGCAGGCGGAAGGCGAGAAAGCTCGCCTGCGGGCCCCAGCAGAGCGTGCCCGCTGCGCAGGCATCGCGCACAGCGGGCAGGTTGTCGAGCGCCCAGCGCAGCTTGCTCGCGCCGTAGTGCGCGGACAGGTAGAGGCCGGTCCTGCGATGCACCTCTTCGCCGCGGGACTCGAACTGGCGCAACCAGAGGTGCGCTCGCCGGTCCTGCCAGCTGAACAGCGGCGAGAGCGGTTTGCCGTCGCGCCGGTCCCAGCAGATGCAGCTTGAGCGCTGGCTGGCGAGGCCCGCAGCGGCGATATCGCGCCGGCGCTCGCCCAGCGCTGCGAGCGCCTGCCCCGCTGCAGCCAGGACCGAAGAGACCATCTCTTCGCCGTCCTGCTCCGTCCGGTCGGGCTGCGGGCGCGCGAGGCCGACGTCCTGCGTGCCGCTCGCCAGCACCTGCCCGCGGCGATCAAGCACCACCGCGCGGCTCGCGTGCGTGCCCTGGTCCAGGGCGAGATAGAGGGATTCGGGATTCATGTTTGCAGGCAACGGTCGGATTCCGACACGACGGAAATCGCCACAGTCATTCTACAACCCGAGAGATCTTGGCGGCAGGCCCATCGCCAGACCGAGAAGCTGCGTGTATTGCATGGTGCGAATGGCGGGGCCGGAACTCTCCGCCTGAACCGCGTCGACGCGCAGCTGGCAATGGGGGCAGGCGGTGCACAACACTTCGGCGCCGGACTCGAGGGCATCGGCGATTTTGGCCCGCGTCATGCTTCCCGACAGCGGCGCGTTCGCCGCGTGCAGCGGGTCGCCGCAGCAGTCCAGGCGGCGCGGCCAGTCGACCGCGGTCGCGCCGGTCGCGCGGATCAGCTTTTCGAACAGCGTCGGCGCCATCGGGTTGTCGAACTGCGCCACGTCGCCGGGGCGCAGCGTATGACAGCCGTATTGGGCGGCGACGCGCAGGCCGCTGCGCGGGGCATGGACTGCGGCGACCAGAGCGTCGACGCCGACTTCGCGCGACAGCAGCGCGAGCAGGTGCTCGACCTCTGCTTTCCCGGTCCAGGCGAGGCCTTCGGCAGCCAGCGCCTGCGCCACGCGCGCGCGCAGTTCAGCGTCCTCACCCAGAAACCGTATCGCGTGCCGCAAGGACCCGAAACAACAACTGCAGGGCGTCAGCAGGTCCAGGCCGGCGCGCTCGGCCAGGGCCAGGTTGCGCGCGGCGGATACGACGAAGGCTTCGCGGCTGACATTGCGCGCGGGATAGCCGCAGCAGTCGAACTGCAGGTCGACCAGCGTGACGCCGAGGTGCGCCAACACGGCGCGCGTCGACGCCTCGTAGGACGGCAGCTGCGAGGGAATCTTGCAGCCCAGGAAAAGCGCGTACTTCATGCCGCCTCCCGCCGGCTTCGAACCGCGCCCAGCCGGCGCACCGCGAGCGCGCGCAGCTCGCACATGATGTCGGCCACGCGGATGCCCTCCGGGCAGTGCTCCTGGCACTGATAGCAGGTGGCGCAGCTCCAGACCATGCGCGAACCCAGCGTGAGGTCGCGCAGGCCCAGGCGCAGCAGGTTCATCACCTTCTGCGGCGTCAGGTCGACGCCGTGTTCGGTGTCCATGCTGTGTGCCACCACCGGGCATACGTTGGTGCAGGTCTGGCACTGGACGCAGCGCGAGAACGCGCTGCGCTCAGCGGAGAGCGGCGCGACGGACATATCCGCATCGGAAAATCCTTGCTGCGCGAAAACCGCTTGCAGCGACTCGGCCCACGCGGAGGCAGGGTGTGCCTGCACCCACTGCGCCGGTGACGGCAGGCCTGCAGCGGCGAGGTCGGCGCGCCCGGCCTCCCACATATCCTTCAGGTCCAGTCCGACCGGGCACTGTTCGGTGCAGCGTCCGCAATCGGTGCAGAGGAAGGCCCCCTCTGCGGCCAGAATCCTATTCTCGTCTTGGCCGGCGCGCAGCATCCGGCCGCCGGCCAGCGCGCCTGTGGCACGGAGCTTGGGCGAAGGCAGAAGATACGGATTGCCCAGATAGCGCGCGATTGGAGCGACCGAGCAGTGCGCGTCGCACATGCCGCATTGCACGCAGGCGTCCAGCGCCAGCGCCCGGCGTGACGCGCGCAGTTCGGGTGAGCAGGCTTGAGCGGTGAAGTCCCGCGCCGGTGCCGCGCCGTCGACCAGCAGGCTGACCGGGGCGGCCACGGCATGAAAGAAGCGCGTGAACGGCAGGGTCGCGAGGCCGAGGAAGCAGGCGAACACATGCAGATAGTGCAGCCAGGCATCCGCGCGAGCCCCGTCCAGTCTGGCTGCCGCCGGCGCCAGCGCGCGCGAGAGCGGAAACGAAACGAACGCGGAGTTGGGTCTTGTGTGGCAGGACGCGCAGGCATCGAGGTGAAGTGCGCGGCCTTTTTCCGCCGAGTCCGGGTCGACCGTCTCCTTCAAGTCGATAAACGCCACGCCGAACTCGCGCGCCCAGAGGGCGCGCAGCGGCCCGAGTTCTCCGGCATCGGCAGCGCCGGTGTACTGCTGCGCCATGCGGTCGAAAGCGCGCGGTGAAGCCATCTTGTGCGCTTCGAGCAGATAGCCGGAAACGATAACGAGAGCGAGCAGCGCCACGAAGGCGGCGGCCACCGGACGGCGCATCCGCGCGTCGCCCGAGCGCCGGCGCAACCGGCCGAAAAAGAGCAGTGCCGTTCCGGCAAGGACCATCGCTCCGGCGAAGTTGCGCAGGAACAGGTAAGGATCGAGCGTGGGTTGGTATCCCGGGAGCAGCGTCGCCGCCACGATCGCAGCGAGGGCATGCGTCAACAACAGCAGCGTGAATCCGGCAAGGATCATCAGGTGCGCCAGCCAGCGCAGCTTCGCGTTCGCGAACAACCGGCGCTGCAGCAGCACGTCGAGAAAGAAGGCGCCGACCATGCCAAACAGCCGCGTGCTGAACAGTGCCGAAGCCGCGCCGCGAAATGCTGCGGCCACTCGCCGCGAAGGCGGGATGCCGCGCGCGTCCGGTCCGATGCGAATTCGAAACCAAGCCGAGCAGCGCCAGAGCAGGCCAAGGCCGCACAGCGCCAGCGAAGCGTAGAGGGCCGTCTGAAAAACGATGGGCGACATGCCCTACCCCGACACGGTCGCGCGAATCTCGCGCGCCGCCTGCTCGATCGCCGCCCAGGCGGTGGCGATGGCCAGCCCCGAACCACACTTCGAACGCATCCAGTCCTGGTGCGCGAGGATGGAGCCGATTGCAAACAACCGCGGCCAGACCGGGTTCCCGCCGGCGTCCAGCGGCCGCCACGCGTCGTCGACCAGGAGCCCTGCGCGGTTGATCGCGTGGCCCGACGGGGCCAGGAAGTCGCGCTGGTGCCACGCCTCGCGCGACGCCGGCTGGTGCACGTGCAATCCGAGCAGGCCCTCGCGCACGCGACCCCTGTCGGCAGTGAGCCCGCGGCCCGTGAACCGGCCCGTGGCCAGCACGACTGAGCGGGCAAGCACGCGCTCGCCGCCGGAAACGCCTTCGAGGATCAGCGCGGCCATTCCGCCTTGTCCGTCGAACGCCAGCGAGCGCACATCGGCGTGCACTCGGCGACTGACACCGCGGGCAGAAACGGCCTCCTCCAGCGCCCCCAGCAATCGCAGTCCCGGCACCGATGTCGGCATGGTCGGAATCTCGAACACCGGCACCCCCAGCCCTTTCTCGAACGCGGCGTGGACCTCGTCCGAACGCCCGAGGCCGAGCACCGCGGGCAGCCCGACCACGTGCACGTCGCCCAGCAGCGGCTGCAACAGGGCGATCGTGCGCTCGCGCGTCTCGCGGGTTTCCAGGGCACGCGCAAGGTGGGCCGCATAGAGTTCCGGCACGGCATCGCAACCAGGAAACTCGATCCTCTCGTGGCGCAGTCCGGTCCAGCCCGCACCGAGCGTCGCGACGATCTGGCGTGCGCTGAACTCGCGCAGCCCGCGAAAGTCCACTAGCAGGCACGACGGGCGCGCCTCCAGCGCGTAGGCGCCCGCGACCATAGCGCGCGGCACGCCGAACGTGGTCTTGATGGTACCGATCGACGTAAGCACGCTGCGGTTGCGATCGCCCAGCGGCGCGTACGCTATCCCAGCAGCGCCCAGGGCGGTGACGAAAGATTCGAACGCGGCGCGGATCGAACCGGCATCGACCCGCGCCAACGGATGGTCCGGCTGCTCGCGTGCAAGCGCGGCGAGAGCCGCGTAGGGAGACCGCCACACGAGTCCCTCGGCCGCGGGTTGGACGCCCATGAGATCGAGCAGACCGCTTGCGAACAGGATGCCCCCGCCGCTGCCGATCTGAATGCAGGAGAGGCCGCGCTCCGCTGCGAACAGGGACGCCGCCATGCCCGACATCCCGGCGCCGATCACGGCGACGTCCCAGGCGCCCTGTCGCGCGCGCGTCATGGCGTTCCCTCATTCGACGCTTCGTTCGGTGCAGCGCGCAACTCTTCGCCGAACAGGCCGCAATGGAGCGCCTCCATCAGCTCGGCCTGTGCGAGTTGCTCGCCCCACAGCACCGCGTGCTGGCCGCGCCAGCGTTCGCCGAAGAAGTCGAGAATCTCGGCGAGGCCGCGCCGCGCCTGGAAGTCGCCGTGCTGGTAGAGGTGGGCCACCGTGCGCACGGAACAGAAGCCGCCCTGGCATGCGCCCTTGCCGACGCGGCTGCGCAGGCCGATGTCGGTCAGCGACGGCGTATCGCCCGAGGCGCGCAGCGCGGCGCAGATGGCGTCGACCGCGCTGGCCGGCACCATCTCGCACTCGCACAGCAGCGTATCCTGCGCCCCGTGGGAACGCATCCACTCGCGCGGCGCGCGGCCCGGCTCGGTCCACGCGCACTCCGGGGCCACGGGCAGTAGCGTCGCGGCGGTGACGCAGGGGCGCGTCACGCCGAGACGCCGGCAGACCAGGTCCGCGGCGCGCTCGGCCATCAGCCGGCAGGTGGTGAGCTTGCCTCCGGTGATGGTCGCCAGATTAGCGAGGCCGTGATCCTCGTGATCGAACAGGGCGAAGCCGCGCGAGACTGCACGGCCGTCCGCGACGTCAGGTGCGCCCACCAGCGGACGCACGCCGGCGTATGCGCGAACAAAGCGCGTCGCCGCCAGCACAGGCAGCATGCGCGCGGCCTCCTCGACGATCAGGTCGGCCTCGGCCGTGGTGGGGTGAACGTCCTCCAGCGCGTTCACGCGCGTCGAGGTCGTGCCGACGATGGAAACCGTGCCGCCCGGCATCATGATGTCGGCGTTGCCGGGCCGCCGTAGGCGGTTGACCACGCGCTGCGCCAGGCGCGCGTGCGTGACCAGCAGCGTGCCCTTTGAATACGCCATTTCGATGGGCGCTCCGGCGAGCAGCGCGACTTCGCGCGCCCAGGCGCCCGCAGCGTTGACGACCTGCGCCGCCTCGATCCGCGTCTCCTCCCCGCTCACAAGGGACAGCACGCGCGCTGCACGCAGCAGCCGGCCTTCGCGCTCGAAGCCGACGACGCGGGCGTGCCGCAAAAGACGCGCGCCCAGGCTTTGCGCGTGGGCCATGGTCTCCAGGGAGAGCCGGAACGGGTCGATGGCCGCGTCGGGCACCTCGAACACGGCGATCGTGCGTTCCGAAAGCGCAGGCTCCAGCGCACGCGCCGCGGCGACCTCCACCGCACGCGCGCGGATTCCCGCTTTCGCGCAATACGAGGGGAAGTCGGCGATGTAGCCTTCGTCGTCGCCTTCGACCGCGACGAAGTAGCCGCCGGTGTCCTCGATCGTTTGCGCGGCCGTGCGCTTGAGGATGTCGCCCTCGGTGCGGCACTCCGTCGCCGCGGCGAGGTCGCCGGCGACGTAACGTGCGCCGCTGTGGAGCAAACCGTGGTTGCGCCCCGAAGCGCCGGCGTTGATGTCATTGCGCTCGATGAGGATGCAGGCTACGCCGCGCAGCGCGAGGTCGCGCGCCAGCGCCGTGCCGGTGACACCGCCGCCGATGATCAGCACCTCGGTCTGGATGATGGATGGCAAATTCGATCCTGCCTCTTTGCGCGCCGGGAGCGGGGCCCGGCGCGATGGCGTGGGACGTGCCCTCCAGACGGTCACACGAAGACAGCATAGCCCCGGACGGGGCGCAGACATTGAGAACAATCAAACATCGGCCTGACGGCTTGCCGCGGGAACGACAAATGCAACCCCGAAGCGAAAACCTGACTAGAATGCATGCATGAGACGTTCCGCTTTGGCGCTGGCCTCCGCCCTCCTCGCCGCCGCCCTTCTGTTCACCCTTGGCGGCGCCCACGCAGCCGTGCCCGCCGCCGGTGCTGCCGCGCCCGCGTTCTCGCTCGCGGACCAGTCGGGCAAAGCGCGCAGCCTCGCCGAGTTCCGCGGCAAGTGGCTGGTGCTGTACTTCTATCCCAAGGACGACACCCCGGGATGCACCGAGGAAGCGTGCAATTTCCGCGACGACATTTTTGCGCTGGAGAAGATGGGAGCGCAGGTCGTAGGCGTCAGCCTCGACGACAGCGCGAGCCACGCGCAGTTCGCGAAGAAATACAGCCTGCCGTTCCCGCTGCTGGCGGATACATCCGGCGCGGTGACGCGCAGCTATGGCGCCTTGACCGAAGGCAGCCGCTACGCGCGGCGCTACACTTTCCTCATCGACCCCGCGGGCATGGTGGCGAAGGTGTACACCAGCGTGGAGACCTCGCGCCACTCGGTCGAGGTTATCGAGGACCTGAAGCGATTGTCGAAGCGATGATGACGAAGCCGCAATCAAGCCGCGCCGCTCGCTCCCTTGCCGCATTCCTCCTGGCGCTGACACCGCTGCTCGCATTTGGATTCGACATTCAGGGCCATCGCGGCGCGCGGGGCCTCGCGCCGGAAAACACGCTGCCAGCCTTTGCCGCCGCACTGTCGCTAGGCGTGAGCACGCTGGAACTCGACACCGGGATCACCCGGGACGGCGTGGTGGTGGTGAGCCACGACGCGCGCCTCAACCCCGACATCACGCGCGGGCCCGACGGCCGCTGGCTCAACCCGCCCACGCGCGCCGTGCGCGAAATGAGCCTGGACGAACTGGGACACTACGACGTCGGGCGCATCAAGCCCGGCAGCGAGTACAGCTACAGTTTCCCGGATCAGAAACGCATCGACGGCGTGCGCATGCCCACGCTGTCCCAGGTGTTCCAACTCGCGCGCCGCGCCGGTAACGGCGACGTGCACTTCAACATCGAGATCAAGACCTCGCCGCAAAAGCCCGGGGACACGATGGCGCCGGAGGCCTTCGCCCGGGCGCTCCTGGCGCTGATCGAGAGCGAAGGCATGAGCGCGCGCGTGACCATACAATCTTTCGACTGGCGCGCACTCAAGTCAGCACAGGCGCTGGCGCCGAAGATTCCGACCAGTTACCTGAGCATGCAGCAGCGCCTGCTGGACAACATCGCCGCGGGCAGGCCGGAAGGTTCGGCCTGGACCGCCGGGATCCAATTCGCCGAGCACGGCTCGATACCGAAGATGGTGAAAGCCGCCGGCGGGTCGATCTGGTCGCCCTATTTTCAGGAACTGAGCGCCGACCTGCTGAAGGAAGCGCACGCGCTGGGCCTCAAGGTGATTCCCTGGACCGTGAACAAGACCGAGGACATGGCGCGCCTGATCGACTGGGGCGTGGACGGCCTCATCACCGACCGGCCCGATTTCCTGCGCGAGGTGATGGCCGAAAAAAAACTGGCGCTGCCGAAACCTACTCCGGTAGCGCCCTGAATCCTGCCCGGGCACGCATCTCAGCCCATTGCCCTGCGTAGATCTCAAAAAATGTCATTCTGAGCGAAGCGAAGAATCTGCTTTTCACATGAGACAAAAAAGCAGATTCCTCGGCCTATACGGCCTCGGAATGACAAATTACAGAGATCCCGTCATTTCCTTCCGCCGCCGGCGCCCTCGATCATGCGGAAGATTTCGGTGTGATCGGCGCTTTTCATTTTGGCATCCGCGTCCGTCCACGACTTGAGCAGGACTTCGCCCAGCAGCGTTTCGGTGCCCACGCTTTTCGCCAGATCGGTGGCGATGTTGATGTCCTTGCGCATCAGCGCCAGGCTGAACCCCGAATTGAACAGCCCGGAAACGACGAACTGCATCAGCTTGTTCTCGGTGCTGTTGTTCTTGCCGGTTCCCGCGGAGCGATGCCGAAATCGGCCCCGACCTTCAGCGCCTCGCAGGCGGCGAGCAGGCCGGCCGCGGAGACGTAGTTGTTGAGCGCCTTCATCGCGTGTCCGGAACCCAGCATCCCGGTTTCGATGATGGATTTCCCCATGGTCAGGAACAGGTCCTTCACGCGCTCGATCAGTGCGTGATCGCCCCCGGCCATGATCGCGAGCGATCCGTCCACCGCGCGCTTAACCCCGCCCGAAACCGGCGCGTCGATGAAGCCCACGCCCGCGGCTTCAAGCCGCGGCCCGAGTTCGCGCGTCACCGACGGATTGGACGAACTCATGTCGATGACGATGGCGCCCTTTTTCAGGTGCGCCGCCAGTCCGCCGCCTTCGCCGAACAGCACTTTCTTCACCACGTTGCTGTCCGGCAGCATCAGGATCACGACGTCGCAGGCTCGTCCGATTTCGGCCAGGTCGTTCGACACCTTCACGCCGCTCACCGCGCCGATCTCCTTCATCGCCGCCGCGGAAGTGTCGCAGGCGTACAGGGGATAGCCGTGGGAGGCGATTCTTTTCGACATCGGCAGGCCCATCATGCCGATGCCGACGAAGCCGACCGTATGCTTGGCGCCGGCTGAGCTCATTTCTTGCTGTCCACCTCGGCGAACACTTCTTTCGCCACGCGCATCGCGTCCAGCGCCGCGGGCACGCCGCAATACACCGCCGCCTGCAGGAACACTTCGCGGATTTCGGTCCGGGTGATGCCGTTGTTGAGCGCGCCCAGCACATGCAGCTTGATTTCGTGCGGGCGGTTGAGCGCGGTCAGCCAGGCGAGATTGAGGAAGCTGCGCGTCTTGCGGTCCAGCTCCGGCCGGGTCCAGACCGCACCCCAGCAGTATTCGGTGACCAGGTCCTGCATCGGCTCGCTGAATTCGTCCCGCGCTTTCACCGATTCGTCGACGTATTCCGATCCCAGCACAGCGCGCCTGACTGCCAGGCCTTCGTCGTAGCGTTTCTGATCCATGGTGTTCTCCTTCGATGGTTGATTAAAAAATCAGACTGCAAATGTTTTTTCGCATCGCGCCGGCCCTTCTACTGATGCGCGGCGTCCGGGCCCAGCAAGGCGGCGCGAAAGCGGTTCTTCAGCAAGGCGCCTTCGCGCGGCGGCAATACCAGCGGCAGTTTTTCCATGTCGATCTTGACCTGCGCGAACAGCGTGCCCTCGCCCGAATAAAGCCGCTTCTTCAGCCGCGCCACATCGGCCTCGGTGCGCACCATGAAGGTCTGCGCGAAACCGGCCGCCTTCGCCATGCCGGCGAGATTGACGCCGTGGCCGGTGTGCGTCTCCTGCTGGCCGGTCTCGCCGTAGCGTTCGTTGTCGAGCACCACGATGGAGAGGTTGCGCGGCTTTTGCACGGCGATGGTCGCAAGCGCGCCCAGACCCATGAGCATCTCGCCGTCCCCGGTGATCACCAGCACCTTTCTTTTCGGCTGCGCCAGCGCGAGTCCGAGGCCGCTCAGCG
>JAPLRD010000138.1:10293-18475 GCA_026399375.1 Pseudomonadota bacterium
CGCGCCGCCCATCGCTCCCCACAGCGGAAAGTTCAGGTCGTGATCGCCCGCATGGGTGATGTCCCAGGCGGGTGCGCCCAGTCCTGCGACCACCAGCGCTTCGCCGCGGGCGGCGAGCAATTCCGCTACGACTTCACGTCGGCGAAGCAGTTTGCCCGGTCTCTTATCTCCGGTGCGCTTGTCTGCGGGTCGCTTATCTTTTTGTTTGCTCATTTGGGCGCACTCTGGGTGAGTTTCCTGAAGTCCTTGGCGCCCTGTATGCGCTGCCCGAGGAGCAGCGCGACCGGACGATAAGTGTTGAAAGCGAGGCGCAGGGTCGAAGACACCATTTCAGTCACGTCTTCGGCCGCATCGGCGCGCTTGACGATCACGCCCAGCGCCTCCAGCACGTCCTGCGTCGTATTTCCCATCGGAACCTGCGACGGATTGAATTCACCGTGATCGCCGCGCATGGTGACCAGCATCAGCAGCGGAAACGCGCAGGAGATGGAAAGCGTGAGCATGTTGATGCAATTGCCGACACCGCTGCTTTGCATCAGCAGCACGCCCTTCTCGCCGCCGAGCCAGGCGCCGGCGAGCAGCGCCACGCCCTCTTCCTCGGTGGTGAGCCTCACCACGCGCATGGACTTGTCCTTTTCGCACAGCTTGATCAGGCGCGCGTGGCCGGCGTCCGGCACGATCGCGACCTGGCGCACGCCGGCTTCCTTGAGGAGGGCGAACACCTCCTCTGGCCAGGCGGACTGGGGATCATTTTTCATTTGGGTTCCGTGAATAGGCAGGAGAGAACGAAGCCAGATAATACAATAATCCGCCGATGCCCGGCGGATGCCCGGCGCATCGGGCCGCCGATTCACGCGTCACCGCCCTACAGTGCGGTAAAATCGACCATGCACACCCCCTCGCGCTTTCACAACCATGAATAAGCCCGCCGACGCGGCCGCCGCGCACGTCACCAACTTCATCCGCAACGCCATCGACGCCGACCTCGCGGCCGGCAAATACGCGTCGCGCACCTGGGGCGGCGCACCCGGCACGGCGGCGGCGCACGCAGGCGCGCCGCCAGATCCCGCGAAAATCCGCACGCGCTTTCCGCCCGAGCCCAACGGCTACCTGCACTTCGGCCACGCCAAGTCCATCTGCCTCAACTTCGGCCTCGCGCGCGACTACGGCGGCGTCTGCCACATGCGCTTCGACGACACCAACCCGGAAAAAGAAGAGCAGGAGTACGTCGATTCCATCCTGGCGGCAGTGCGCTGGCTCGGCTTTGGCTGGACGGCCAACGGCACCGAACATCTGTATCACGCGAGCGACTACTTCGACGCCATGTACCAGGCGGCGGAGCACCTCGTCACCTCGGGTCACGCCTACGTCGACGAACAAAGCGCCGAGGAATTGCGCGCAGCGCGCGGCACGCTGACCGAGCACGGACAGGACAGCCCATGGCGCGGACGACCGCCCGCCGAGTCGCTCGCGCGCCTGCGCGAAATGCGCGAGGGCAAGCACGCCGACGGCAGCATGGTGCTGCGCGCGAAAATCGACATGGCCTCGCCCAACATCAACCTGCGCGATCCGGCGATCTACCGCATCAAGCGGGCGACACATCACCGTACCGGCGATGCGTGGTGCATCTACCCGATGTACACCTACGCCCATCCGATCGAAGACGCGCTGGAGCAGATCACGCATTCGATCTGCACCCTGGAGTTCGAGGACCAGCGCCCCTTCTACGACTGGCTGCTGGCGCGCCTTGCCGAAGGCGGCCTGTTGGCAAAACCGCTGCCGCAGCAGCTCGAATTCGCGCGCCTCAACCTGACCTATGTGGTTCTGTCCAAACGCAAGCTGATTCAACTGGTCGACGAAGGCCACGTGGATAGCTGGGACGACCCGCGCCTGCCGACTCTGGTCGGCGCGCGCCGGCGCGGCTACACGCCCGAGGGCTTTCGCCTGTTCGCCGAGCGCATCGGCGTGTCCAAGTCCGACTCCTGGATCGATTACAGCCTGCTCGAAGAGTGCATGCGCGAGCACCTGAACGAAGTCGCGCCGCGGCGCATCGCCGTGCTCGATCCGCTGAAGCTGATCATCGACAATTATCCCGGGGACGCGGAGGAGCAATGCCTCGCGCCCAACCATCCGCAGAAACCGGAGCTGGGCAAGCGCCCGGTGCCGTTCTCGCGCGAACTGTGGATCGAGCGGGAGGATTTCATGGAAGCCCCGGCCAAGGGTTTCTTTCGGCTGTATCCGGGCAACAAGGTCAGGCTGCGCTACGGCTTCGTGATCGAATGCACCGGCTGCGACAAGGACGCCTCGGGCGCGGTCGCCGCCGTGCACTGCAACTACTACGCCGACAGCAAGTCGGGCACGCCCGGCTCGGACACCTACAAGGTGAAGGGCAACATCCACTGGCTCTCGGCGAAGCACGCCTTCGAGTGCGAGGTCCGGCTCTTCGACAGGTTGTTCCGCGTACCGCACCCGGGCGCGGGGGAGCGCGATTTCCTGCTCGACATCAATCCGGAGGCGAAGAAGACGATACGGGCGCAACTCGAACCGGCGCTGAAGCAGGCGCAGCCGGAGGAGCGCTTTCAGTTCGAGCGGCATGGCTATTTCGTCGCCGACCTTAAGGACTCCGAAGCCGGCGCGCCGGTGTTCAATCGCGCCGTGACCTTAAAGGATTCGTGGCAGAAATGACATCGACGCGACCGGCGGCGGCGCGATGGCTGGAACGGTTCGCCGCGCTTGTCGCTGCACTTTTGCTTAGCGCGGGCGCGGCAGGCCAGACCTTTCCCGCCAAGCCGCTCAGGATCGTGGTGGGCTATCCGCCAGGGGGCTCGGGGGATTTTCTTACGCGCCTGCTCGCGGACGAAATGTCGAAGAACCTCGGCGTGCCCGTGGTGACTGAAAACCGCCCCGGCGCGGGCGCCTCGATCGCCTCGGACGTGGTGGCCAAATCCGCCGCCGACGGCTACACGCTGCTCAATTCGACCAATCACGCGATCAACAAGGCTCTGTACAAGAAACTGCCGTACGACCCGGACAAGGACTTTGCCGCCGTCAGCCGCGCGGCGACGGGGCCGATGATCATCTGCGTCAACAACGACCTTCCGGTGAAGACTCTGAAAGAGCTCATAGCCTACGCCAAGGCGAACCCGGGCAAGCTCTTCTCCGCACCCTCGGGCAACGGCTCGGCGCCGCATCTCGCTACGGTGCAGTTCGAAGCCGCGGCGGGAGTCAAGTTCACCACCATACAGTTCAAGGGCGGCGGCCCGGCAGCACAGTCGCTGATGGCGGGCGACACGCAGGTGATGTTCGCCACTTCGCCTACGGTGCTCGGCTTCATCCGCGGGGGCCGCATGCGCGCACTCGCGGTCACCACACGCCTGGCTTCGCCGTCCGTGCCCGGCATTCCGGGCGCCGAGGAAGCCGGGTTGCCCGGCTACGATTCGAACTTTTCCTTTGGACTGTACGTGCCCGCCGCGACGCCGCCCGCGGCGATCCGGCGCCTGCACGAGGCGGCGGTGAAGGCATTGTCCAAACCGGAAGTTCGCGAGAAGCTTGCCATCCAGGGCATGGACCCTACGCCATCGACTTCGCCGGAGGCCTTCGACGCCGAGATGCGCGCCGAAGCGCCGATGTGGGAGCGCCTGGTGCGAGAGTCCGGCGCACGCGTGGAATAACGTGACGCCATTTCAGTCTGTGCGTTTCGCGGCACGTTGCGCCGCTGCAAATCCGGTCAATGCATCAAAGGAGAAATAAATGAAAGCCGTCGGACTGTACCGCTACCTTCCCATCGACGATCCGGAATCGTTTCTCGACCTCGACATCGACGTGCCGGCGGCGACCGGGCGCGACCTGCTGGTCGAAGTGAAAGCGATCTCGGTGAATCCGGTCGACACCAAGCGGCGCGCGCCGAAGGACCTGGTCGAAAAAAGCCCCAGGGTGCTGGGCTGGGATGTCGCCGGCGTGGTCAAGTCGGTTGGGCCCGAATGCACGCTGTTCAAACCCGGTGACGCCGTTTATTACGCCGGCAGCATCATGCGCCCCGGTGGCAACAGCGAATTCCACCTGGTCGACGAGCGCATCGCGGGCAGAAAACCGGCCAACCTCGGTTTCGCCGAAGCCGCGGCATTGCCTCTCACCACCATCACCGCCTGGGAAGGCATGTTCGACCGTATGGGAATATCCAGGACCGGCGCGGACGCGGGCAAGTCGCTCTTGATCATCGCCGGCGCGGGCGGGGTGGGCTCGATCGCGATCCAGCTGGCGAAAAAGCTCGCCCGCCTCACCGTCGTCGCCAGTGCATCGCGGCCGGAATCGATCGCCTGGGTGAAGGGACTTGGCGCAGATCACGTGGTCGATCACAACCAGGACCTCGCGCCGCAACTCGAAGCGCTGGGCATGAAGGAAGTCGATTACATCTTCTGCCTGAACAACACCGACCGCTGGTTCCCCGCCTTCGGGCCCATCATCAAGCCGCTGGGGAAGATGTGCGCCATTGTGTCGGCGCTCAAACCCGTCGACCTGACCCCGCTCATGGGCAAGAGCGTGAGCCTTTCCTGGGAATTCATGTTCACCCGTTCCTCGTTCAAGACCCCGGACATGATAGAGCAGCATAATCTGCTGGACGCCACCGCCGCGCTGATCGAAGCCGGCACGCTCAAGACCACGGTCGCGACCAATCTGGGCAAGATCAACGCGGCCAACCTCAAGCGTGCGCACAAGCAGCTCGAGGGCGGACACACGCTGGGCAAAATCGTGCTCGAGGGATTTTGACCGCGACTGAATCCCTGGTCGAGTCGCGCTACGCCTGGGCGCGCCTCTGTGCCGCGCTGGCGCTGATGACCATCGGCGGCTCGGGCATGTACGCCATCAGCGTGGTGCTGCCGCGGGTGCAGGAAGAGTTCGGTGTGAGCCGCTCCGACGCCTCGCTGCCCTACACTTTCACCATGCTGGGCTTCGGCTTGGGCGGCATCCTGATGGGCCGCCTGTCGGACCGCCATGGCGTGATCGTGCCTGTCATCGTCGGCGCTTTCGGGCTTTGCGCGGGCTTCGTCGCCGCAGGCACGGCGAGCAGCCTGTGGCAGTTCAACCTCGCGCAAGGTCTCTTGATCGGGCTGCTCGGCTCCTCGGCCACCTTCGCGCCTCTGGTGGCGGACATCTCCCTCTGGTTCACGCGACGCCGTGGCATCGCCGTTGCGATCTGCATCAGTGGCAACTATCTGGCGGGTGCAAGCTGGCCGCCGGTGATCCAGCATTTCATCGAAACCGCCGGCTGGCGCCAGACCTATATCGGCATCGGCGTGTTCTGCCTTGCGGCCATGCTGCCCCTTTCACTGATGCTGCGCCGGCGTCCGCCCGCCGCCGAAATGCCGGCACCGGGCGCCGCGCCCGTCGCTGCCGGGTCCGAAATCACGCTGGGGCTGTCACCGGGCGCACTGCAGTCGCTGCTGTGCATCGCTGGCGTCGCCTGCTGCGTGGCGATGTCGATGCCCCAGGTGCACATCGTCGCCTACTGCGGTGATCTGGGCTACGGCCCCGCGCGCGGCGCGGAAATGCTGTCGCTGCTGCTGGCCTGCGGCATCGTCAGCCGGCTCGCCTCGGGCTGGATCTCGGACCACATCGGCGGATTGCGCACCTTGTTGTTGGGATCCACGCTGCAGATGGTCGCGCTGTTCCTGTTCCTGCCGTTCACCGGCCTCGCCTCGCTTTACCTGGTTTCGGCGCTGTTCGGCCTGTTCCAGGGCGGCATCGTGCCCGCCTACGCGCTCATCGTGCGCGAGCATTTCACGCCGCGCGAAGCCGGAGCGCGCGTCGGCACGGTGCTGATGGCGACGCTGTTCGGCATGGCGCTGGGAGGCTGGTTGTCTGGCGTGATCTTCGACCTGACCGGATCCTATCGCGCGGCTTTCCTCAACGGCATCGCCTGGAACCTGGTCAACATCGCGATTGTGGTGGCGCTGCTCTACCGGCTGCGAACACGCGCGGCCGCTCCCGGATAGGCCGTCGCCCGGGGACTAATCGGTCAGCAATGCAGGCTGGCCTTTTGACCGTGAACAACGTTCTCTTTGCCAAGCTTCCAGGTGTCGCGCAGTACGCCTAGCAGCGCGCGGATCGCGGGATCGTCCCTGCGCGCCAAGAGGTAGATGAACCATAGCGTGGTTTCCAGCCGCACGTCCCGCCACAGGCAGACTTCGCCGGCTGCTTCCTTTTCCAGCGCGAGATCTTCGCGAATCAGCGACAGGCCGACGCCGGACACGACCAGATTCGCGATCACCGACTCCTGGTCGGCTTCGACCACTTTGGTCGGTTCGATGCCGTGCTTGTCGAACAGCGCGCGCACGAGCTTGTGGTGGGTACTGATGGACGGCGTGATGACCCATGGCTGCAGCGCGATCTCGCTCCAGTCGGCCTCGACCACGCGGCTCGCCCAGGCTGCGGGCGCGGCGACGCGATAGGTGCTTTCCCGCAGCCGCAACCCTTCCACGCTCGCATGCCCGATCTCGCCGTAGTAGAAGCTTGCGTCCAGTTCACCGTCGTGCACCTTCGCGAACGCCGCGCCGGTGACCTCGTGATGCAGTTCCACCTGAAGCAAGGGATAGCGCTCGACCGTGGTGTTAAGGAACTCACCGACGCGGATGAAAGCCGGGTCGGACGTCGTGCCTACGCGCACCTTGCCCGCGACTTCCCCTTTCAGGGCCTTCGCCTCGTTGCGCATGACCTGGGCCGCGGCCAGAACCTTCTCCGCGTCCGCCAGCAACCGCTGCCCGGCGGAGGTCAGCACCATGCCGCTTGAAGTGCGCTCGAACAGTGCGAGGTCAAGCTCATCCTCCAGCGCCTTGATCTGCGCGCTCACGGCCGGCTGGCTGACGTGCAGTTTTTCCGACGCGCGGGTGAGGTGACCCGCTTCGGCGACCGCGACAAAACTTCGTAGCTGGTAGAGCTCCATTACAAGGCCATTTCAACGTTGTGGATATAGCCTAGCATACGCTTAGATTGTTGCGCTGCAGCATAGCATTAGACACAGTATAACCTAAAGCGATGGCGACTATCCGAACATGCGATTGGATTATCCGGGCGGGCGTCCGTAATATTAGATACATGAAGCGCAATAATTGTGCTGAATCAACTGGATTTTGAAGGATATTTGCCATGAGAATGTATGCCCCCCTGTACGAAGGCGACTCCATAGTACGCCCCAACGTCGCATTTGGCGAGCCTGCCGTCACCGCTTTCAAAGGCCCCTCGTTTGGGCTGGATTTTGTGCGAAGCAATACCCAAGCCGAAGCGGCGAACTCGACGGTACTGGATTTGTACGCCCTGGAACAGGGCGCGCGCCACCTGCGCAGCGCCGAAGTAGCGAGGCTGTTCAGGGTCGCCTATGACGCGATTGTGAACTGGCTGGACCGCAATGACCAGTACGAGCGTGACAGTTTCTTCGCCGGCTCCGCCAACCTGGCGGACCTGGAGCAGCGCCAGCGCCACTGGGAACGTACCGGCTGCGCGCATTACTGATCAGCCAGGCAGTGTGGAGGCCGTTTCAGATTCACCGAAACGGTCCCCGAGTTGGAAAAAATGAGGGGAGACATCCCCTCATTTCATTTGTACGTGATCATAGTATCCGCGGCAGCAGTCCGCCGATGGATTCGGACAATACCGCGTCGGCGATGCCGTCAAACGGCGTGGGTTCCGCGTTGACGATGACCACCCGCGCTCCGGCCAATTTGGCCTCGGACACGGCGCCTGCAATCGGATAGACCTGCAGGCTGGTGCCGATCGCGATGAAACAGTCGGCTTCCGCCGCAGAGCGCATCGCGCGATCTATCACCTCGGGCACAAGACTCTGCCCGAATGAAATCGTGTCGCTTTTCAGGATGCCACCGCACAAATTGCACGGAGGATCATCCTCGCCCGTCAGGAGCCGCACCAGCGTCTCCTGCATCGGCCCCTTCCAGCCGCAATTCATGCAGACGACTTTCAGCACCGTGCCGTGCACCTCGATCACGCGCTCCGGCGAGTTGCCCGCCTTCTGGTGCAGGCCGTCGATGTTCTGGGTAATCAGCGCATGCAGCTTGCCGCGCCTCTCGAGGCCTGCGATGGCCTCGTGGCCCGAACTCGGTTGCGCCTCCCAGGCTGGATGCACCAGGCGCGCCTGCCACGCTTTCTTGCGTATCCGGGCATCTGACACGTA
>JAPLRD010000232.1:0-6197 GCA_026399375.1 Pseudomonadota bacterium
CCTTCGGCACTTTCATGCCGTCGAAGGCGAACTCGCCGGTGGGCGCACATTTCAGGCCGAGCTTGGTCTCGATTGCGCGCGCGGTGCACCCTTTCCAGTTCTTCGGCTCAATGATGAAGGCGGTCATGCCCTTGTTGCCCTTCGACCGGTCGGTATAGGCGTAGAGCAACCCGGCGTCGCCGAAGTGCGCCTGCGATATCCACATCTTCGAGCCGAACACCTCGTAGTGGTCACCCTTGTCGATGGCATGCGTCTTCATGCTGGAGACGTCCGAACCCGTATTCGCCTCGGTCATGGCGAAAAAACCGAGCTGCGTGCCGGCGACCCAGCCCGGCACGTATTTCTTCTTCTGCGCGTCCGTGCCGAACTTGGACACCGTCAGCGCCGGCCCCAGGTTCTGCATGTTGAACGGATCTGTTCGGCCATCAGCACCGACTCCATGAAACCCATGCCGCTGCCGCCGAGTTCTTCCGGCACGCCGCAGGAGAACATGCCCAGTTCGCCCATCTTGGCGACGCGATCGACGCGAAACTCGTGCTTCGCCTCCTCCGCTTCCAGCGTCGGAGCGATCTCCTCCGCCGCGAAACGCCGGGCCGTGTCCTGGATCAGTTGCTGGTCTTCGCTCAATTCGAAATTCATTGTTGTCTTCCTTCTGTCCTGTGGCAGCCGTTCGTCAGCCGAGCACGATGAGGAGCTGTTCGTCCTCGACGCTGTCGCCCTTCTTTACCTTGATTTCCTTGACCGTCCCGGCGGAGGGCGAATAGACGGTGTTCTCCATTTTCAGCGCTTCGATTACGAGCAACTCATCGTCTTCTTCCACCTTAGCGCCGACTTCGACCAGAACTTCCCAGACTTTCCCCGCCAGCGGAGCTAATACGTCAGCCATGATTTCCCCTTTCTTGGTTTGTTATCACGGTCACCTGCCGAGATTCATCGCAGCGGATGCGATGAGTGGCGACAGACGCTGAATGAAACCGCGCAAAAAAATCAGCCTATCACAAAGCGCTTTCCCGTTGGCTGATTGAGATCAACCCCGGGGGCAGTCGTGACAAATCTCCGTATTGCCAACACCTTACGAGCACTGCCTAACCTGCATGGCGGCGCCTCCGCGTCAACGCTATCATAGGACCATGGTGAAGAAGGATTCCAAGAAGCGTTGCCCCTGGTGCCTCGGCAGCGACAACTACGTCGCCTACCACGACGAAGGGTGGGGCGTACCGCTACACGACGAGCGCATGCTGTTCGAACTCCTGATCCTGGAAGGCGCGCAGGCGGGCCTGTCCTGGTCGACCATCCTCAACAAGAGGCACAACTATCGCAAGGCCTTCGACGGTTTCGACGCGCGCAAGATCGCACGCTACTCCGACAGAAAGATCGCGAGCCTGCTCGTCGACGCCGGCATCGTGCGCAACCGGCTGAAGATCGCAGCCACGGTACAGAATGCGCAGGCGTTTCTCGCGGTGCAGAAGGAGTTCGGTTCATTCGACCGCTACATCTGGAACTTCGTCGGCGGCAAGACCATCCAGAACGCGCGGCGCGGCATGAAGGACGTGCCGGCGTGCACGCCGGAATCCGACGCCATGAGCAAGGACTTGAAGAAGCGCGGCTTCAAATTCGTCGGCACGACGATCTGCTACGCCTACATGCAGGCGACCGGCATGGTCAACGACCATCTGCTGCAATGCTTTCGCCACCAGCAGTTGCGAGTCAGACGATGATGCTGCGGCGGCTTCTGCTTCTTGCGGTCTTGCTCGCATCGATTCCGCTTGCGTCGGCCCAGACGGAAAAAGCGACGAACGGGGTGTTTCTGATCGCCAAGCCGGCCCTGGCCGATCCCAATTTCCGGCGTACCGTGGTGCTCGTCACCCAGGCGCCGGACGGCACCACCGTTGGATTCATCATCAACCGGCCCGGACGGCGCTCGCTCGCGCAGATACTGCCTGACAGCGAGGCGTTCAAGCGCTTCACCGATCCGATACATCTCGGCGGCCCGGTGCAAAGGGAAGACCTGTTCGCCGTGTTCCGCACCAAAGAGAAGGCGCAAGGCGCGCTGAGCGTGCTGGACGACGTGTCTTTCGCCCTGGATCCGGCGGTGGTGGAAAAGCTCATACACACTCCGCCCGAGCACGTGCGCTTTTTCAACGGCTACGCCGGCTGGGCGCCGGGTCAGCTTGCGGCGGAACTGGAGCGCGGCGGCTGGTACGTGCTCAACGCCGATGCCGATACCGTGTTCCGCAAGGACATGGACACGCTGTGGGAAGAACTGATCCGGCGCATGCGCTCCGTCACCGCGATGCTCCGATAGCGCAACCGCAATCCGAATCAGGCCGCCGGACGCAGCTTTTCCAGCGCCACGCGCACGAAATCGATGTGCTGGCGCAGGGTGTAGAGCTGGTCGCTGAACGCCAGCGGAAAAGGATTGGTCGACGCCTTCTCCTCGATCTTGTTCAACCGTTGCATGTAATCCTTGAACCGCGCCACCTCGAAGTCCTGCCTGATTTCGAACTCGAGCAGCTTCAGTTCGCCGTACAGGCGCACCAGGCGCGAACGCACCCGCCACTGGTAGAGCGGCGGCACCAGCTTGATCACCGGGATCAGGATAGCGAATATCGGCACCAGCAGCACGATGATGCGCTCAACCAGCGTCGCCGCCCAGAACGGCAGGTAGCGCTGCAGGAACGGCGCGCCAGATTTGTAGAAACGCTGCGCCTCCGGCGAGAGCGGAAATTCGTGGTCCCTGGGCGCGGGAAACTCCCTCGCGTCCTGAAACAGGCCGGGCCCGCCGTGCACCTCCGCCAGCGCCTGCATCATCAGATCGACGATCGCCGGGTGCAAGTCGTCGCGCGCGACAAGGTTGGCCAGCGGCGCGAGCAGCACCGCTTCCTGCGGCGGAACGTCCTTGACGAGATCGATCGCCCCGTGCGGCAGCACCACTTTCGACAGAAATGGAAAGCGCTTGGCATAGGCCGCCGCCTGGGAGAGGCTGGCGACGCGCACGCCCTCGGCATGCAGCAGCGCCTGCACCGTCGGCGCTTCCGCCGCCGCCACCATCACCGCGGCGTCGATCCGGTGTTGTCTCAGTTCTTCGACAGCGTGATCGCCCTGCAGGGGCAGAATTTCGGCGTGTTCGGTGTGAATGCCGTTGGCGTGCAGCAGCTGCAGCGCCAGCCTGCGCGTACCGCTGCCGTCCGCTCCGATCGCGATGCGCTTGCCCCGCAGTTGCGCAATGCGTTCGATTTTCTCCTTGCCGTGGTAGAACAGCCACACCGGCTCGTAATACACGCTGCCCAGGGTGACCAGCTCCATGTTCTCGTCCGCCTGCGCCGTTCCGCCCTGAACGAAGGCGATATCGACGCCGGAATCTTCGTCCAGCAGCCGCTGCATATTTTCGCCCGACCCCGACGAAGGACGCAGCTCCAGCTTCACCCCGTCACGGGCGAGGATCTCCCGGTAGCGCTTGGCGAACGCGTGATAGGCGCCGCCTTCGGCGCCGGTGCTCATCACGACGACTTCGGGCGGTTCCGGCTTGACGAACTGGAACGCGATCCAGAACGCCGCGGCGACGACGGCGAGAGCGGGCAATCCGATCAGCAGCAGGTCGCGCGTCGATATCTGACGCAGTTTGATGGCTGGCAGGTTCATGTTTTTGCGGCGCCGCATCGCACCCGCGTCCCGCCGCGGGTGCGATGATCAGGCAATATTGCGCAGCTTGCTAGACGCGCTCCAGCACCACGGCCATGCCTTGGCCGCCGCCGATGCACAGGCTCACCAGCGCATAGCGCCCGCCCGAGCGCTGCAACTGGCGCGCGGCGGTCAGCGCGAGGCGCGCACCCGAGGCGCCCAGCGGATGCCCTACGGCGATGGCACCGCCGTTCGGGTTGACGCGGCTGTCGTCGAAGGCGACTCCCAGGCCCTTGAGGCAGGACAGGACCTGCACTGCGAACGCTTCGTTGATCTCGATCACGTCCATGTCTTTGATTGACAGGCCGACGCGGGCCATCGCCTTTTGCGAGGCGGGAACGGGGCCGATGCCCATGATGCGCGGCAACACGCCGGCCGAGGCGCTCGCGATCACGCGCACCATCGGCTTCACGCCCGCCTTCTCGCCCACACCGAGAGAACCCACGATCAGTGCCGCCGCGCCGTCGTTCACGCCCGAAGCGTTGCCGGCGGTGACCACGCCGCCCTCGTACAGCGGCTTCATCGCGGCGAGTGCGGCGATGTCGCTCTTGGGCCGCGGATGCTCGTCCTCGCTCACCACCACCGGATCGCCCTTCTTCTGCGCGATGCTGTAGGGCGCGATCTCGCCTTCGAAGAACTTGTCGCGTTTGGCCGCGGCATATTTCGTTTGCGACGCCGCCGAGAAGCGGTCGGCCTCCTCGCGCTTGATGCCGTACTCTTTCGCCAGGTTGTCCGCGGTCTGCGGCATCTGCTCGTCGCCGTAGAGCTTCACCAGCTTCGGATTGGAAAAACGCGGGCCAATGGTGCTGTCGAACAGCTTGACGCCGCGACCGAACGGTTCGGCGACCTTGTTGAACACGAACGGGGCGCGGCTCATGCTTTCCACGCCGCCGCAGATGAACACTTCGCCTTCGCCTGCGGAAATCGAGTGCGCCGCATGCGCCACCGAGCCCAGGCCGCTGGCGCAATTGCGCTGCAGCACCGTGCCCGGAATCTCGATCGGCAGGCCGGCCGAGAGTCCCGCGTGGCGCGCCACGCAGCGCGAATCCTCGCCGCCCTGGTTGGCGCAGCCGACCACGATGTCCTCGATGCTCTCCGGCTTGAACGGGCTGCGCGCCATCACCGCGCGTATCGCCGCCCCCAGCATGTCGTCCGGGCGCACGCCGGCGAGCGAGCCGCCGTAACGGCCGAAGGGGGTGCGCAGTCCGTCGTAAATGTATGCGTTCAACATGTCGTTTTCCTTTTCAGTTCGTTTTCAGTTCGAGTGGATCAAGGTTCGGGAGTAAGCAGCGACAGGCCCAGTTTGGCGCGCCGCGTGAGCCAGATGTTCGGGCGGTAGCGCGGATCGCCGTAGATGCGCTGCATGGCGGTGAGAATACTGTAAATCTTGTCCACCCCCAGCGCGTCGGCGAAACCGAACGGGCCCTTCGGATAGTTCAGGCCCAGCGTCACCGCCTTGTCGATGTCGGATGGCGTTGCCGTGCGGCTTTGCGCGATGGAGCAACCGATGTTGACGATCATGGCGACGATGCGCTGCGTGATGAAACCAGGGCTGTCGCGGCATACCGTCACCGGCACGCCGTCGCTCGCCAGAAGCCCGTGCGCCGCATCGCGAAACGCCGGTTCGGTGATGGGCGTGCCCATGATGGTTCGGCGCTTCAGCAGCGGAAACAGCGTGTCCACCGCGACCGTGCGCTTCGGGTCCAGCCCCTGCTCCACCGCGCAGGTGGTGGCGTCTTCTCCCAGCGGTGTCACGAAGATCAATGCCGAGGCGCTCGGCTTCGCACCGGCTTCCGGCGTAACGCCCAGCTTCTGCAACAATTCGGTGAGCGCTGCGTGGCCGGACGGCTCTGCGGCGCTGACCCATACGCTGGCCGGCCGGCCCGCCGGCGCCGCCGCTTCGGGCGCCACGATGGGTTTCATTTCGGCGTCGTAATCGTAGAAGCCTTTCTTCGTCTTGCGTCCGAGCACGCCGGCGTCGAAACGGCTGCGCATGATCAGGTTTGGACGGTAGCGCGGCTCGTGGAAGAACTGCGTATAGACCGCCTCGGAAGCCGGCTGCGTAACGTCGAGCCCGGTGAGTTCCATCAGTTCGAACGGCCCCATGCGAAAACCGCCGATATCGCGCATGACGCGATCCACGTCGGGAAAATTCGATACGCCCTCGTACACCAGGTGCGATGCCTCCAGCGTGAAGCCGCGACCGACCTGATTGACCACGAAACCCGGTGCATCGGTGAGGCCCACCGGCTCGCGCGTCATGCGCCTGCCGATCGCGATCAGCGCGTCGAACACCCATTTTTCGGTGCGCAGGCCGGAGATCACCTCGACCAGTTTCATCAGCGGCACGGGATTGAAAAAATGCATGCCGGCAAAGCGCTCCGGCGTCTTCATTTTGGCGGCGATAGTGGTGATGGACAGGGACGAGGTGTTGCTGGCGAGGATGCAATCGGGCGCGACGATGTCTTCCAACTCCGCGAACAGCGCCCGCTTCACATCGAGATTTTCCACGATCG
>JAPLRD010000232.1:6239-7519 GCA_026399375.1 Pseudomonadota bacterium
CGAGGTGGCAGGCCTTGAACTCGGCCAGGGTCGAGACCACCTTGATGCGCGCGGTCGCAGCGGCCGCGGCCTCCTTCGTCATGCTGCCTTTTTCCGCGGCGCGCAGGAACAGCTTGTCGACGAAATCCCGTGCTTCCTTCGCCGCGCCGTCGCGGCTGTCGGTGATCAGCACCTGCATGCCGCCCGCCGCTGCGACCTGGGCGATACCGCGCCCCATGGCGCCGGCACCGATGATCCCCACGGTCAAGTCACTTCGATTCACATCCAGCTGCATGTTTGCTCCCATTAGAGGATAAATCCGGAGGGGATACCAATGCGCTATTCTAACGCCAGCCGGGAGATTGGCCACTTGCGGACACGTCCGCAACCCGGTGTTGCCGCGCACAAACATAAAAAAAGGCAGGGCGTGCCTGCCTTTTCTGATGCGCGGACCGGCTTCAGCCGCCGGCTGCGCCCTGGGTGTTCACATACAGGGAGTAGATCGACGTGCTCCCCGCCATGAACAGACGGTTGCGCTCGACGCCGCCGAAACACAGGTTGGCGCAGCGCTCGGGCAGGTTGATGCGGCCGATCAGCTTGCCTTGCGGATTGAATATGGCCACGCCGTCCAGGCCCTCGCGACCCATGCCCCATCCGCACCACAGATTCCCGTCCACGTCGCAGCGCATGCCGTCCGGCGTTCCGTCGGGCTCAGCCGTGAGGAACAAGCGCTTGTTGGCGAGCTTCGTGCCGCCGTCGACCACGTCGAATACCTGTACGGTTCGCGGCGCGGGCAAGGCCGCGATGACGTAGAGCTTGGATTCGTCCGGCGAAAAGCACAGCCCGTTGGGCCGGTTGATGTCCCCCGCGACCACCGAGAGCTTGCCGCTCTTCGGATCGATGCGATAGACGTTGGTCGGCAGCTCGGGCTTCGCCGGATGCCCCTCGTACAGGCCGAGGATGCCGAAGGGCGGATCGGTAAACCAGATCGAGCCGTCGGACTTGCACACGACGTCGTTGGGCGAATTGAGCTGCTTGCCATCGAAGTGGCTGGCGATGACGCTGACCTTGCCGTCGTACTCGGTGCGGGTGACGCGCCGCGTGTCGTGCTCGCAGCTCAGCAGGCGCCCCTGACGGTCGCGCGTATGGCCGTTGGCGTTGTTCGACGGCTTGCGGAATACGCTGACCGCGCCGGTTTCCTCTTCCCATTTCATGATGCGGTTGTTGGGGATGTCGCTCCAGAGCCACGGTTCCGTCAAAGTCGTCCCCCGTTGAGGTCGATGCCCGAATTGTTGAATGTC
>JAPLRD010000338.1 GCA_026399375.1 Pseudomonadota bacterium
CCAGGCCGCTGCCGCCCAGCCGGCGTCGTCTACGCTGCAAGAACTGCCGGCGCTGATTCGTTTTGCGGACGGGGCAACTTCCTTCTCCGGCTTTCTCAGCGCGCTGGGCCTGATCGGCATGACCGGCATCGTCTGCTACGAGATTTTCGCCCGCTATCTTTTCAACGCGCCGACCTCCTGGATCACCGAGGTCGCGACATACGTGCTGGTCGCGGTCGCCTTTCTCGGCCTCGCCGCGGCTCAGCGCGCCGGCGCGCACATCCAGGTGGAACTGCTGCTGAACAGCCTGAAAGGACGCGCGCGGGTCGAACTGCTGCTGGTGGCGAATTGGATCGACCTGTTCCTGGTGCTGTTCTTCGCCTGGCAGGTCGCCGCGTTCAGCACCGGCGAGTACATCAACGACACGCGCGACTGGGGCCTGCTGTCGACGCCGCAGTGGATCCCGCAGGTGCCGCTGACCATAGGATTCATCCTGTTCGCCTGGTCGCTGCTGGCGGACGCCTACCGCCTGCGCGCGCCGCAGAGCGGCAAGGCCTTCGGCATTGCGCTGGCGGGATTGGCCGCGCTCACCGTCGCGCTGGCGCTCCTCGGCCGCTTTCCGGTTGCGATCCCCGGGACCATGGCCGACTGGGGTTCGCTCGCCATTTGCGCCGTGTTCGCGCTGATGGTCTTTTCCTGGAGCGGTTGGCGCACCGGGCTCACCGTCGTCGGGCTGCTCGCCGGGCTGGGCTGCGTGTTCTGGCTGGCGCGCGGCTCGTCGCTGCCGGTGCTGGGCGCGCTGCTTGCCGTCGCTATTCTTCTGTTTCTGCTGATCGGCGTGCGCGTGGCGATGGCGCTGGGGCTGGTCGGTATGTTCGGGCTCTATTTCCTGCTGCCCAAACCGCAGCTCTCGGTGCTGGCCGAGCGCGCCTGGAGCAGCGTCAATTCGTTCACGCTGACGGCGATCCCGATGTTCGTCATGATGAGTTCGCTGCTGCTGCGGAGCGGCGTCACCACGCGCATGTTCGACTCGCTGGTGCGCTGGTTCGGCCGCACGCCGGGCGGCCTGGCACATGCCAGCGTGGGAGCGTCCGCGATTTTCGCAGCGGTGTCCGGCTCCAGCCTCGCCACCGCTGCGACACTGGGCAAGGTGGCCTGCCCGGAGATGGTCGCCCGCGGCTACAGTCCGCGGCTCGCCTACGGCGTCACCGCGGCCGGGGCCACGCTGGGCATAATGATCCCGCCCAGCATCGCCATGATCATCTACGGCAGCACCGTGGGGGCGCCGATCGACATCTTGTTCCTCGCCGGCATCGTGCCCGGCCTGATGATGGCCGTCGGGTTCATGGTAGTGGCGCTGGTCTGGTCGCTGGCCGTGCCCGGCGCCGCGCCCAAGGGCGAGAGCTACTCCCTGGGCGACAAGCTGCGCTCCTCGAAGAACATGGTGCCGTTCGCGGTGGTGATCATATCGGTGCTGGGGTCGCTCTACGCCGGCGTGGCCACGCCGACCGAGGCCGCCGCGCTCGGTGTGGTGATGGCGCTCATCCTGTGCGTGATGTACGGCACCTTCAGCTGGCGCATGCTCTACGACACGTCGATCGAGACCGTGGGCGTGACGGCGTTCATTCTGCTGATCGTGGTCTGCGCCGCCGCGGTGAGCTGGGTGTTCGACTACCTGCGCCTGCCGCGCGCCGTGGTCGAGCTGATCCGCAACGCGCAGGTGGCGCCCTGGCTGGTGGTCACCCTCATTTCCATCATCTACATCGTGCTCGGCATGTTCGTCGAGTCGATTTCGATGATCCTGATGACGCTGCCGGTCACCTACCCGGTGGTGATCGCGCTCGGCTACGATCCCATCTGGTTCGGCATCTACCTCGTGGTCATGGTGGAAATCGGCCTGATCACGCCGCCGGTCGGCATGGTGCTGTTCGTGCTGCGCGGCATGAGCGGAAACGTTCCTCTGAAAGAGATCGCCTATGGCGCGTTTCCGTTCATCGGCATCAACCTCGGCTTCGTCGCGCTGATTTTCGCCTATCCGGGCATCGTCGCCTGGCTGCCGAACCTGCTGAAATAGGAGCGGTAGTGACGCAGGCTAAAGATACAGCGCGAGCGAATGACGGCGCCGATCCGGTGCGGATCAGCGCGTACCTCGCCGAATTTCTGGCCGCCGCGCGCTGGGAGGATATCCCGTCCGAGGTGCGGCACGAGGCCAAGCGCTCGCTGATGAATTACTTCGCCACCGGTCTCGGCGGCTGCAGCGATGCGGCGGTGGCGACCGCATCCGCGGTGCTTGCCCGCTTCGCCGGTAGCGCCACGGCGACGGTCGTCGGCCGCCGCGAACGCGGCGACATGCTCAGCGCGGCCTTCCTCAACGCCATGAGCGCCAACGTGTTCGATTTCGACGACACCCACGCGCGCACCATCATCCATCCGACGGCGCCGGTGGCGCCGGCCCTGTTCGCTCTTGCCGAGACTTCGCGCATGACTGGGCAGCAGTTGCTGCTCGCCTTCGTGCTCGGCGTCGAGGCCGAATGCCGCATCGGCAATGCGATCTCGCCCGGACATTACCAGCGCGGCTGGCACATTACCTCCACCTGCGGCGTGTTCGGCGCGGCGGTTGCGATCGGCAGGATACTGGGGCTGGACGCCGAGCGCATGAAATGGGCGCTGGGCAACGCGTCGGCGCAGGCCTCGGGGCTGGTCGAGACGCTGGGCAGCATGTCCAAGAGCATCAGCGTCGGCAATGCCGCGCGCAACGGCCTCGTATCTGCGCTGCTGGCGGAACAAAATTTCTTCGGCCCCGATCGGCCTCTCGAAGGCGCTCGCGGCTTCCTGCGCGTCACCGGCGAGAACCCGGACTTCAGTTGCATCACCCAAGGCCTGGGCGAACAGTGGGAACTTCTGTCCAACGCGTACAAGCCTTATCCCTGCGGCGTGGTGCTGAACCCGGTGATCGAAGCCTGCCTCGAATTGTCGAAGAAACCCGAACTCTCCATCGCCGCGATTGAACGGATCGAGATCACCGGCTACCCGCTGCTGCGCGAGCGCACCGACCGCGCGCACGTGGTCACCGGTCGCGAGGCGCAGGTGAGCGCGCAGCACGCGGTGGCGGTGGTGCTTACGCGCGGACGCGCCGGGCTGGCGGAATTCAGCGATGCCTGCGTGGCGGAACCGGCGCTGCGCGCGCTCGGCGGCAAGGTCGCATTCGTCGATGACGCGAACTACGCGGTGGAGTCGGCTCGCGTGACTATCCGCATGGGCCCGGCCCGGCCGCCGCTGTCCTGCTTGATCGAGCAGGCGCGCGGCAGCACGGCCCGGCCGCTCAGCGACGCCGATCTCGAGCAGAAGCTGAAAGACCTCGCGCTCTACGGCAAATCCGGCTGCGACCCGCAGCCCCTGATTGCCGCCATCTGGGCGCTGGATGGTGCCGCGGACGCGGGGGCGCTGATGCCGCTCGCCGCGGGCCGCAAATGATCAAACTTGTTCCGCAGCTCGTCCCGGGCGGCATCAAACGCATCGCTCTCGCGTTGTGCGCACTGGCGTTGTCGGGCGCGTGCGCGGCGGCGGACTATCCGGCCAAGTCGGTGCACTTCATCGTGCCGTTCCCGCCAGGCGGCGGCACCGACGCCGTGGCGCGCATCCTCGGTTCCAGACTGGCGAAGATGTGGGGCGAGCAGGTGCTGGTTGAAAACCGCTCCGGCGCGCAGGGCAACATAGGCACGGCGCTGGGCGTGAAAGCGGCGCCGGACGGCTACACCCTGATATTCGCGCACCAGGGCGTGCTCACCATCAACGCGCATCTCTACGACAAGATCGGCTTCGATCCGCTGAAGGACCTGGTGCCGGTGGCGAAGACCACGGAGCAGCCTTTCGTCGTCGTGATCAATCCGGCGCTGCCGGCGCGCTCGCTGAAGGACCTGACCGAACTCGCCAAAAAGGATCCGGGCAAGCTGACCTTCGCCTCGAGTTCGTCGGGTCCGCAGATGGCGGGCGAAATGTACAAGATGGCGAGCGGCGCCGATCTGCTGCACGTGGCCTACAAGGGCGCGGGCCCCGCGCTGGTCGATGTGCTGGCGGGGCATGTGAACATGATGTTCGCCAATCCGTCCTCGGCGGCGCCTCACGTCAAGTCGGGCAAGCTGCGCGCGCTGGCGGTGTTCGGCAAGAAGCGCATCGACGCCATGCCCGACGTGCCCACGGCGCAGGAGGCGGGTTACGCGCAGCTCGGCGAGAACCCCGAGTGGTACGGCGTAGCAGTGCCGGTGGGCACGCCCGCGGCCATCATTGCCAAATTGAACGCCGATATCGTCGCCGCGCTGGCTGCGCCCGAGGTGGATAAGGCGATCCGCGCGCTGGGTCTCACGCCTTCGCTCGGCACGCCGGAAGAATTCGCGCGCCAGATCCGCGAAGACCATGCGGCCTGGGGCAAAGTGGTGAAGGCGTCCGGGGTGAAAGCGGAGTGATCGTTTGCCGGACGGGGCCGGCAGCGCCTATTCCAGCTTGATCCCCGCGTCGCGCACGACCTTGCCCCATTTGGCGATGTCGGCGCGGATGAATGCGGCAAACTGTTCCGGCGTGCTGCCAATGGCTTCCAATCCGTCGCGGGCGAGGCGTTCGTGTACTTCGGGCAGTTTCAGGACGGCCGCGATTTCTGCCTGCAGCCGGTTGACGATTGCCGGCGGTGTCCCGGCAGGCGCGAGCCAGCCGTGCCATGCGGCCGCTTCATAACCGGCAAGTCCCGCCTCGGCAACCGTGGGCACTTCGGCGAGCAGCGGTAGCCGCCGCGCTCCGGTGACCGCAACCGCGCGCACCTTGCCCGCACGCGCCTGGCCCGCGGCGGACGCGGCGTCGCCGAAGACCATGGTCACCTGTCCTGCGACCGTGTCCATCAGCGCCGGGCCGGCGCCCTTATAGGGAATGTGATTGAGTTTGATGTCCGCCTGACGCGTCAGCAGTTCGGCTGCGAGTTGCGCCGAACTGCCCAGGCCCGCCGTGGCGTAGGACAGTTCGCCCGGCCGCGACTTGGCCAATGCGAGCAGTTCCTTGAAATTAGCGGCCGGCACCGACGGGTGCAGCGCGATGACGTAGGGATAGGCGGTCGCCTGGGTGATCGGCGCGAAATCCTTGACCGCGTCATACGGCAGTTTCGCGTACAAGCTCGGATTGATCGCGTTGGGGCCTTGTTGACCGAAGAGCAGCGTGTAGCCGTCCGCCGCCGCCTTCGCCACTGCGTCGGTGCCGACGATGCCGCCGGCGCCGCCGCGGTTTTCCACGATGAACGACTGGCCCAGGCGCTCGCTCAGATGCTGCGAAATCAGCCGCGCGACGATGTCGGCGCCCCCGCCTGGCGCGAAGGCCACGATCACGCGCACCGGTTTGGTCGGATAGGTCTGCGCGCACGCGAGCGCAGGCACTAGGAGCAATGCAAGGAACAGTCTGTTGAGCAGGCTTGTTTTCATTCTTCGATCGACCTGTGAAGAGTAATGGTGGTTGAAGTGTCTCGCAAAATACCTGATTTCAGGCGGCGTCACCATCGGCGGCGAGCAGGCGTTGCAGCAGCTTGCGCACCGGCACCGGGATCGCCGCGCCCAGCGCGTCTTCGACGCCGAGCCACATCTGTCCCGTTTCGCGTGCCGCCGGCGCGACTTTCTTTACCCGGCACAGGAGCGGTTGAATGTTCAGCTTGAAGTGGGTGAAGCCGTGCGCGAGCGGCGCCATTGCTTCCGGCTCGGCGATCGTGCAGCCGTAGTGGCCGCGGCAATGCGCGCGGGCACGCGCGCCGTCTTCGAGTTCGGGCAGGCTCCACATGCCGCCCCAGATGCCCGAGGGCGGGCGTTTTTCCAGCAGCACTTCGCCGTCCCGCACGAGCAGCAGCATGTGCGTGGCGCGCGTGGGAACGGCCTTCGCCGGGCGCGGCGCGGGAAAATCCTTCACACGATCGAGCGCCAGCGCCCGGCAAGTCTGCGAAAGCGGGCAGGCGCCGCAGCCGGGCTTCGTGCGCGTGCACAGCGTCGCGCCCAAGTCCATCATCGCCTGGGTGTAGCGCTCGATGGCCCGCGGCGGCAGCTGCGCTTCGGCGATCTGCCACAGGCGTGCTTCTACGCGCTTTTCGCCCGGGTAGCCGTCGACGGCGAAATGCCGCGCCAGCACGCGCTTGACGTTGCCGTCCAGAATCGCGGCGCGCGTGCCGTAGGCGAAGGCCGCGATCGCCGCCGCGGTCGAGCGCCCGATGCCGGGCAGCGCTTCGATCTCTTCCAGTGTGCGCGGAAACACGCCGCCGTGCCGCTCGACCACCAGTTGCGCCGCGCGCTGCAGGTTGCGCGCACGCGAGTAGTAGCCGAGGCCGCTCCAAAGGCGCAGCACTTCGTCCTGCGCGGCGCCGGCCAGCGCGGCGATGTCGGGGAAGCGCTGCAGAAAACGGGCGTAATAGGGAATCACGGCCGCCACCTGCGTCTGCTGCAGCATGATCTCCGAGACCCAGATGCGGTAGGCGTCGCGCGTCCCCTGCCAGGGCAGATCGTGGCGGCCGTGGCGTTTGTGCCAAACGAGCAGGCGTTTGGAGAAGTCAGGGCTCATTTGCGACCGAAGGGGTAAAGGCACTAAAGGAATGGAGCGGGAGACGAGTCTCGAACTCGCGACCTCAGGCTTGGGAAGCCGGCGCTCTACCAACTGAGCTACTCCCGCTCATGAGGCGTGATTCTAAAGCATTTCGGCAGGTTCTTCATGGCGGCACCGGAACCGGGCGCCTTGCCATATACCCCATGGTGGTATTTGACGGCATACCCTAATGGGGTATATAGTGGCAGCCATATCGCTTCGCCTGGCTGCCCGTCTCATGGATGCTTTGCCCACCGTTCGTCTCGATCTGCCCCTCGCGGGCATGACCTGCGCTGCCTGCGCGGCGCGCATCGAAAAGAGCCTGAACAAGATGCCCGGCGTGGCGGCGAACGTCAATTTCGCCGCGGAGTCGGCGCAGGTGACGCTGCAGCCGAACCTGAGTTCGTCCTCCGCCGTGGTCGAGGCCATACGCCGCACAGGCTATTCGGTGCCGGAGCAGGTGGCGGAGTTCCAGATCTACGGCATGACCTGCGTCGCCTGTTCGACGCGCATTGAAAAGGCTCTGAGCAAGCTCGAGGGCGTGAAGGCCTCGGTCAATTTCGCCAGTGAGACCGCGCGCGTGCACTACGTGCCCGGGATTGCCACGCCCGAGCTGCTTCTTTCGACCATCCGCAAATCCGGCTACGAGGCGAACGAGCGCATAGAGGCAAATGCGGAGGAGGAGAAGGCGCGCCGCAATGCGGCTTACCGGTCGGAACTGAAACTGCTGTGGCTGTCCATCGCGCTCAGCCTGCCGCTGCTCGCGGAAATGTTCTCCATGTTCGGCCAGGGACACACGGAGCTCCTGCCGCGCGCTCTGCAGCTTGCGCTCGCGACGCCGGTGCAGTTCTGGATCGGCCGGCGCTTCTACGTCGGCGGCTACAAGGCGCTGCGCGGCGGCGGCGCCAACATGGACGTGCTGGTGGCGCTTGGCACGAGCACGGCCTACGGACTCTCGGCGATCGTGACGCTGATGGGCCTGCATCACCAGCACGTCTATTTCGAAGCGAGCGCGGTCATCATCACCCTGGTGCTTCTGGGCAAGCTGCTCGAAGCGAAGGCCAAGCTCGGGACGTCGGCCGCGATCGAAGCGCTGGTGCGCCTGCAGCCGAAGACCGCGCGCGTGGAGCGCGACGGCGCGGTGCTCGAGGTGCCGGTCGCGAGCATGCAGGTCGGCGACATCTACCTCGTGCGCCCGGGCGAGAACATTCCCGTGGACGGCCAGGTGTCGAGCGGGGAGTCCAGCATCGACGAGAGCATGCTCACCGGCGAGAGCCTCCCGGTCGCCAAGCGGCCCGGCGACAAGGTGTACGCCGGCACGCTGAACCAGCAGGGGCTGCTGCGCTGCCAGGCCGAAGGCGTGGGCGCGGCGACCATGCTCGCCGGCATCATCCGCCTGGTGCGCGAGGCGCAGGGCACGAAAGCGCCGATCCAGCGCCTTGCCGACCGGGTCGCAGGCGTGTTCGTTCCGGTCGTGGTGGCGATCAGCGCGCTGACCTTCGCGCTCTGGTGGGGCATAGGCGGCGAACTCGCGCCGGCGCTGGTGAACGCGGTGGCGGTGCTGGTCATCGCCTGCCCCTGCGCGCTCGGCCTGGCGACGCCCACGGCCATCATGGTCGGCACCGGGCGCGGCGCCCAGGTCGGCGTGCTGGTGAAGAACGCGGTGGCGCTGGAACAGGCGGAGAAGATACGCACGCTGATCGTGGACAAGACCGGCACGCTTACCGAAGGCAAGCCCGTGGTCACCGAGGTGCTATCGGCCGAGGGTTTTTCCGAACGCGACCTGTTGACGGTCGCAGCCAGCCTCGAATCCGGCTCGGCGCATCCGCTCGCGCACGCGGTGATCGAATACGCGAAAGCGCTGGAGCTTGCGCTGATTCCGTTGCGCGATTTTCATTCCGTCACCGGCAAGGGCGTGCAGGCGGTGCTAGACGTTTCGTCCTTGCAGCTTCCCGCGCTAGGTGGTGAGCAAACGCTGCTGCTGGGGGCGCCTGAATTTCTGATGGAATCGGGTCTGAGTATAGCCTCAGCAGCGATAGCGCCGCTGGTTGCCCAGGGCAAGACCGTGATCGCGGTCGGCGGCGCCGGACGCATCCTCGGCTATCTCGCGATCGCCGACAAACTGCGCGACAGTTCGCGCGCAGCGGTGTCCAAATTGAAAGCGATGGGCATAGATGTCGTGATGCTGACCGGCGACAACGCGGCGACGGCGAAAGCGATTGCCGACGCGGTCGGCGTGGACTCCTACCGGGCCCAGGTTCTGCCGGGGGAGAAGGCGGCCGCGGTGGCGGAGTTCAAAGCCCAAGGGCACATAGTCGGCATGGTCGGCGATGGCGTGAACGACGCGCCGGCGCTGGCCGCGGCCGATGTCAGCTTCGCCATAGGCGCGGGCTCGGATGTCGCGCTGGAGGCCGCCGACATCGCGCTGATGCGCAGCGACTTGAACTCGGTCGCCGATGCGATCAGCCTGTCGCGCGCCACGCTCGCCAAGATCCGGCAGAACCTGTTCTTCGCCTTCATCTACAACGTGCTCGGCATTCCGCTGGCCGCGGCCGGAATGCTGAACCCGGTGATCGCCGGCGCGGCGATGGCCCTGTCTTCGGTATCCGTGGTCAGCAACTCGCTGCTGTTGCGGCGCTGGCGGCGCGGCTGAAATCATTTCTGTTCATGATCGACAACGAAAGGAGCTTGTGATGCAAACCGTAACTCTTGGAATCTCCGGCATGACCTGCGGCGGCTGCGTGCGCAGCGTGACCAATGTACTGAAGGCACAGGACGGCGTGGCGAAGGCCGACGTGTCCCTGGAAAAGAACAACGCCGTGATCGAATTCGATCCGGGCAAGGTGCAGGTCGACCAATTGAAGCGCAGCGTCGAGGAGGCGGGATTTGAAATCACGGCCTGAGGTCGTGGAGTGCGCTCACCACGCAGATCACGCGGATCGCGCGGTGGTCCAGCCAAACAAGGCGGCCCTGCTAAAACGCTTGAACCGGATCGAAGGCCAGACCCGGGGCGTGGCGAAAATGGTCGAGGAAGACCGCTATTGCGTCGACGTGCTGACGCAGATCTCGGCCATCCAGTCGGCGCTAGACGCGCTCGCACTGCAGCTGCTGGAGAGCCACA
>JAPLRD010000312.1 GCA_026399375.1 Pseudomonadota bacterium
ACAAGACGTTCACACCCTGCCGGGCGAGCATCTCGGTAAGCGCGATCAAGGGCAGCCCGATCAAGGCGTTGGGATCTTCGCCGCGCATTTCGGCGATGAGCACGATGCCCAGGCCTTCGCAGCGTGCGCTGCCGGCGCAGTCATAGGGCTGCTCGCGCTCGAGATAGCGCTCGATATCTTCGTCACTGTAATCGCGAAAGCGCACGTAATAGGGGACGACACGCGTTTCCGCGAGGCCGCTTGCGGCCCGCCACAGGCACAGGGCCGTGTGAAACACCACTTGCCTGCCTCGCATGGCTTTGAGCTGGCGCACCGCATTGGCATGATTTCCCGGTTTGCCCAGGGGCAGGCCATCAAGTACCGCGACCTGGTCCGAGCCGATCACTATCGCCCGCGGAAAATTTGTCGCCACCGCCCTGGCCTTGGCTTCGGCCAGGCGCAACGACGTAGCCTGCGGCGCCTCATCCGGCAGCGGTGTTTCGTCCACACCCGGCGCAGCGACATCGAACGGCAGGCCCAGTCGCGCAAGCAGTTCGCGCCGGTATTTGGATGTGGAGGCAAGTACGATTTGCGGCAATTCGGACATATGGGCCGAATTTAACCACGGAATTGTGCGAATCTGCGCGAAAAGCAGTGCGGTTTCGTGCGCGTCCTGGTTCAGCGGCACCGCTCGGAGACAGCTTGCTCCAGCCGCGCCACCGACGCGTTGCGCTCGTCGTCGCTTTGGAACACACGCTCGCCCTTTTCGTCCAGCCGGTATGTCCGCCGGGCGGTTTTCAACTGGGCCAGTTGGTCGCGTGCCTGGTTGCACGCCTGGCGCTGGGATGTTTCCCGCTGTGTGCTCTTGGCCTCGGCCTGCTCGGCATCGATGCGGCGCTTCTTGAATTCGAGGTCCTTTTCCTTCCAGTCCGACTGGGCGGCCTTTGCCGGGGCGGAGCCTGGCCTGCCAAGCCGCTGCCGCACATCCTCGGCTTTCCCGCCTTGCGGCGGGCGTTCGCCGTAATGGGTAACCCCCTTTTCGTCCACCCATTTATAGACTTGGGCAGTGGCCGGAGCGAGCAGGACCCACAGCATGCAAATCTTCAGCAAGGCGTTGAAAATTTTGTTTTTCCTTTGACAGTGGGGGTCAAAAATAATATCATGCGCGCCTTATGTTGCAACCGGCGGCCATAGACGGCCTGGCGTTTGCCCGGAGCGCTGCGACGCTTCAGGGGCGGCTGGGTCTGGAATCACTGCCGCGGCTTGCCCAATCCGGATGTTCGGCTTCGGTTCTCGATTTTGTCCTGAAGGGTGAAATCAACGAGCGTGGCAGACCGGGATTGAGGCTGGTTGTGGATGGTAGTGTACGCCTGGAATGCCAGCGCTGTCTCGACAGCCTGGACCTGCCCCTGCACTTGGTGGCGGAACTCCAGTTTGCCGCCAGCGATGAGGAGATCGGGGCAGCCGACGACGACGCGGAGCGGATACTTGCCGGACGGGAAATGAGCATTACCGCCCTGGTCGAGGACGAAGTTTTGCTTGCATTGCCCATGGTGCCGAAGCACGAGCGATGCGGGGCGGCGATGAATGTGGAAAGCGGGGCGCAGGTCTCGGCTTTTCAGGCACTGGCCGCACTCAAGAAATTGAACAAGTAAGGAGTAAAGAAATGGCAGTTCAACAGAACAAGAAATCGCCCTCGAAGCGGGGCATGCACCGCGCCCACGACTTTTTGACCAACCCGCCCCTGGCTGTCGAGCCGACGACCGGAGAAGCGCATCTGCGCCACCATATCAGCCCCAGCGGCTATTATCGTGGCAAGAAAGTCATCAAGACCAAAGGCGAATAAGCGCGCTTTGCGCTTAGCGGGCGGACCGCACGCCCGCTCGCCCGGCAGAAGGCCGGCTTGACTACTACTCAATGGAAACCACGGTAGCCGTCGATTGCATGGGGGGCGACCACGGCCCCAGCGTGACCGTTCCCGCCGCGCTTGAATTCCAGAAGACCCATCCCCGCGGCAATATCATTCTGGTAGGTTTGCAGGAAGCAATCGAAGCCGAGCTGCGCGCATGCGGCGTGGCGCCAGGGCCGCAATTGCGCGTGTATAACGCGAGCCAGTCGGTGGACATGGACGAAGCGCCGGCGTCTGCGCTGCGCGGCAAGAAAGACTCCTCCATGCGCGTTGCCATCAACCTGGTAAAGAGCGGGGAGGCGCACGCCTGCGTCAGCGCCGGCAATACCGGCGCGCTGATGGCCATCGCACGCTTCGTGCTCAAGACCCTGCCCGGGATCGACCGTCCAGCCATAGCCGGCATAATGCCCACCCTGAAAGGCGAAGCCTACGTGCTTGATCTCGGGGCCAACGTCAATTGCACGCCGGAACACCTGCTGCAGTTCGCCATCATGGGCTCGACGCTGGTTTCCGCCATGCAGCACATCGAGCGGCCCAGCATCGGGCTGCTCAATATCGGCGAAGAAGACATCAAAGGCAACGACGTGGTGAAACAGGCGGGGGAACTGCTGCGCGCCAGCGGACTCAATTTTTACGGCAACGTCGAGGGCGACGACATTTTCAAGGGCACCACCGATGTGGTGGTATGCGACGGGTTCGTAGGCAATATCGCACTCAAGAGCGCCGAAGGGCTGGCGAAGATGCTGCGCGCCTTCCTCACCGAGGAATTCAGGCGCAACTGGTTCACCGTCGCCTGCGGCGCCATCGCCATGCCCGTACTGAAGGCATTCAGGCGGCGGGTGGATCCGGGCCGCTACAACGGCGCCAGCCTGCTCGGGCTGAAAGGCATCGTGGTGAAGAGCCACGGCTCGGCCGACAGCTTCGCCTTCCAGAATGCAATCGAGCGCGCGTTCGAGGAAGTGCGTGAAGACGTATTGCAGCGCATTTCGCAGGGAATGGCAGCCGCAGGCCATGAAAGCGTGAGGGCGTCGTGATCTATTCCAGGATCGTCGGCACCGGCAGCTACCTGCCGCACAATGCGGTTACCAACGCCGACCTCGAGCGGCGCATGGATACCTCCGATGAATGGATACGCTCGCGCACCGGCATACGCCAGCGCTATCTTGCGCAGGAGGGCGAGACCTCGAGCAGCCTCGCGCTGGAAGCGAGCAGGGCTGCGATCGCCAGCGCCGGAATAGACGCGGGGGAAATCGACCTCATCATCGTCGCGACCTCGACACCCGACTATATATTTCCGAGCACCGCATGCCTGCTTCAAGCCAAACTCGGCATAAAGGGTTGCCCGGCATTCGACGTACAGGCGGTCTGCAGCGGTTTCGTCTACGCGCTGTCGACTGCCGACATGTTCATCCGCTCCGGGCAGCATCGTTGCGCCCTGGTGGTGGGGGCGGAGGTGTTCTCGCGCATTCTCGACTGGAATGACCGCGGCACCTGCGTGCTGTTCGGCGACGGCGCAGGCGCGGTGATACTGAAGGCGGATCAGAAACCCGGAATCATTGCGAGCGCCCTGCACGCGGACGGTGCGCACGTCGGCATCCTTTCCGTACCCGGCAGCATTTGCAATGGCAGGGTGACAGGCGATCCTTTCCTGCGCATGGACGGCCCCGCGGTTTTCAAGTTCGCCGTGCGCGTGCTGGACGAGGTGGCGCGCGAGACCCTGGGAAAATGCGGACTGCAGGTGGGGGATGTCGACTGGTTGATACCGCACCAGGCCAATTTGCGCATCCTCGAATCGACGGCAAAACGTCTGGGGCTGCCGCCGGAGAAACTGATCGTGACCGTGGACATGCACGGCAATACATCTGCCGCGTCCGTGCCTCTTGCGCTTGACACTGCTGTTCGCGACGGTCGCATCAGGTCCGGACACAAGGTCATGCTGCAGGCGGTGGGCGGCGGCTTCACCTGGGGTGCCGCCCTGGTGCAAATGTGATCAATCCTACATAGGTTTGAAATCCATGAAACTCGCATTCGTATTTCCCGGACAGGGCTCGCAGTCAGTGGGCATGATGCAGGCCTACGGCGATATTGCGGCGGTGCGCGAAGTGATCGAAGAGGCTTCCGTCGCCCTCGGACAGGATCTCGGCAAGCTCATGGCCGAAGGCCCCGCCGAAAGCCTGAGCCTGACTGTAAATACGCAGCCGGTGATGCTCACTGCAGGCTATGCCGCGTACCGCGCCTGGGTCAGCCTCGGCGGCGCCGAACCTTCCCTGCTTGCCGGACACAGCCTGGGCGAATACACGGCGCTCGTGGCCGCCGGCGTCATTTCGTTTCGCGACGCGCTGCCGCTGGTGCGCTTTCGCGCCGAGGCGATGCAGGAGGCCGTGCCGCAGGGGCAGGGCGCAATGGCCGCGATCATGGGCCTGGATGAAGACGCTGTGCGAGCCGCCTGTGCCGAATCCGCACAGGGCGAAGTCGTGGCCGCGGTCAATTTCAATACGCCCATCCAGGTGGTCATCGCCGGCCATGCGGCCGCGGTGAAGCGCGCCTGCGAAGCAGCCAAGGCAAAAGGCGCGAAGCGGGCGCTGCCGCTGCCGGTGAGCGCGCCATTCCATTCCGCGCTGATGAAACCGGCGGCGGAGCGCCTGCAGCAGTACATGCAGAGCATCGCTTTCAATGCGCCGCGCATCCCCGTGGTCAACAACGTCGACGTGGCGAGCTACGTCGACCCGGCGCAAATCAGGGATGCGCTGGTGCGCCAGGCCTACAATCCAGTGCGCTGGGTGGAGACGATCCGGGCGTTTTCGGCCCAGGGCATCACGCATGTCGCAGAATGCGGACCGGGCAAGGTGCTGGCGGGGATGACCAAGCGCATCGAAGGTTCCCTGGAATCGCTGGCGTTGACGGACAAGGCGAGCATCGAACTGGGCCTGTCACAACTGAAGGGGGCGTAACTATGTTGCAAGGGCAAATCGCACTGGTGACCGGCGCCACGCGCGGCATCGGCAGGGCCATCGCGCTCGCGCTTGGCGTGCAGCGGGCGACGGTGATAGGTACTTCGACCTCGGAGGCAGGTGCCAAGGCGATCAGCGAATATCTGCTCGAGACCAAGGTCGGCGGCAGGGGCGTGGTGCTCGATGTGAACGACGGCGCGGCGATCGAAGCGCTGGTTGGGGCGATAGAAAAGGAATTCGGCGCGCCCGGCATACTGGTCAACAACGCGGGCATCACCCAGGACAATCTGGCGATGCGGATGAAAGAAACCGAGTGGGATGCGGTGATCGACACCGATCTAAAATCGGTGTTCCGCCTGTCGCGTGCAGTACTGCGGGGGATGATGAAGGCGCGCGCGGGCCGGATCATCAACATCACCTCGGTTGTCGGCAGTTCCGGGAATCCGGGCCAGATCAACTACGCCGCGGCCAAGGCCGGCATCGCCGGAATGTCCCGCGCGCTGGCGCAGGAAATCGCCAGCCGCAATATCACAGTGAATTGCGTCGCGCCCGGTTTCATCGACACCGACATGACGCGCGCCCTGAACGAGCAGCAGCGCGAAGCGATTCTCGGCCGGATTCCGCTGGCCCGCCTGGGCAAAGCGGAAGACGTGGCGGCGGCAGTGGCGTTTCTCGCCTCCCCGCAGGCCGGCTATATCACCGGTACGACACTGCACGTCAACGGCGGGATGTACATGGCTTGACGCACCGATTTCCACGGGCTGATTTTCAAACGCCGGTGAATGAACTTTGGTAAAATGCATGGCTGTTTTCTCAGCCAAAAACGAAGGAAGGAGAATTAAATGGAAAATGTTGAACAACGGGTAAAGAAAATCGTCGCCGAGCAGCTGGGCGTAAACGAGGCTGAAATCAAGAACGAGTCCTCCTTCATCGATGACCTTGGCGCGGATTCGCTGGACACCGTCGAACTCGTGATGGCGCTGGAAGAAGAGTTCGAGACCGAGATTCCCGACGAAGACGCAGAAAAGATCACCACCGTTCAGCAGGCGATCGATTACGTCAACAACCACGCCAAGAAAGCGTAGATCCCAGCGCTTAGCGCGCCTTTTTCCGGAGAGAAAGTGTCCCGCCGCAGAGTCGTCATCACCGGGTTGGGCATTGTCTCCCCGGTAGGCAACAGCATCGCCGATGCATGGGCCAGCATCCTTGCCGGCAAGTCCGGCATCACCAGGATTAGCCGCTTCGATCCGTCGCGGCTCTCCTGCCAGATTGCGGGCGAAGTCAGGGAATTCGACCTCAGCCAGTATCTGGAGCGCAAAGAAGCACGCCACATGGATACCTTCATCCATTACGGCATGGCGGCCGGCATCCAGGCCTTGCGCGATTCCGGGATCGAGGTTACGCCCGAGAACGCCGAGCGCATCGGCGTCAATATCGGATCGGGCATCGGCGGCCTGCAGATAATAGAGCAGACACAGCGCGAACTACTTGCAGGCGGACCGCGCAAGATTTCGCCGTTCTTCATTCCGAGCACGATCATCAACATGATCTCCGGCAACCTGTCGATCAAGTTCGGTCTGAAAGGGCCGAATCTGGCCATGGTGACCGCGTGCACCACGGCGACCCACTGCATCGGCGAATCCGGGCGGTTGATCGAATACGGTGATTGCGACGTCATGGTTGCGGGCGGAGCCGAATCGGTGGTCACCGAACTCGCGATGGGCGGTTTCGCGCAGGCGCGCGCGCTATCCAGCCGCAACGGCGATCCGGCCACGGCAAGCCGACCGTGGGACAAGGACAGGGACGGTTTCGTTCTGGGCGAGGGCGCAGGGGTGCTGGTGCTGGAGGAGTACGAGCACGCCAAGGCGCGCAACGCCAGGATATACGCCGAACTCGCAGGCTATGGCATGAGCGGAGACGCATTCCACATGACGGCCCCGCGCGAGGACGGCGACGGGGCTGCCCGCTGCATGAACGCGGCGCTGCGCAACGCCCGCCTGAACGCCGACCAGGTGGATTACATCAACGCCCACGGCACTTCGACCCCCCTGGGGGACATCGCGGAAACCACAGCGGTGAAGCGCAGCCTGGGCGCGCATGCGAAGAACGTCGCGGTCAGTTCCACAAAATCCATGACCGGCCATCTTCTGGGCGCGGCAGGCGGCGTGGAAGCGGTATTTTCGGCGCTGGCCGTGCACCACCAGGTCGCGCCGCCCACGACCAACATATTCAACCAGGATCCGCAATGCGACCTGGACTATGTACCGAATACGGCACGCCAGATGAAAATCGATGTGGCGCTGTCCAATTCATTCGGCTTCGGCGGCACCAACGGCACGCTGGTGTTCGACCGGGTTTGAACCAGCCCTTTACCGTCACCCTCAGACCTTCCCGCGTTCTCGCCACGGCACTCACGCTCATGGCGGGGACGGCGCTTGCCTGCGCATGGATCAGCCTGCCGTGGCCGGCTTTTCTGGCGGTCGGTGCCGCAATCGCTTCGATCTGGATATGGCACCTTCCTCCCGCCCTGCAGTGCGGCCGGCGCGCCGTACGCGCGCTGGAAGTGAGCGACAAAGGCGGGGCCCGCTGGCAGGACGCTCACGCAGAATGGCACGAGGTGCAAATTCAGCCCGGCAGTTACGTTTCGAACTGGCTGGTCGTGCTGAACCTGGGTGAATCCGGACAGCGGGGCCGCTCCATTGTGCTCCTGCCCGACTGCGCGGCGGCGGACGACCTGCGCCGCTTGCGCGTCTGGCTACGCTGGCGCCTGGGGCGGCAATGAACTAAATGCCGGCGCCGCGGTCAGACGCACATCGTCCCCGCTGTCGGGACCCCTTGGTGCGCGAGGTCAGGCTTGAAGTTTCCGGGTAGCAGCACGACGCCGATCGAGATGCTCGAACTTGACTTCGTCCCGGGCGCGGCCTTCCCCCGGGCGCAGGCTCCGTTGGGGTATACTGAAGACCGTCCGGGGGAGAAGAAGAACAACCAGCCTCCGGGCTCAGGGGAAGGGCGGCGCATGAGCGAGCGCGACATTGACCAGCAGTTGGTCGAACGTGCGCAACAGGGCGACAAGCATGCATTCGAACTGCTGGTCAGCAAGTATCAGCGCAAACTCGGACGCCTGCTGTCGCGCTTCATCCGCGATCCGGGCGAGGTCGAGGACGTCACGCAGGAAGCGTTCATCAAGGCCTACCGCGCACTGCCTTCATTCCGCGGCGACAGCGCCTTCTATACCTGGCTTTACCGCATCGGCATCAATACTGCCAAGAATTACCTGGCATCGATGGGCAGGCGCACGCCCACGATCACCAACTACGACGCCGAAGAGGCGGAAGCGTTCGACGACGGCGACCAGTTGCGCGATCTCAATACCCCGGAAAATGTGCTGATGGGAAAACAGATCGCACAGACGGTGAACCAAAGCATGGACCGGCTGCCTGAAGAACTGAAGGCGGCGATCATGCTGCGTGAGATCGAAGGCATGAGCTACGAAGATATCGCCAAGATAATGGACTGCCCCATCGGCACGGTGCGTTCCCGCATCTACCGTGCGCGCGAGGCGATCGCCGAGCAGCTGCGGCCGCTGCTGGACCTATCCAAGGACAAGAGATGGTGACGCCATGAACGAAAAATTATCCGCATGGATGGATGGAGAACTGGAGGGCGAAAACGCCAGCCAGCTTCCGTCGCAGATCAAGGACGACTGCGGTTTGCGTGCCAACTGGGACTGCTATCACCTGATCGGGGACGCGTTGCGCGGTGTGCAGGGACCGGACCTGTGTGCCCGGATCTGCGCCCAGCTCGACGCCGAGCCGACGGTGCTCGCCCCCCGGCGGGCCAAGCCGGCACGGAGTTTGGCCCGCTACGCGCTGCAGGCGGCGGCCAGCGTCGCCGCGGTGGCCTTCGTCGGCTGGATGGCTTTGCCTGGCACGCAGCCGGATTCGCAGCAGCTGGCTTCGATACGCGCGGCGTCTCCGGCGGAAATCAAGCAGGTCGCGGTTCCCGCAGGCGAGGGCGCCAAGGACTACCTGCTCGCCCACCAGCGCTATTCTCCCAGCAACGCAATGCAGGGCGTGGCCCCGTATGTGCGCACCGTGGCAGAGCAGCGGACTGCGGCGCGCCGATGAGAACTCTGGCTGCGCTGCTGCTCGCGCTGGCGGCCCACGCTGTGCATGCCGATGGCGACGCGCTTTCGTGGCTGCATCGCATCCATACGGCGGCCGAAAAGCTCAGCTACACCGGGACCTTCGTCTACAGCAGCGGCGACCAGACCGAAACATCGCGCATCATCCACCTAGCCGGCAGGAACGGAGCCCGGGAGCGCATGGAGACGCTGGACGGCCAGCGGCGCGAGATCGTGCGCAACGGCGATGAAGTGAAATGCTATCTGCCAGACAGCATGACGGTGAAGGTGGACAAACAGACGGACCACGCCGTGTTTCCGAAACTGCTGCCGGAAAACCTGCAGGACATCGGCGAGCACTACGAGGTCAGCAAAGGCGGGATCGAGCGCATCGCCGGTTACGAGTGCCAGGCCATCGTGCTCGAGCCGAAGGACAAGCTGCGCTATGGCCACAGGCTGTGGGCCGACACCAGCACGGGAATGCTGCTCAAGTCGCAGACCATCAACGAAAAGAACGAAGTGGTGGAACAATTCGCGTTCACGCAGATCGCGATCGGCGGCAAGATCGACCAGAGCCTGTTGAAGTCAAAGTTCCTCGCCAAATCACGCGATTGGCAGGTGCAGAATTCGGGCGCCGTGGCGACCAGCCTGGCCGCATCGGGTTGGAGCATCAAGCCGGGACTGCCGGGCTTCAAGAAAGTGACCGAGATGAAACGCACGCAGGGCGGTTCGAAAGAGGTCGGTCATGTGGTTTATTCCGACGGGCTGGCCGCCGTTTCCGTATTCATCGAGCCGATTTCTAAGAAGGTTTCCCTGCCTCAGCCCGGTCTGTCGCGCCAGGGCGCGATCAACATCTACAGCCGGCAGCTGGACAATCACCTGGTCACCGTGGTCGGCGAAGCGCCGGCCGAAAGCGTCATGAAACTTGCGGAATCGGTGGAGTATCGCAAGCCCTGATCCAGCGCCTGTGATGCACCCTGATTCGCGCCCAGTATTTTTTCAATCCTCCGCTAATGCAATAAGGAACGTAAATATGCGAAAGATGCTCCTCCTCCTGTGCCTGCTGCTCCCGTTGGGACTTTCCGCACAGGCGCGCGATCTGCCGGACTTCACCGAACTGGTGGAAAAGCAGGGGCCGGCCGTGGTCAATATCAGCACCTCGCAGAACGTGCGCGAGCAAGCGCACCCGCGCACGCCGCAGATGCCGGAACTGGACGAGAACGATCCGTTCTATGAGTTCTTCCGCCGTTTCGCCCCCCCCAATCAAGGTCAGGCGCCGAATCCGCACGGTTTCTCCAATCGTTCACTGGGGTCTGGCTTCATCCTCAGCGCCGACGGCTACATTCTGACCAACGCCCATGTTGTCGACGGCGCGGACGAAATCACCGTAAGGCTTACCGACAAGCGCGAATTCAAGGCCAAAGTCATAGGCGCAGACAAGCGCACCGACGTCGCCCTGATCAAGATCGAGGCCACCGGGCTGCCGATGGTGAAAATGGGCGATCCGAACAAGCTCAAGGTGGGCGAATGGGTGCTTGCGATCGGCTCGCCCTTCGGTTTCGACAACACGGTGACCGCCGGCATCGTCAGCGGCAAGGGGCGTTCATTGCCGCAGGAAAACCTGGTGCCGTTCATCCAGACCGACGCCGCGGTGAACCCGGGTAACTCCGGCGGACCGCTGTTCAATATGCGCGGCGAGGTCGTCGGCATCAATTCGCAGATATACAGCCGCACCGGCGGCTACATGGGTCTTTCGTTTGCGATCCCGATCGATCTCGCACTCGATGTGCAGAACCAGCTGCGCACCACCGGCCGGGTCAGCCGCGGCCGCATCGGCGTGGTGATCCAGGAAGTGACCAAGGAACTGGCCGAGTCCTTCGGTTTGGCGAAGCCCCAGGGTGCGCTGGTCAACGCCGTGGAGAAGGGCGGGCCCGCGGACAAGGCCGGAGTGGAAGTCAGCGATATCATCATCAAGTTCGACGGCAAGGCGGTCAACAGTTCAGGCGACCTGCCTCGCGTCGTCGGCGCAACCCGTCCCGGCAGCAAAGTGAGCCTGCAGGTCTGGCGCAAGGGCGCGGCCAAGGATCTGAGCGTGACCGTGGCCGAAATTCCGGCGGAGAAGACGGCGAGCCGGGAAAGCAAAGGCTCAAAACCGACGGAAACGGCCGCCAACCGCCTGGGTCTGGTGCTGTCCGAGCTTTCGGACGAACAGCGCAAGGAGCTGAAAATCCCGGTCGGCGTCATGGTGGAGGAGGTGCGCGCCCAGCCGCGCGGCGACATTCGCAAGGGCGATGTCATCCTGGCGCTGATTCACAAGGGCAGCAATACCGAAGCCAAGAGCGTGGCGCAGTTCAACAAGGCCCTGGGCGCAATCGGCAAGGGCGAAACTTTCACCCTGCACCTGCGGCGCGGCGAAAATCAGAGCTTCGTCACCATCAAGGGCCTGAACGACAAGTAAGGCCGCCATGCCTGCACCCATAGCGGCTGTGCCGAGGCTTACGCTCTACGGCCGCAGCTACTGCCACCTGTGCGATGAAATGCTCGCCGCGCTCGAGCCCCTGCGCGGCGAATACCGATTCGCTGTCGAGGTGATCGACGTCGACAGCGATCCGGTGCTGGAGCGGCGTTTCGACACACTGGTGCCGGTTCTGATGCACGCCGACGCCGAACTCTGCCATTACCGCCTCGATGCAGCAAAAGTACGTGCTTATTTGGCGAATTTCCGTTAAAATACCGAAACTTATTCTTCAAAGGGTGCCGGCCAGGCACCCTTTTTCTGCACCACATCCGCAAGTATTTTTAGACCCTGTTGTTCCATAAGGAATAACAGGCAGATCGCGTGGTACGCTTTCAATTGCTACCCGCTTTTCTACCCGCATTTCCGCTGGGTACTGCCTACCGCCCTCTAGTTTGGCATCCGGACCTCGGTCCAGTACCATTGCCGCAGCCGTGTTTGTCCTCCCTGTCTGGACGGCACGGTTAGGGTTTCCGGGGGTGGCAACCCCCGGTTGCCCGCCTTCTACAGCAGCCCCCGTTCTGCGAACGATAGCGCCGCCGCCCCCGCCACGATGAAGTGGTCGAGTACCTTGATGTCCACCAGCGCTAGCGCCTGCTTGAGTGACTGCGTAAGCAGTTCGTCGGCCCTACTGGGCTCAGCTACCCCGCTCGGGTGGTTGTGCGCAAATATGACCGCCGCCGCATTGTGAACCAGCGAATACTTGACTACCTCCCTCGGATAAACGCTGGTCTGGGTAAGGGTGCCTGCGAACAGCGGCTCAAACGCAATTACCCTGTTCTGGGCGTCAAGGTACACGCACCAGAATTCCTCCCGTTCCTTGCCGGTCAGAGCTAAGCGCAAGTAGTCGCGCACTGCACCCGGAGAACCTAGCGCGTCTAGATGCCGTGCCCGTTCTCCCAAAATGCGCATGGCGGCACCGATCACGTCGTCAGCTTCCTGTGACGCCAGCACGGCTGCAAGTTGCCGTGATAAGCGGCGATGACCAACACTTTCCTGTTTCATAGAACCCCCTGTCGGTTAAGAAAAATGTGCGTGGCAACGCACACCCTTAAAATACCATGGGGTATGGAAATCACAGGGCGGGACGGCATACCGATTCGGCGGACCCCACTCCACCCGGCCCAACCCGAAAGGCCGAGGTCATCTGTAGACTGGCTTCAGGAACACTGTTCCGCTCACGCAGCCGTAAATTTTCTATAAATTTTTCTAGAATTTACCCGATTGGTTTGCTCGGGTATTGGGCCGCCTGATGGGTGATTTCTACTTCTTTACATTCTTTATCCTCGGCGTATCCTCATTGACGTGCTGCGCAGACTGATACAGGAGGAGGTATGGGTTTCTTTTCAAGCAGCAAATCGTCGAAGCTGCAGGAGTTTCAAAAGAAGGTCTCTCCACCACTTGAGAATCTCGCTGATGTAACCAAAGCATTTCAGTACAAAATGGAAACAGCGATGCTATCGAGCGCGCATTGGATGATTTCTTTAGCTTTTGCGCAGCTGACAAAGAAGTCCAAGCCGCAATGCGTAGCGAGCAACTTAGTCGTGCCGATCTCGCAAAGATATACCGCGACCTCTGTTCACATGGGATTGGTGAGCACGGCGCTATGTCAATAATTGCGTATGCGGAACCACTTCTCTATTTCGTTCGTGCGCCTAAGCGCGGGGCAAGTGAACTAAAAGTAATCATGAGCCTGCAGGACTTCTGCAGTGGCAGATTGAAAGGAAGTGAATTGCTTCGCCAAGTTCAGTAGCTGCTGCAGATGCTCTAGCGAAAAATTTTCATTTGCAAAGTACGGCACTCAATAACAATAGGAGGGAGAAGTGGTGAAAAACATTTTTTCAAGATGGAAACAAAGAGGTGAAGCCGAAATTGCGGTGATTATCGGGATCGTCTGTGTGGTCGCGTGGCTAACGCATATCACCGTATGTTTTCAGGGAAATAGATGGGGATTCTTGATTGCGGGTGCACTTTTTTTTCCCATAGCAATTATTCACGGAATAGGTGTGTGGGTCGGGGCATGGTAAGTATGCGTAACAAGAGTCGGCATTGGTTCGCCGAATGAGAGGGTTACCGCGGGAGACAGTATGAAAATTGGCATTGTGTCAGGGCTCTTGCTGTGTCTAACCGCCTTCAACGTTTGTGCGCAAACATTTACGCAAAGTGAGTTTAAAGACCTATTTCTGGCAGCATTTAGCTACCACACTGTCGCAAGGGTCTGTCGTGACTCCGATTCCATTGAGAAGTCTGCAGCGGTGCTAAGAAGAGTCGTAAATTTTGGCAACTACAAGAATATTTTGAGCAACGAAGCCAAGGCATACTTGCGGAATCCTGCCGAAATGATTGCTAGAGGAGAGGAGCAGTACCGAAAGAATCGATATGTTGGGTGTGGACAGAGCAAAGAGATTATTGAAAAATTGGATCAATCAACAAAACAGCTTCCCTAGAAGGCATTCAAGTGCTAGGTCTATTCAGGTGCAAGTTGATGGGCGCGTACGCTCGTACAGCTGCACTTTTTGAAATGGGCCCGACACCGCCAGCCGCGAGGTGCATGATCAATGCAAGCTTGGGAAACAGGGATCGGAATTTGCCCAGGTGCCCAAGCATCACGGGGTGCTCGTCGGTTCCGACAGCGCGGATTCTGGATTCAAGCTCCTCTTGCCAAAGGTCGAATACTTCTTGCGCCTCTACCGAGAATGGCAGGTATGGTGTCCCGTCAACCTCAGATGACGCCCCGATTGCCGCGCAGTCGAGCGTGGTGAACCGTTCGATCAGCTTGGCGTACGTTGCTTCAGCGGCGTAGTCGGGCCTGCGGTCTACTTTCTTCCATTCGGGCGGCATGTCTGGGTGCACCGCCAGTTGAAAACGCTGCACCAAGCCGTCGTCGCCAGTTCCGCCGCTGACAGCATCCTGAATCAGCCCGCGCAATACATTGGGTTGGACAGAGCCCAGCAGCGAAATAACGACATGATCTGCTCGGACGTGGCCGCGACCAATACGATCTGTGGCGTAGCCGTCAGTGCCATTCCAGCCGGTGAGGTAAAGCCCGCGTGCTTCCTTTTGGTTTTCTTTTTCAAGGGAGTGAAACCATCCCGCCAGCTCGTCACGCAGCACCATGAAGCCACATGGGTTTGCGGCGGCAATTGCCACAAGCATCTCGTATGTGCTGTCATTTACAAGGTATCGCGTCATCTGCGGCTCTTGCGGTGCGACCGGCGGGGTACCGCTGTTCTTGGCTGCCGCTTTGAAATTGCTGTCATAGACTGCTTTGTCGAATGTGTATTTTCCCATCGCAAGCTCGTAAGCGTCCGCCGCTCTCTTGTCCATCGCAATCAATGGTCTAAGACATTCGCGTATGACTGGGGATTTCATAGTCCCTGGCATTGCCACCAGTGTCGCCCACACATTGCCGGGAACTTTCCACGATCCATTTGCGTACGGCTTGCAATATATGCGTGCGCCTAGCGCCGAGCCCAGCACTGTTGTCATGACCACTGCTGGAAAGTCGAGCGGACAGCAAAGGCGGTCGGCGATATCTTGGGCCCAAGTACGCAGCCCTTTCGGCAGCCAATTCGGATCAAACGGTATTACCGGTGGCAGTGACTCCTTGATGTCTACCGGATCCGGCCAATCATCACCATCAGTGGGGGCAGCGGGGGTAGGGACAGACTTGTCATACCTGCTAATCGACGCCGCGACTTTCTCGACCTCCCTGGCCTCCAGCGGCGGCGAGCACTTGGCGGCATTTATCACCGCTAACATTTCTATAAGCGCAGCACCTTTCGCTCCCTGACTCTGTAGCCAGCCAGCGACTCTCGCAAGGAAGTCATTGCGCTGACCTTCGCCAACAGAACCATCGGGTGGCATCGTAAACCCGGCAAGGTCGGTCAAAAAATTGGAAGCCGTGCCACTAGCAGGCTTGATTCGCGTTTTGCTCTTGACTGGCATAGCCGTGATCAACCAGATGGGCGGCAGCGCTATATCGTCGCGTAATGGTAGATTCAGTTCCATTTGTACGCCCCCTGCGTCACGCTTGGCTGGACCACGACCAGCCCACCATCGCCACGTATGTCGATGCCGGGAGCGAGCTCGCTGGCGCTGTTGCTGATGGACATGCCGCCGGGAATCAGAAATAAATAGTGCTTTCCGCCGCCGCCGGTACTGGCGCTTACTGTCTTGGGTAGCGGGCCGTTCTTCTTGATGAGCTCTGCCAACGATTGGTCACCGCCATGTCGAGGATCTTCGTCCACTACAAACACGCCTGTGTCGCTGCCGGTGAGAATGCCGACGTTCATGTGCGGCCACCATTTGAGCCAGCCTTTCCACTCCTTTTCAGTGGCATCGATGGCAGTCTGACGATTGACGCGGGGATGCTTACCTCCGCTATCGCATTTCGCGCCGTCTTTGCAGCTGCACACCCCGGAGTGAATGTCGTGCAGCGGTATTGGAATTAGACCTTGGGCGCGGTAATGCAGTATGTATTCAAGTTTGGTAATATTCATCCGTAGTTCTTCCTGTTATGTGCTTTACCAAACGACCCGGCGCCGCCAAGCACCAGGGTCGTTTGCGTTTTTGTAATCTCCACTTTCAGCAGGGCGGGCAGCGCCTCGGGGGTAACCCCCTTGTGCGTCGCCGCCACCTGCTTTGCCGAGAACCAAAAATCCAAGTGGTCGATGCCGGGCGCAAATGCGATCACAATCCGTTTGCCACCTCTCGCTGCCCAGCCAAGCTCGAATAGCGTGCCGTAGCAGTCGGATGAAGTGATATACGCGAAGACGAGATCGGCATTGTGTATTGCCGCCAGGTTGAGTCTTATGATCCTCTTGTGCGCGAAACCGATTGGGGCGCAACCGTTTCGCATGCCGTGACCATTTGGACCGTGAAAGCAGCCGTGATCACATGCAACGAAGAATGGGCCGACATATTCGAACGCCACTGCATCTAAAGGACCATCTGCCCAACTGTGATCGCGCAACCCGGGTATTAGTGCATGTCGCCAATCGTTCTGGCCAATCTTCCCGGCAAGGTAAAGGCGGGGGATCATGCTTCTGCCCTGCGCGTGGTGCATGCGCGGCGAATTGAGCCGACCTTGATACGGCGCGAGCTGCCGATGGTGAATGATTCCAGTCGCCCAGCTGCAATATCTCGCCATATGCTAGCGGGCGAACGCTCAAGTATGGCGCAGGCCACCGAAATAGAAACGCCTGAATCGTCAGGCTTGTTGTTGAATGCCGCAACTGCGGCGAGGAGTTTTTGGATATTCATGCGGACCCTTTCTCTATCAGGTCCGCTCATTTTGCCTTGGGATTAATTCTAAAAAAGTGCCTATTCCGAGCGGATTTTCAGAATCTTCTTCACTTCAGAATACCGACTTGCATAGCTATTGATAATCGCCATATTTCTGGGGCGTTCGCGATGATCGCTCTGGATTCCACATATGCGCGCTATAGCGTCTCTTATCTTGGGACTAGCAACCCCTCGCTCGCGCATTTTCCGCAGTTGCTCTTCAATGGAAAAAAACACCATCAATTTTCCCGCGCCGTCTTCACCCCAAATGCTGGGTGGCCGCCCTTTACCTCTAGCCTTTTGCGCCTTTATCGCTACGGTCGCCTGTGGGGTCCGAACCGGACGATTCAAAGCTTGCTCGTATAGGCATCGTGCAAGTAGATCTGCATTCCCACCTGCACATCTTAAGATCTCTGAGTACCCGTCCGCTATATTGGCGTTCAGTTTTGCTTTTAGCGCGTTTTCGTAGTCCTTCATTAACTCGCTGGCGGCGTTTTCAAACTGCTCAAATGTTTCCGATTGTTTGTACAAGTCAAAAACCTTACGCGCCAACGCAATATCACCAGCGGCCCACGTGGCCATTACGCTGCCTTTCCAAATGGAATTATCTGCGCCCCTGCTTTGAGCGCATCAAGCATGTCGGCGTACTGTTGCATCATCGCGCGGCGCTCAGTCAGATATTCAGCCTGATTGTAACTAGCTCGGATTTTGTTCCGCTCCGAATGGGCCAGTTGCCGCTCGATCACGTCTGGCCGGAATCCGAGTTCGTTGCACATTGTCGAGAATGTCCCCCGCGCTCCGTGGGGACTGAATTTTTCCCCGTAGCCCATTTTCATTACGGCATTTCTGAGTGTCGCTGTTGGAATAGCCGGGGATTTTGTACCTTGACTCGGGAATAGATGCGTCTCGTGACCGGTGAGTTCTTTCAACTCCTGCAGCAGCGTGATGGCTTGCAGGGGGAGGGGTACAAAATGCGCTGTCTTCATTTTCATCCTGGCGGCTGGTATGCGCCACTCCGCCCGGTCAAGATCGAATTCGCCCCACGCCGCGCCGCACAGTTCGCCGGGCCTGACGGCGGTAAGCATTAGGAGCTTGAGCGCGATCTTCGTGGTGACGTGGCCTGTGTAGTCCTCCAGCTTGCGCAAAAAGTCTGGGATATCGTCTTGCCGCAGGTGCTTGTGGTGTTCGACCACGCGCCGCGCAATTTCTCCCTTGATCGGTGCGGCCACGTCGAATTCGGCACGGTGCGTCAAGATCGCCAACTTGAACACGGCACCGATGATCTGCCGCGCAAGAATTGCGCGGGTGGGGGCTTGCCGCTTTTCAACCCTGCGCACTACTTCGTATACAGCCGGTGTTTTGATGTCCTTGATCGGCAGCGCACCGATGAATTTATTGATGTCCTCGTCAATGACCGTCTTAACGTGATGCGCGTAGCCGGTTGACCAATTGCCGGACTTGGCTGCATACCATTCCGCCGCTACCGCTTCGAACGTTGTCGCGGCCTCGTGCTTGCGCTGGAGGAGAACAATCTTTCGGTTCTGCGCGGGGTTGATACCGGCTTTGACCAGTTCCCGCGCTTCCTCGCGCTGCTTTCTCGCTGCCGACAGGGTGACGCTTGGGTATTCGCCCAGCGAAAACGTGCTTTCCTTGCCGTGCAAGCGGAAGCGATAGCGCCAGTGTTTCCCGCCGGAAGGGGTCACCTCAAGGTATAATCCGGCACCGTCCGTGAGCTTGTACGCCTTCGCGCTCTTCTTGGCCTGTGCCACTTCGGTATTTGTGAGCATGGGTAATCCTCCCTAGGAATTCGGTAGTGCCGAGTGGTGGACAGCCTTGCGGTTGCCACGCTTGACGGCAAAATGAGGGTAGGATTTTTCGGGCAGTTTCAACATACCCGCATTTCTACCCGCATATTTCTGAGATCGTGTGACACGGCTTGATACGAATTGATACATATTTATCATAAATAACAGTGTGTTATGAAGTCTAATGATACTAGATGGCGTTGAGTGATACAAGTCTAAAGCCCATGCACCACATCCGTAATTTTTCCATCATCGCCCATATCGACCATGGGAAGTCGACGCTTGCCGACCGCTTCATCCAACTATGCGGCGGACTGTCGGAGCGCGAGATGGAAGAGCAGGTGCTCGACTCCATGGATCTGGAGCGCGAGCGCGGCATCACCATCAAGGCCCAGACCGCGGCGCTGCAATACAAGGCCCGCGATGGCAACGTCTACAATCTCAATCTGATCGACACCCCGGGGCACGTGGACTTTTCCTACGAAGTGTCGCGCTCCCTGTCCGCATGCGAAGGGGCGGTGCTGGTGGTCGACGCTTCGCAGGGTGTGGAAGCGCAGACGGTGGCCAACTGCTACACCGCGATCGAACTGGGCGTGGAAGTCGTTCCCGTCTTGAACAAGATCGATCTTCCCTCCGCCGACCCGGAAGGCGCGATACGCGAAATCGAGGACGTGATCGGCATCGACGCCAAGGACGCGCTGCGCGTCAGCGCGAAGACCGGGGAGGGCGTGCAGGACATCCTCGAGGCCGTCATTGCCCGCATCCCGCCGCCAAAGGGCGATCCGGAGGCGCCGCTGAAGGCGCTGATCATTGATTCCTGGTTCGACAATTACGTCGGCGTGGTGATGCTGGTGCGCATGGTCGACGGCGTGCTCAGTCCGAAGGACAAGATCCTGCTGATGTCTTCCGGCACCGCCCACCTATGCGAGCAGGTCGGCGTGTTCACGCCCAAATCGCAATCGCGCCCCCGGCTGGTCGCGGGCGAAGTGGGTTTCATCATCTCCGGCATCAAGGAATTGCAGGCAGCCAAGGTGGGCGACACGGTCACCTTGGCGGATCGACCCGCGGCGGAGGCGTTGCCCGGGTTCAAGGTGATCAAGCCGCAGGTGTTCGCGGGTCTCTATCCGATCGAAGCCAACCAGTACGACGGGCTGCGCGATGCCTTGAACAAATTGAAGCTGAACGATGCCTCGCTGCAATACGAGCCGGAGGTGTCGCAGGCGCTCGGATTCGGATTTCGCTGCGGCTTCCTCGGCCTGCTGCACATGGACATCGTGCAGGAGCGTTTGGAGCGGGAGTACGACCAGGATCTGATAACCACGGCACCGACAGTCGTGTACGAAGTGCTGATGCGCGACGGCACGCTGGAGCGTGTGGAAAATCCGGCCAAGATGCCCGACCTTTCCCGCATTGAGGAGATTCGAGAGCCGATCATCACCACCACCATTTTCGTGCCGCAGGAACACGTGGGCGCGATCATGACGCTGTGCACGCAGAAGCGCGGCCTGCAGAAGAACATGCAGTACACGGGCCGGCACGTGATGCTGACCTACGAGATGCCGCTGTCCGAAGTGGTGATGGACTTCTTTGACAAGCTCAAGTCCGCCAGTCGCGGTTACGCATCGCTCGACTACGAATTCAAGGAATACCGCGCATCGGACGTGGTGAAGCTCGACATTCTGATCAACGGCGACCGCGTCGACGCGCTGTCGTTGATGGTGCACCGGGACAGCAGCCGCTATCGCGGCCGCGAGCTGGTGGCGCGCATGCGCAAGCTGATTCCGCGGCAGATGTTCGACGTCGCGGTGCAGGCCGCTATCGGTGCCAACATCATCGCGCGCGAGAACGTCAAGGCGCTGCGCAAGAACGTGCTGGCGAAGTGCTACGGCGGCGACATCACGCGCAAGAAGAAATTGCTGGAAAAGCAAAAGGCCGGCAAACGGCGCATGAAACAGGTGGGCAACGTGGAAATTCCGCAGGAAGCGTTCCTCGCCATTTTGCAGGTTGACTAGATGAATTTCGCACTGCTGCTGTTCAGCCTCTTGGTCTTCACCGGCATCGTGTCGGCGCTGGACGCGCTCTATTTCGGCAAACGCCGCGCAGCCGGGGCAAAGGAGCCCTGGTGGATCGAATATCCGAAGAGCTTCTTCCCGGTGATCCTGATCGTGTTCACGCTGCGCTCGTTTCTGGTGGAGCCGTTCAAGATACCTTCCGGCTCGATGATTCCGACCCTGCTGGTCGGCGATTTCATCCTGGTCAACAAGTACCACTACGGCATCCGCCTGCCGGTGATCAACAAGAAGATCGTCAACATCAACGAACCGGAGCGGGGCGACGTCATGGTGTTCCGCTACCCCGAGGATCCGTCCGTCGACTATATCAAGCGCGTCGTCGGCCTGCCCGGTGACAAGGTGGCCTACCAGAACAAACGGCTCAGCATCAACGGGAAGGATGTGCCGCTGAAAGAGGCGGCGGATTACCTGCTCAAGGACAAGATACAGTTTCTCAAGCAGTACACCGAGACCCTGGGAAAGACGGAGCATTCCATTCTGGTGGATGCGGGTGAGCCGCCGGCTTTGCCCTATGTGAAACAGTTTCCGCTGCGGGAAAATTGCAATTACAATAATAGCGGCGTGGTGTGCACGGTACCGGCCGGCCACTACTTCATGATGGGCGACAACCGCGACAACAGCAGCGACAGCCGCGTATGGGGTTTCGTCCCCGAGGCGAATATCGTCGGCAAGGCGTTTTTTATCTGGTTCAATTTCAGCGAACTGAGGCGTTTCGGACAGTTCAAATAGGGAGCGAGGCAATCATGCGCAACAAGCAGAAGGGAGTGAGTTTTCTGGTTGTCTTCTTGATTTTCGTGGCGGTCGCCCTGATTGCGGTCGGCGCGATGAAGATTCTGCCGGCATATTCGGAATTCCAGACTGCCAAGAAAGCCATGTCCGGTGTCGCCGGCAGCGAGGGGCGGACCGGAAGCGTGACCGACATACGCAAGGCGTTCGACCGCCGTGCCAGCATCGACAATATTACGGCGGTGACGGGCGGAGAACTGGAAGTCACCAAAGACGGCGGCGAAGTCGTCATATCCTTCGCTTATTCGAAGAAGATTCCGCTGTTCGCCAACGTATCGGTGGTGATCGATTTTTCCGCCAGCACCGCGCCCGGCGGCGGCGCAGACAAAGAGTAGGACCCGCCTTCGGCGCGATGGACTACGGGCCGCTACAGCGCAAACTGGGCCACAGCTTCGCGCAAGCGACCCTGCTGCAACAGGCGCTGACCCACCGCAGCCATAGCGCGGCGAACAACGAACGCATCGAATTTCTCGGCGACAGCGTCCTCAACTGCTGCATCGCGGACGAGTTATACGGGCGATTCGGCGATCTGAGGGAAGGCGAACTTACCGTCCTGCGCGCCAAGCTGGTGCGGCAGGAGACGCTGGCGGAACTGGCGCAAACGATCGAATTGGGCTCCTATCTGCGCATGGGGGAGGGCGAACTGAAGAGCGGCGGATTCCGCCGCCCCTCTATCCTGGCAAACGGCCTGGAAGCCCTGTTCGGCGCGGTGTTTCTGGACGCAGGGTTTGCTGCATCCCAGGGCGTGATTCGAGGCCTGTATTTACCCCTGCTCGAAGCGCTCGATCCGTATGCCCAGGGAATGGATCCCAAGACTCTGGGCAAAGATCCCAAGACCCTGCTGCAGGAGTCGCTGCAGGCGAGGAAGATTCCGCTGCCGCAATATTCGGTGGTTGCCACCCAGGGCGCGGCCCACAACCAGCAATTTCAGGTGGAATGCCAGATTCCGCAGCTTGCCATCCGGACCACCGGTTTCGGCGCAAGCCGGCGCATCGCCGAGCAGGAAGCGGCACAGCTTGCGTTCGCGCAGATGAGCAAATGAAGCCCGCCGCCTTTCGCTGCGGCACGATAGCCATCGTCGGCCGCCCCAACGTAGGCAAGTCCACGTTGCTCAACCGCCTGATCGGCGAAAAAGTCAGCATCACTTCGCGCAAGGCGCAGACTACGCGCCATCGCATCACCGGCATCCTCACCAGCGCGGACACGCAATACGTGTTCGTCGACACGCCCGGATTCCAGACCAAGAACGCGAGCGTCCTAAACCGGTTGATGAACCGCAGCGTCACGCAGGCGCTGCAGGACGTGGACGCGATCTTGGTCGTCATAGAGGCAGGACGCATCAGCGACGAAGACCGCAAAGTGTTCAAGCTGCTGCCGGCAGGACAGCCGGTGGTGCTGGCGATCAACAAGATCGATCGCCTCGCGGACAAGAAGCTGCTGCTGCCCCTGCTTGCCGAAGCGCAGGCCGGCCATGCGTTCTCGGACATCGTGCCCGTCAGCGGCAAGAGCGGCGAACAGACCGAGCAGCTGCTGCAGGCGCTGCGCGCCCACCTGCCGCAGCAGCCTGCGATCTATCCGGCGGGCGAGGTCACCGATCGCAGCGAGCGTTTTCTCGCGGCGGAACTGGTGCGGGAGAAATTGTTCCGGCAGCTGGGCGACGAGCTTCCCTATGGCGCCAGCACGACGGTGGAGAAATTCGAGACCGAGGGCAAGCTGCGCCGCATCCATGTCGCCATCATCGTGGACAAGGCCAGCCACAAGGCCATGGTCATAGGCAAGGGCGGCGAGAAACTGAAGCTGATCGGCACCGAGGCACGGCGCGACATGGAGAAGCTTTTCGGCGGCAAGGTGTTCCTGCAGATCTGGGTCAAGGTCAAGCAGGGCTGGGCCGACGACGAGCGCACGCTGAAAAACCTCGGATTCGAGCCATGAGCGAGACCGGCTGCTCCGAGCGCCGCAGTTTTGATACGGCCTTGGCGCGCACCCAATGAGCGCGCGCGCGCGACAGGACAACCAACCCGGATACGTCCTGCATACCTACCCCTACCGCGAAACGAGCCTGGTGGTGGAAGCCTTCACCCGTACCCACGGCCGCGTCGCCATGATCGCGCGCGGCGCAAAGCGACCGCACTCGGCGCTTCGCGGCAATATCATGGCTTTCCGCCCCCTTGGCCTGTCCTGGTCCGGACGCGGAGAGCTGCGTCTGCTGATGCGCGCGGAATGGCAGGGAGGACTGCAGCTGCTGCAGGGCAAGGCCTTGCTCTGCGGCTTCTATCTCAACGAACTCCTGCTGAAGCTGCTGCCGCGCGAAGACGCGCATGAACAGCTGTTTCTCGACTACCAGACGGCGCTGGCGCGGCTGGCGGCCGAGCCCGACCCCAGCGCGGTGCTGCGCCGCTTTGAAAAAGCGCTGCTGCGCGAGCTCGGTTACGCGCTGGCGCTGGACCGCGAGGGCGCGAACGGCGCGAGGATAGACGCGGACAAGGCCTATGTCTACGACCCGGAGCGCGGGCCGGTGGCGGTCAACGGCGCCGCCCGCGCCGGCCTCGTGCTCTCAGGCCGCACGCTGCTCGATATCGTGCACGACGACTACAGCGATCCCATGACGCTGCAGCAAGCGAAAGCGCTGATGCGCCTGCTCATCAGCCACCGCCTGGAGGAAAAACCGCTCAACAGCCGGCGCATATTCGAGGAGCTGAGACAACTGTGATCGAACTCGGTGTGAACATAGACCACGTGGCCACGCTGCGACAGGTGCGCGGAACGACTTACCCGGACCCGGTGCGCGCGGCCCTGCTGGCCGAAGCGGCGGGCGCCGACGCCATCACCCTGCACCTGCGCGAAGACCGCCGCCACATCCAGGACCGCGACGTGGAAACGCTGCGTTCGCAATTGACCAAGCGCATGAACCTGGAATCGGCGATAACCCGCGAAATGCTGCAGATCGCGCTGCGCGTGCGGCCGCACGACGTGTGCCTCGTGCCGGAGCGGCGCATGGAACTCACGACGGAAGGCGGCCTGGACGTGGTCAGCCAGTTCGATCGTGTGCGCGACGCCTGTCAGCTGCTCGCCGGCTCCGGCATCCGCGTATCGCTTTTCATCAACGCCGATCCGGTCCAGATCGATGCGGCCAAGGCTGCAGGCGCACCGGTGATCGAATTGCATACCGGCCACTACGCCGACACGACGGGCGAGGAGCAACTGGCCGAATTCAAGCGCATCTGCCACGCCGTCGAATACGGCAACCGCGCCGGCCTGAAGGTGAACGCCGGACACGGTTTGAATTACGACAATGTCGCGCCCATCGTCTCGGTCCCGGGCATCGCCGAACTCAACATCGGCCACGCCATCGTGGCGCACGCCATTTTCGCCGGGTGGGAGCCGGCGGTGCGCGAGATGAAGCGGCTGGTCAGCGAAGCCCCGCGCGCGTGATACTGGGAATAGGCACCGATCTCATCGACGTACGCCGCATCGAGCGGGCGCTGGCGCGCTTCGGCCACCGCTTTGCCCGGCGCGTACTGGCGGAGGAGGAATACCAGCGTTTTTGCGCCCACGCAAAGCCCGCACACTACGTCGCCAAACGCTTCGCGGCCAAGGAAGCGTTCTCCAAGGCGATGGGAACGGGCATCCAATTCCCGGTCAACTGGCACAACGTCAGCGTCGCCAACGAGCGCTCGGGCAGGCCGTACCTGGAATTTTCAGAGCCCCTGGCAGCACTGCTCGCCCAGCGCGGCATCCGCCGCGCGCATCTCAGCCTCTCCGAC
>JAPLRD010000199.1:0-8578 GCA_026399375.1 Pseudomonadota bacterium
GCCGCGTCATGCTGATGGGCACGCCGGTGCGCTCGTGCATGGCGGGAGTGCGCTTCGGCAGCATGAGCCCGGTCGATGGGCTGCTCGGCGCCAGCCGAGAAATCTGGCGCGGTCTGCCGGAAGACTACCGGCCGCAGTGCGAACTGGGCGTGATTGCCGGCAGTCGCCCCTGGGGGCTGGGAAGTCTGATCATGCGCCTGCCCGGCACGAACGACGGTGTGGTGCGGCTCGAGGAGACGGAGGTCGCAGGCATGCGCGATCGCATCGTGCTGCCGGTCGGCCACAGCGCCATGCTGGCGTCCGCACGCGTGGCGCGGGAGGTCGCGAACTTCATCGAGCGCGGCGTGTTTTCACGGGAAGGGCGCTGATGCGCGCGCGCTGCCTGCTGCTGCTCGCCGCGCTTGCGCCGCTCGTCTGCGGCTGCAGCACGCTGCGCTATTACTCGCAGGCGGTGAGCGGGCACCTGGAACTGATGCGCCGCGCCGCGCCCATCCCGGAACAACTGGCGAACGACGCGATCCCGGAAGAGCTCAAGGCGAGGTTGAAGACGGCGCTGCGCATGCGTGAATTCGCCAGCCGCGACCTCGGTCTGCCCGACAACGGCAGTTACAGGAATTTTGCCGACCTGGGGCGGCAGTTTGTCGCCTGGAACGTATTCGCGGCGTCCGAATTTTCGGTCGAGCCGCTGCGCCACTGTTTTCCCTTCGCCGGCTGTGTCGGCTACCGCGGCTATTTCGCCGAGGCCGACGCGCGGGCCGAAAGCGATGGCTTGCGCTCCCGCGGCTACGACGTCCACGTGGGCGGGGTGCCCGCCTACTCGACGCTGGGCTGGTTCGACGATCCTTTGCTCAGCACCTTCATCCGCTATCCCGAAGCGGAGCTTGCGCGCCTGATCTTCCACGAACTCTCGCACCAGCAGCTGTATGTGAAAGACGACACGCGCTTCAACGAATCTTTCGCCACCACGGTGGAGCAGGAGGGCGTAGCGCGCTGGCTTGCGCGCAACGGAAACGATGGCGAGCGTTCCGCATTCGAGCGTTCGCAGCGCATGAAGCGCGAGTTCGTCGCGCTGGTGCTGAAGTATCGAACCATGCTCGAGCAGTACTACCGGCAGGATCTGCCCCTGGAAGAGAAGCGCCGCGGCAAGGCGCAACGCTTCGCCGAAATGCAGGAGGAGTACGCCGAGCTCAAGCGCTCCTGGGGCGGATTCGCCGGCTACGACCGCTGGTTCGCCACAAGGCCCAACAACGCGAGCCTGGCCTCGGTGTCGCTCTACACCGAACTGGTGCCGGCATTGCGCGCGCTGCTGGCGCGAGAGAGCGGGGATTTGCCGCGCTTTTATGCGGCGGCGAAAGAATTGGCTCGATTGCCGAAGGAAGAACGCGATGAGCGCTTGCGGTCCGTACTGGGGAATTGAGGTGCAGCTCGTCGTAGGCACCAGCCCTTAAACAGCCAGCGGTAGTAGTTATTGTGCGGGCGGTCCTTAGAGGTCATTTCAAAATCAACTGTCATTCCGAAGCCGAAGGCTGAGGAATCTGCTTTTTGTTTGATTCAGAAGCAGATTCCTCGCTGCGCTCGGAATGACAATTTATGGAACTTTCATTCTGAAATACGCTTCAGGATCTAGCGCGCGGTCCAACCCAGGTCCATGGTCAACGCCGCCCCGGTGATTACGCCGGCGCTGTCGCCGCACAGGTAGGCGACGAAATCCGCGACTTCCTCGGGCTCGATCAGGCGTTTCACCGCCGCCGGCTCGAGCATGATGGTCTGTATTACTTCCTCGGCCGGGATGCCGCGGGTGCGTGCCTGGTCGGCGATCTGCTTGTCCACCAGCGGCGTGCGCACGTAGGCGGGGCAGATGGCGTTGGCAGTGATGCCGAATGCGCCGCCCTCGAGCGCCGCGGTCTTGGTCAGGCCGACCAGTCCGTGTTTGGCGCTGATGTAGGCGCTCTTGTTGGGCGAGGCGACAAGGCCGTGGATGGAGGAAATGTTGACGATGCGCCCCCAGCCTTGCTTCTTCATTGCCGGCCAGACGTACTTGGTCAGCAGGAACGGCGCCGTAAGCATCACCGCCTGCATCCTGTCCCACACGTCCTCCGGAAACGCCTCTATGGTCTCCACGTTCTGAAAGCCGGCGTTGTTGACCAGGATGTGCACCGTGCCGCAGGCGGCCAGCGCCTGGTCGACGAGCGCGCGGCAATCGGCGCGCTTGCCCATGTCGCCGTGGACGAAAACGCCGCCCAGTCTCGCGGCGACGGCTTTGCCGGCGTCGGCGTTGATATCGGAGACGATCACCCGCGCGCCTTCTGCGGCGAGGCGCTCGGCGATGGCGAGTCCGAGGCCGCTGGCGGCGCCGGTGACGATGGCGATCTTGTCTTTGAATTTGGCCTGGGTCATATCGTGGGTCATGTCGTTCTTGTCATGTCCTTCGGTTCATATCGTGCAAGTCGCAGGCTTCAGTTGAGCGGCAGCAGCACGCTCTTCTTGAACGCCTCGCGCTGCGACAGGCGCTGGAACCAGGCTTCAACGTTGGGGAACGGCGGCCGTTCCAGGCCGGCTATGCCGAACCAGCGCCAGCTGATGGTGCCGAGCGGAATGTCGCCGATGGTGAGATTCTTGCCGGCAATGTAGTCCGTGGCGGCCAGCGCCGCATCGAGGATCTTCAGGATGTCGGCGGCCTTCTTGCGCGAAGTTTCGATGAGTTCCAGATTGCGCTTTTCCGGCGGCGTCCTGATCAGCCCCCAGAATACCTCGCGCATCGGCGGCCAGTACACGGTTGCGCACCAGTCCATCCACTTGTCCGATTGGGCGCGCGCGGCGGGGTCTTCCGGCCAGAGCGTGCCCTTGCCGTATTTCGCGCCGAGGTAGCGCACGATGGCGTTCGACTCCCAGATGATTGCGCCGCCGTCGTCGATCACCGGCACCAGCCCGTTTGGATTCATCTTGCGGTAATGCGGTTCGTTCACCACGCCGAACTGCATGCCGGCGTCGATGCGTTCGTAGGGCAGCTTGAGTTCTTCCAGGGCCCAGATCGCTTTTTGCACATTGACCGAATTGTCGCGTCCCCAAAGCTTCAGCATGCATTACTCCCGATTGTCGTAACAAGTGGTCTTAGAGGCCGTTAAAATTGCCTGTGACTCCGACGCCGAAGGTCGATAAATCTGCTCTTGCTCCGACTAAAAAGCAGATTCCTCGCTACGCTCGGAATGACAATGTTTGGCATGGCCATTCATTCTGAAACACGCTCTTAGTAGCCCACTGCTTGTCCGTCGCGCCTCGGGTCGGAAGCGGCGAGATAGCCGTCGTCTAGCTTGTAGATCAACTGCGCGCTGCCGAAATCCAGATAGCCCTGCGCCAGTTCCTCGAGTTCGTGGCCGCGGCGTTCCAGTTCGGCCAGCGTCTCGCGGGAAAAACCGGGTTCGACGTTCACGCGCTTGCCTTCGACCACGCGGTAGCGCGGACCGTCGGAACACGCCTGCGGGTTCTGCCCGTAGTCGGCGAGCCGCACCATGACCTGCGCGTGGCCCTGCGGCTGCATGCTCCCGCCCATCACGCCGAAACTCATCACCGGCTTTCCCTCCTTGGTGACGAAGCCGGGGATGATGGTTTGGAACGGGCGTTTGCCTGGGCCCACCTGGTTCGGATGTCCCGCCTGCAACTTGAAGGTGTGGGCGCGGTTCTGCAGGCTGACGCCCGTGCCCGGCACCACCACGCCCGAGCCGAAGCCCATGTAGTTCGACTGTATGAAAGACACCATCATGCCGCTCGCGTCGGCGGCGGTGAGATAGATCGTGCCGCCCCTGGGCGGTGTGCCGTGATTGAAATTCTGCGCGCGCTTGAGATCGATCAGCTTGGCACGCGAGGCGAGATAGGCCGGATCGAGCAGCTCTGCATTGCGCGTCGTCATCGTCAGGGGGTCGGACACGTAGCGATAGACGTCGGCGAACGCGAGCTTCATCGTTTCGATCTGCAGGTGCACGCTGTCGGCCGAGTCGACCGGATAGCTCGCCACATCGAAGTGCTGCAGGATGCCCAATGCCATCAGCGCGGCGATGCCCTGGCCGTTCGGGGGCAGTTCGTGCAGGGTGTAGCCGCGGTAATCCTGCGCCAGCGGTTCGACCCAGTCCGAAGTGTGCGCGGCGAAATCGGCCGCGGTCATCAGCGCGCCGTGCTGTTTGGCGTGCGCGGCGATCTTCTCCGCGATCTCGCCGCGGTAATAGGCTTCGCCCCGCGTCTGCGCGATCAGCTGCAGCGTCTTTGCCTGGTCGGGAAAACTGAATTGCTCGCCCGGCAGCGGCGCGCGACCGTGAGGCATGAAGGCTTCCTTGAAGCCGGGCTGCGCCTGCAGTTCGGGCACTTGATTCGCCCACTGTTTGGCGATGGTCGGCGAAACCATGTAGCCGTCGCGGGCGTAGCTGATCGCGGGTTCGAACAAGTCGGCGAACGGCAGCTTGCCGAAGCGCTCCGACAGCATCACCCAGGTCGAGACGCAGCCCGGGACGGACACGGAGTTCCAGCCGCGCTGCGGCACGGCCTCCTGGCCTTTGAAAAAATCCGGCGTCCATGCGGCAGGCGAGCGGCCGGAGCCGTTGAATCCGTGCAGTTTCTTTCCGTCCCAGACGATGGCGAACGCGTCGCTGCCGATGCCGTTCGAAACCGGTTCGAGCACGGTCAGTGCAATGGCGGTGGCCAGCGCCGCGTCCACCGCGCTGCCGCCTTTCAGCAGCATGCGCAGCCCGGCCTGGGCGGCAAGGGGCTGCGTGGTCGCCACGACATTGCGCGCGAGGATGGGCTTGCGATAGGAGGTGTAGGGAAACTGCCAGTCAAAAGCGGGCATGCGGGAAATCCTTTAATCGTTCGCGACGGAACTGTCGACGGAATTATACGCGGCGACTCGAATTGCGCCCGTTGCGCAATCGACAATCCTGATTCAAATGCGCCGCCTAAACCTTCGCCGCCGCTGCGAGCGCCTGGTCCAGGTCCCAGAGGATGTCGTCGATTTCCTCCAGCCCGACCGAGATGCGGATCATGTCGGGCGCAACGCCGGCCTTGATCTGCTCTTCCTCCGACAATTGCCGGTGGGTGGTGGAAGCCGGATGGATCACCAGCGTGCGCGCGTCGCCGACATTGGCGAGGTGGCTCATGAACTGCGCCGCGTCGATGAAGGCTTCGCCCGCCTTGGCGTCGCCCCTGACGCCGAAGGTCATGATCCCGGAGCAGCCCCGCGGCAGGTATTTTGCGGCGAGCGCGTGGTAGCGATTGGAGGGCAGGCCCGGATAGTTCACCCAGCTTACCTGCGCATGCGCTTCCAGGAATTGCGCTACCTTGAGCGCGTTGTCGCAATGCGCTTTCATGCGCAGATGCAGCGTCTCCAGTCCCTGCAGCAGCATCCACGCGTTGAACGGCGACAGCGCCGGGCCGAAGGTCCGCAGCGTCTCCATGCGCGCCTTCATGGTGTAGGCGAAGTCGCCGAAGGTCTCGTAGAAGCGCACGCCGTGATAGCCGCGGGAAGGTTCGTGCATGCCGGGGAAGTTGACGCGCATTTTTTCATCGGCCCAGGGGATCTTTCCCGACTCCACGATCACCCCGCCCATGGTGGTGCCGTGCCCGCCGATGTACTTGGTCGCCGAATGCACCACGATATCGGCGCCGAATTCGAACGGCCGGCAAAGATAGGGCGAAGCGAAGGTGTTGTCGACCATCAGCGGCACGCCGGCCTCGTGCGCGATGTTCGCCACCGCCTCGATGTCGAGCACGTTGATCAGCGGATTGCCCAGCGTTTCCGCGTACACGGCCTTGGTCTTCTTCGTGATCGCGCGGCGGAAGTTCTCCGGATCGTCCGGGTTGACGAAGGTGGTGTTGATGCCGAGCTTGCGAAAATTCACCTCGAACAACGAGTAGGTGCCGCCGTACAGCGTCGAGGCGGAGACGATCTCGTCGCCCTGTTCGCACAGCGTGAGCAGCGCCGTCATTTCCGCCGCCTGGCCGGTGGCGAGCGCCAGCGCCGCGCGCCCGCCTTCGAGCGCCGCCATGCGTTCTTCGAACACTGCGGTGGTCGGGTTCGACAGCCGCGTGTAGACATTGCCGAAGGTCTGCAGATTGAACAGGCTGGCCGCGTGCTCGGCCGAATCGAACACGTAGGAGGTGGTCTGATAAATGGGCACCGCGCGCGCACCGGTGGCCGCGTCGGGGATCTGTCCCGCGTGCAGGCACAAGGTGCCGAAACCGAATTCTCTGTCTGCCATTGTCTTTTTCCAGTGACCTCGAAGAATGGTCATTCCGGGGCCGGAGGCCGAGGAATCTGCTTCTTGCGCTTCACGAAAAGCAGATTCCTCGCTTCGCTCGGAATGACAAAATCGGGAGTTCTCGGAGATCCCCTTTCCGATCTAGTTAGGCAACCATCTTGGCCGCTTTGCGGAAATCACCTTGGTATTCACGCCCGCCCAATTTAAGCCGCCGAACAGTCGCGCATGCTCGATCTTGACGCAGCGATCCATCACCGAGTCCAGACCGGCGGCTTCGGCTTTGCGCGCCGCTTCTTCGTTGGTGACGCCCAACTGCTGCCACAGCGTCTTCGCGCCGATGGCGATCGCGTCTTCGGCAATGGGCAAGATTTCTCCTGTCTTGCGGAAGCAATCGACCATATCGATCTTGAACGCGCATTTTTCCGCAGCCTCGCGCAGGCTCGCGTAACACTTCTGCCCCAGTACTTCCTGGTATGCCGGATTGACCGGGACGATGGTATAGCCGTGCTCCATCATGTATTTCGCGGCAAAGAAGCTCGGCCGGTACCAGTTTGCGGACAGCCCGACCACGGCGATGACGCGGTTTTCACTCAAGATTCGGCGCAGTGTCTGGATATCGTCGGACATGATCAAGGATTGCCGGAGACGGAAGGAGTGCGGCCAAATTGTAGCGTAAAATTCCGGCATCTCCTTCTTGCCTTCACCCCTATCCGAATATGAAGAACGAACTGAAATCCCGCACCGGCGGACAATTGCTCGTGGACGCGCTCAAGGTCCACGGCGCCGATACCGCTTTCTGCGTGCCCGGGGAAAGTTTTCTCGCCGTGATCGATGCGCTCTACGACGCGCGCGAGGCGATCAAGCTCATCGTCTGCCGCCAGGAAGGCGGCGCGGCCAACATGGCCGAAGCCTACGGCAAGCTCACGGGCAAGCCCGGCATCTGCATGGTGACGCGCGGCCCGGGCGCGACCAACGCGGCGATCGGCGTGCACACCGCATTCCAGGATTCGACGCCGATGATCCTGTTCATCGGCCAGGTGGGCACCGACTTCGTCGAGCGCGAGGCGTTTCAGGAGGTCGATTTCCGGCGCATGTACGGCCAGATGGCGAAGTGGGTGGCGAGCATAGACCGCGTCGAGCGCATACCCGAGTTCCTGAGCCATGCCTATCACTGCGCCATGTCCGGACGCAAAGGCCCGGTCGTGCTGGCCTTGCCCGAGGACATGCTGACCCAGACCGCCGCGGTCGCCGACACGGGTCCGTACCGCGAGGTGGTGGCGCATCCGGGTGCGGGCGACGTCGCCGCGTTGCGCACCATGCTGGCCGGGGCGCAGCGCCCGCTTGCAATTGTGGGCGGAAGCGGCTGGAACACCAATGCCTGCGCGGATCTGCGCAAATTCGTCGAGGCCAACGGCCTGCCTGCGATCTGCGCCTTTCGCTTCCAGGATCTGTTCGACAACAGCCACGCCAATTACGCCGGCGATATCGGCATGGGCATCAACCCCAAGCTGGCGCAGCGGGTGAAGGACGCCGACCTGCTAATTGTCGTCGGCGCGCGCCTGGGCGAGATCACCACCAGCGGCTACACGCTGTTGTCGGTGCCGCGCCCGGCGCAGAAACTCGTCCATATACACGCCGGCGCGGAAGAACTCGGCCGCGTGTACCAGGGCGATCTGCTGATCAATTCGGGCATGCCGCAAGTCGCCGCCGCGCTCGCCGCCATGGCGCCGGTGGAGGCGAAAGCCTGGCGCGCCTGGACCGCGTCGGCGCAGGCCGACTACGTCGAATGGACCAAGCCGAAGGTCATGCCCGGCAAGGTGCAGCTGTGGGACATCGTCGATTTTCTCAAGCAGCGCCTGCCCGCCGACGCCATCCTCACCAACGGTGCCGGCAACTACACGGGATGGCTGCACCGCTTTTACCAGCATCGCAGCTTCCGCACCCAGCTCGCGCCGACCAGCGGCGCCATGGGTTACGGCGTGCCGGCCGCGATCGCGGCCAAGATCGTGCACCCGCAGCGCACTGTACTATCGTGGAACGGCGACGGTTGCTTTCTGATGTGCGGGCAGGAACTGGCGACCGCGGCGCAATACGGCGCCAACGTGATTTTCGTGGTGGTCAACAACGGCATGTACGGCACCATACGCATGCACCAGGAGCGCGAATATCCGGCGCGGGTGCACGGCACCGCTCTCGCCAACCCCGACTTCGTCATGCTGGCGCGGGCCTACGGCGCGCATGCCGAACTGGTCGAGGACTCGTCCGATTTTCCCGCGGCGTTCGAGCGTGCGGCCGCTGCCGGCAAGCCGGCGCTGATCGAATTGCGCATCGAC
>JAPLRD010000199.1:8606-16705 GCA_026399375.1 Pseudomonadota bacterium
CACTACGATCGCAGGCGCAGAAAAAGCTGGGATGAGCGCATGGACGATTCATCGACGGCGTTCCGCTCCCTGATCGAGCGCATGGCGCAGGCGATCTGCCGCGGCGACGGCGCGGCGACGGCGGCCTGCTTCACTCCCGACGGCGTTTATCACGACGGTTTCTACGGCGAGTTCCGTGGTCGCGACGCCATCCGCGACATGGTGGAAAAGCACTTTCACGTCAATGCCAGCGATTTCACCTGGAAGATGTTCGACGCGGTTAGCGACGGCAGCATCGGCTACGCGCGCTACGATTTTTCGTATGTATCGAAGATTCCCGGCAGCACCGGTGTGCGCGTGTACTTCCCCGGAATTTCACAGGTGCGGCTGCAGGACGGTCTGATCGCGCACTACGGCGAGATGTTCGATCGAGGCATTGCACTGGTGCAGATGAAATTCGAGCCGGCGCGCATCGCGAAATCGCTCAAGCGCTGGGCGGACGAGCAAAAGCCTGCGACAGCGTAGAACCTTCGCGGAAAAATAAATTCCCCGCAGCGGGGCGCAATCTGTATAATCCGCCCCGCATCGTTCAATCCCAGTCTGTCCGCTGCTCTCGCGGTACTCTTTCAGTTCCCCGATTTAACCAAAAATATTCTGCCTGGACTGGCATCGCGTAACCAATCGTCGACAGGCCGATACCAGGAGCATTACATGTCTTTTTCCGCACTCGGCCTGCGCGCCGAACTATTGCTTGCCGTCGGCGAGCAGGGCTATACCGAACCCACACCGATTCAGGCACAGGCCATTCCAGCCGTGCTCGCCGGCCGTGACCTCATGGGCGGCGCCCAGACAGGCACCGGCAAGACCGCAGGCTTCGTCCTGCCCATACTGCAAAAACTCGCCGAGCAAACGGGCGGCACGAACAACCGCACTTCGGTGCGCGCGCTGATCCTGGTGCCGACGCGCGAACTCGCCGCCCAGGTGCAGGCGAGCGTATTCACCTACGGCAAACATCTGCCCAAGCTGCGGTCGCTGTCGGTGTACGGCGGCGTCGGCTTTCACCCGCAGGTGCAGGCGCTCAAGCGCGGCATCGACATCCTGGTGGCGACGCCGGGACGCTTGCTCGATCACCTGTCGCAGCGCACCGTGGATTTGTCCAAGGTGCAGGTGCTGGTGCTGGACGAAGCCGACCGCATGCTCGACATGGGTTTCATTCCCGACATCCGCAAGATTCTGGCCTACGTGCCGAAGCAGCGGCAGAACCTGCTGTTCTCGGCCACGTTCTCCGACGAGATCAAGAAGCTCGCCGACGGCTTCATGCACGACCCGCTGTTGATCGAAGTCGCGCGCCGCAACGCCACCGCCGAGCTGATCGCCCAGCGCGTTTGCCCGGTGGACCGCGAAAAGAAGAAAGACCTGCTCGCGCATCTGATCACCACCGGCGACTGGAAGCAGGTGCTGGTGTTCACGCGCACCAAGCACGGCGCCAACAACCTGGCCGAGAAGCTGGTCAAGTCCGGCATCCGCGCCGACGCCATCCACGGCAACAAGAGCCAGCCGGCGCGCACGCGCGCGCTGGCCGAGTTCAAGGCGGGCAAGATCAAGGTGCTGGTCGCGACCGACATCGCCGCGCGCGGCCTGGACATCGACGAACTGCCGCACGTGGTCAATTTCGAACTGCCCCACGTCGCCAACGACTACGTGCACCGCATCGGCCGCACAGGCCGCGCGGGCTCGAGCGGCGAAGCCGTTTCGCTCGTCTGCGTGGACGAACTCGGCCTGCTGCGCGATATCGAACGCCTGATCAAGCGCGAGATCAAGAAGGAGATCGTGCCCGGATTCGAGGTCGATCCGCGCATACGCGCCGAACCCATCGTTCAGGGCAAGCGCGGCTCGCAGCAGCAGCGCCGTCCGTCGAGCGCCCCGCGCAAAGCGGGCGCAGGCGCACCGCACAAGGCCGGCAACCGCGGCCAGCATGCGCCGCGCCAGCCCGCGGGCCGCGCCGGCAGCAGGAGCAGCCGCGATTCAGGCAGGCGCACTTCGGCCTACTGAGTTCGCCAGCTTCACTGCGGCACCAAAGCCGGCGCAGGCCGGCTTTTTTTCGCCGCGAGGAACCGCAGCAGTAACACGGGTATCATTCGGCGGAAATAAAAATCAGGAGAGCGTTACCATGAAAGCAGTGCTATGCAAGCAATACGGTCTGCCCGATACGCTGGTGCTCGAGGAGATTCCTTCCCTGGTGCCGGCAGCGGGCCAGCTGGTCGTGAGCATGAAGGCCGCCGGGGTCAACTTTCCGGATGCCCTCATCATCCAGGGCAAGTATCAGGTGAAGCCGGCCATGCCGTTTTCCCCCGGCTCGGAGCTGGCGGGCGTGGTGAAGGAAGTCGGCGCGGGTGTGAATGATTTCAAAATCGGCGATGCGGTCATCGCCTACGCCGGTCACGGCGGCTATGCCGAAGAGGTCGCAGTCGACGCGCGCACCTGCATCCCTATGCCGCCCGGCGTCGATTTCAAGGTGGCCGCCTCCTTCATGATGACTTACGGCACCTCTTACCATGCGCTCAAGGACCGCGCCCAGCTGAAGCCGGGCGAGACCCTGCTGGTGCTGGGGGCTGCGGGCGGCGTGGGCAGCGCCGCGGTCGAACTGGGCAAGCTGTTGGGTGCGCGCGTGATCGCCGCAGCGTCCAGCGACGACAAGCTGGAGGCGTGCAAAAAACTGGGGGCGGATGCCACCATCAATTATTCGAGCGAGGACCTGCGCGAGGCGGTGAAGCGCATCACCGATGGCAAGGGCGTGGATGTGGTCTACGATCCGGTGGGCGACAAATTCGCCGAGCCTGCGATGCGCGACATGGCCTGGGGCGGGCGTTACCTGGTGATCGGTTTCGCCGCCGGCGAAATTCCGAAGATTGCGCTCAACCTGCCGCTGCTGAAAGGCTTTTCCATCGTCGGCGTGTTCTGGGGCAGTTTCACGCGCAAGGAACCGCAGAAGAACCAGGCCAACGTGCGCGAACTTCTGGGCTGGATTGCCAGCGGCAAGCTCAAGCCCCTGGTCAGCGCTGCCTATCCGCTCGCCCAGGCGGCACAGGCGTTGAAGGACGTGATGGAGCGCAAGGTCACTGGCAAGGTGGTGTTGGTACCGGGTTAGGTCAACTCAAATATCCCCAATTCTGTCATTCCGAGCGCAGCGAGGAATCTGCTTTTCTTAGAAGCGCGCAAGAAGCAGATTCTTCGGCCTGTGGCCTCAGAATGATATTTCTTGGCGGTTTCCGTTAGAGATTCAACAGTCCGGCTGCCCCGCGGGCGGCCGCGGTTCGCGCACGTAGCCCAGGCGCTGCGGCGCCTCGCCCGATCGGATCGCCACCAGAGGCAGGCTGGCCGCACCGGTATTAAAATAGACGCCCGCAGCACGGTCGCCTTCCTCCAGCAATGCCAGCAGTCGTTCTTCGTCCAGAGCATGTCCGTCCGCGTAGGAAAGCGCCTCCAGGCCGCGCGGCAGGTCGCGATCCAGAAGCAGTCCGGGCCCATGCTCCGTCAGCAGGAGCAGGTTCCCCGTCTCATCTATCCACGCGGCCCGCGGGCTCGTACAACTGAGGCCGGTGTGCGTTTCGAATTTAAGGGGATGGTCGCCCGTGATGCGGTAGACGTAGGGCGTATAAGCCAGCGTCGCGTAGACCCGCTGCGGCCCGTTCTGGAAATACCAGCGTCCTTGATCATCCCGGGTGTAATTGCGGCCGATGAATTCGATCAGCTTGCGGTTGCTGACGGGCTCGAACTTCGGCGCGGCGGCGTCCGCTCCTTCGGGCGTTCCAACCTTGATCGACCAGCGGCCGCGACGGTCCAGATTGAGCCAACCGTAGGCCACGGGAACGTTGGGCCATTTGGCCATGGCGCGCATGACGATATCGTCCATGAACTTGATGCGACTCCCGTTGTCTGCTGCTGTGCGTGCGGTCAGTATAGGCCGAAAAATGCTTTGTAAGATTCGCGTCGCCGCGGCCCGAAGGAAAGTTTCGGGCCAAAGGAACTGGCTGATTTCGGCCAAACAATATGACAAGTATCAATGCAGGCGGAAGAATATGCGCTAGCCTGAATTGGGATTGCTTTAAGGAGAACATCATGAAGATCGCTGGCAAAATCATCGTCGGTACGCTGAGCATTTGTTTCGCCGGAGCGTTGTCTGCCGCAGGCAATTTGCCGCCGCTGCTGACATTCGAAGGCGTGGACTATCTCACCGGCGGCGTCGGCCTGGATGAATCCGCCGCCATCAAGGCGGCGGAGAAGGATTTCAACCTGTCGCTATTGTTCGCACAGTCCAAGCGCGGCGAATTCGTGTCGGACGTCAGGGTCAGCGTCGCAGACAAGGCAGGCAGGGCCGTGCTCGAGGCCGAGTCCGACGGCCCGATGCTGCTCGCCCGCCTGCCCGCCGGCGCGTACAAGGTGAGCGCGGAGTACGGCGGAAAAGTGCTGGTGAGGACGGTGAAAGTCGACGCGAAGGGCGTGACACGCGTCGGCTTCGTATGGCAGCCGACGGCAAAGGCGACGATGGAATAGCTCGGCAGCCGACGCTTGCCGCAGCAGGCGCAGGTCGCTTATCAGAAGGAAGCCGCGGGCCGTCGCCGCTGCCCATCCAGGTACAAGCAGCCCGCAGAACAAGGCTGCGCCTTGCCCGCAGCCCGTCTTCCGCCTATAGTACGGCGCTTCAAGCAAAGCGGAGAGCGCCTGGAATGGCACGCGAACAATTCACTTTCTGCCACAGGCTGTGCCGGGCCGCTGTGGGCATGCGGGGCATCGGTTTCGAAGGCGATTTGCACCGGAAGATCGCTGATTCCGAGCGCGTTCGGCCTGAAGGCGGGGCCTGATGGCGGTCAAATACTACTGGGAAGACTTCACGCCGGGCCGCGTGTTCGAAACGCCCGCGCACACGCTGTCGGCAGAGGACATCGTGCGCTTTGCGCGCGAGTACGATCCGCAGACGTTTCACACCGACGCCGAGGCGGCGCGCGCGACGCCCTTCGGCGGGCTGATCGCGAGCGGCTGGCAGACCTGCGGCATCACCATGCGCTTGATGTGCGACGGTTATCTGCTCGAGACGTCCTGCGCCGGTTCGCCCGGCCTGGAGGAATTGCGCTGGCTGAAACCGGTGCGCCCCGGAGACACGCTGCGCCTCAAGACGACGGTGATCGAATCCACGCCTTCGGGCAAGCAGGCCAACCGCGGCACGGTGCTGTTCAGCTGGGAAACTTTCAATCAGAACGGCGAACTCGTGTTGTCCATGCGCGGACGGCAGTTGTTTCTGCGCCGCGAGCCGGCTATGCCGGCATCCACATAAGGCCAGGGCATGAGCTACAAGAATTATTGGGAAGACTTCTATCCGGGCCAGGTGCGCGAAACCGGCGGCTACAGCCTCACTGAAGACGAGATCGTCGAGTTCGCGAAGAAGTACGATCCGCAGCCTTTTCACATCGACAAGGAAAAAGCCAAACAGTCGCATTTCGGCGGCCTGATCGCCAGCGGCTGGCAGACGGCGAGCATGTGCATGCGCATGCTGTGCGACCTCTACCTGCTGGAATCGGCGAGCATGGGTTCGCCCGGAGTCGATGAAGTGCGCTGGGTCAAGCCGGTGCGCCCGGGCGATATTCTGCGCATCAAGGCCACCGTGCTCGAGACGCGCGCGTCGAACAGCCGTCCCGACATGGGCACCGTGCGCTCGCGCTCCGAAGTCTACAACCAGCACGGCGAGCTGGTGATGCACATGTCGGGCGTCGGGATGTTCCGGCGCCGCAGCCCGGAAAAGTAGCCGGGGAAAACTCCGGGTCCCGGCGAGGGCGAGTCACAAGGGCGAGCGGCCCAGCTGCTCCGAACTTCCGTAGTGTTTTCCGCCGTAGCCCACCAGACCCATCAGCAGCCGCGCGCAGCCGTAGGCGCTCCAGATCAGGGCGCGCCGCCACAGCGGCTGGCCGTGCCAGGCGTTTTTCGCCACGACCATGGCCCCCTCCCGCATGTGTTCGTAGAGGCTGCGGCCCAGTTCCCGCGAAAACGCCGCATCGTCGACGACGATATTGGCCTCGCGCGCCAGCATCAGGCTGAACGGATCGATGTTGGAGGAACCCACCGTGGACCAGCGCTGGTCGATCACCGCGACCTTGGCATGGAGGAAGCTCTTGTGATATTCGTAGATCTCGACGCCGGCGTCGAGCAGGGGCCCGTAGAGCGCGCGCGAGGCGTAATGCAGCAGCGCGTATTCGACCCGGCCCTGCAGCAGCAGCACGACGCGCACGCCGCGCCGCGCCGCCGCGCGAAGGGCATGGCGAAAGCGCGCGCCCGGAAAGAAATAGGCGTTGGCTACGATGATCTCCTCGCGCGCCTCGGCGAACGCCGCGAGATAGGCGTCTTCGATGTCGGAGCGGTGGCTCAGGTTGTCGCGCACCACCAGCGCTGCGCGCTGGTCGCCCCTGGCGGACGCGCTGACCGGCGGACGCCGCTGCACGGTTTGCCTGAGGCTGGCCCAGGCCACGCGGTGCCACAGGCGCTCGGACTGCTCCACCACGCTTTTCAGAAGAGGCCCCTCGATGCGCACGGCATAGTCATACCGCGGCGGCGTATGCCGCGGCGTGTGCATATCGTCGATGATGTTGATGCCGCCGACGAAGGCGACGTTTGCGTCCACCACCACCAGCTTGCGGTGCAGGCGCCGCAGGCGGTTGCGGCGCAGGGTCAGGGGTGAAGTCTTGGGGCCGAATATGAGCACCTCGATATTGGCGCCGGAGAGCAGAATTCGCGTCTGCTCGAACATGCCCTTGGAACCGAAACCGTCGACCAGGACGTGCACGCTGACGCCGCGCTTCGCCGCGCGCACCAGTGACGCAGCGATCTGCCTGCCGGTCTCGTCATCGGCGAATATATAGGTTTCGAGATAAATCTCGGTCTGTGCAGCGTCGAAAGCCGCCAGCAGCGCGGGAAAATATTCGCTCCCGTTCATGAGCAGCTTCAGCTTGTTGCCCTCCAGGAACTCCAGCGTCATCGCAGTTCCAGTTCGACACTCAGCGCGGCATGATCCGAGATGCGCGACCAGGGCAGGCCGTGGTGCACTTCGGCACGATGCACGTCGAAGCCGCGGGCATAGATCCGGTCGAGCCGCAGCAGGGGAAAGGTGCTCGGGTAGGTGCGGGCCGGCCGGCCGCGCTGGTCGCGAAATACCTCCTTCAGGCCCAGGTCCGCGACGAGATTGCGTCCGGCGGAATTGCGCCAGTCGTTGAAATCACCGGCGACGACCAGCGGTGATTCCGGGTGCACCAGGCGATGCACGCGTTCGGTCAGCGCCGACAACTGGCGCCGCCGGCCGCGTTCGTGCAGGCCGAAGTGCACGCACATGCAGTGCAGACGCCTCTCCCCGAGTGCGACTTCGCAATGCAGCAGGCCACGCTGTTCGAAGCGGTGCGAAGAAATATCCTGGTTTTCCGCGCTGACGATGGGAAACCGGCTCAGGATCGCATTGCCGTGGTGCCCGTGATCGTAAATCGCGTTGCGGCCGTAGGCGTAGTCGGTCCACACCTCGTCGGCGAGAAACTCGTACTGCGGTTCCACCGGCCAGTTGCGGACGTTTCTGGCGTGGTGCTCGTGCTCGCCCTGTACTTCCTGCAGAAACACGATGTCCACATCAAGCAGGCGCAGGTGATGGCGCAGCTCGTGCACCATCATGCGCCGGTTGAAATGAGAGAAACCCTTGTGGATGTTGTAGGTGGCGAGGCGCAGCTTCATACCGGTGCCATGCCCGGCTTGGAGATTATTTCAAAACGAGGGAATATCCCCTCCGGGAACTTTCCCCTCAAGGGGGATCGAGACCTTCGGGGCGCCTCCCCTCGCGCTCCCCTGATTCGGGGGCCATTTCGGTAATTCTGAAATGGCCTCTTGGTTTCGACCATCAGGCTTTCAGGCCCTGGAACAACTTTTCCAGCCCGACCTTGATCAGGAATTTCCCGTCGTACATGAAAATATCGGCGGTCGCGAAAGTGTCGCCGAAGGCCTCCGGAATGAAGGACCCGGTGCCGATCACGTCCACCGGCGCGCGCGCGTGGCCGAACATCTTGCACTTGAACGGCGTGAAGCCGCTGGACCCG
>JAPLRD010000295.1 GCA_026399375.1 Pseudomonadota bacterium
CCGCATCTTTCTTCGCCCAATAGCCTCGGCCGGGAAACGGAATGCCAGCCTTCTTGCAATGCTTTGCGAACGCCACGTCCGAAATGCCGAACGAGGGCGCAAGCGTTCGCATGGGCGCTGTCCACACCATATCGTATAACTCCTGGCGGGTAAGACTTTTGGTGACGACCATTTTGTGGGTTTTCCCATTGCTGAAATGTGAGATATTAAATGCTGCGAAAACATAGCAAAACCGCACCGACCCGGATGCATATTGCTAAACATATCGCGGAGTGATAATATAACTCATGTCCCGGCGCTCCGATTCCGATAAGCCTGATCGGTCGTTACCCATCCTTCTTGATCTGGACGGAACGAATATCGGCGTTGGGACGCAGTATTGGGTGAAGATCAGCGCTTGGGTAACTGAGCCCGACGAGGCGCGGCCGCACGGTATTCGGTACGAGTTGACGTTGCACGATGCCAGCAATCGGCGGATTCTGGGTTTCGACAACGCCCATGCGGTGAAACGGCCGGGTGGGCGATTTGTCGAACAGCCGCGCGCTTACGATCACCTGCACCGCGGACCGAAAGACGCTGGAGTGCCTTACTCGTATGTGAGCGCAGGCAGGTTGGTCGGAGATTTTTGGAAGGCTGTTTTCAAGGCTTTGGAAGAATTGGGAGAATCGCTATGAGCATTGGCAAAACCATCCGTGTCGGCATCATGCCTTTGGAGCGCGTGCGCGATTACACCCTTGCTATCGCGAATGGCACTTACAAGCGTAAGTCGACTGAACCCAAGATTTGGTTTACGTCGATCAAGTCTTTTGCTGCCGTGTTGTCTGACGAGAACCGCGAATTGTTACGCGTCATTCACGACCACAAACCTGAATCGCTCGCCGATCTTGAGCAGATGACCGGGCGCAAGGCGAGCAATTTGTCTCGCACCTTGCACACTATGGCGCATTACGGATTGGTGCGTATGGAACAAGGGGCCCAAGGGCGGGGACGACGCGCGGTCAAGCCGATCGCTGTAGCCCGATCTGTGAATCTGACTTTAGATATCGGATTGGAAGACAAACCAGCGCCACGCCGTATGACTGGCCGACCGGCGGAACAGGTGACGGCCTGATTCTTTGGATGATGAGGTAGGTGGTCGAGGTGCGACGGCACGATATTGCGTTATAGGCAGCTATTATCGGCCACGCGCGAATTTGGGCGTCCAGCTCTCTTCCAGGTTCTGGTCCTCAGCGTCTTCATCGGCGAACGTTTCGGTGGTGATCACGGTCAACGTCTTACCGTAAATTCCGAGCCCGACAACTTCTTCTGTGGCCTCTACGTTACGATGGTACCCAAACCAAGCCTATGCAAATCTCGGGTACGACGATTGGCTGGCCCAACTCGAAAAACTGCTGCCCGGAATCACGCAGTGCGCTCGCCTCCGCGCCCACTCAGCCAGTGCTCGTGTCAGTGTAGATGGAAGACCGGAGGGCGGCGGCAACGGCCACACTTGGATTCAGGTCGCAAATCCTGACGACATAGACCGGATGCGCACCACCATCAAGGCGCGTGCGTTGGATCGGGAATTAGCTTGGACCAAGCCCCGCATCTCCCGCGAGACCGGCGAAATTGTCGGGCGGGACATCGCAACCATCCTCGACTGGTCAGTGTTCACCCGTGGCCGTCTTGTATTCGCTGGCAAACCGGTGGTGCGCCATGCAATTTGATCCGATCGGCCCTCAGAAATTCGAGCGTACCGCGACGGGCGGCAGATTCGACACTACAGCGGTTACACCTCCGCCTACTGTGCGCATCGAACATGCCGCGAAGAAGATCGGCGTGACGTGCGAGGTGAAGACTAGAGCGGATGGCTCACTCGATTTTCATGCCTACGATCTTGGACTCAGTACCGAGATTGAAACGCAGCAACATGGCATTCTGACCGTAGCGGTGGCGATGAAATTAGACGTAATAGCTGCTGGCGGCAAGCTGCGCTGCCAGTCCCCGTTTCGGGATTCCAATTCCTTCGCGGCGTTCTTGGCGCTCGGGTCCGACGGCAAGCCGCTTATCTACGACAGCGGCACCGATACTAAGCACTGGCTGAATGCCATCGACTGGCAATCATTGCACCACACCAACGACGCAGCCAGTTTTGATGCCGACTCGATTACGCTTACCTTCGCCAGTTTCGATGATCTGCAATCCAATCCGCCACCACCACGCGAATGGTTGGTGAACGAGTGGTTTCCACTGGCCACCGTGGTTGCGCTGTTCTCCCTTGCTGGCGTTGGCAAGACGTTAGCCCCAGCACCCAGCGCTCGACTCCATCGCTGGCGCGCACTATGCGGTACTCCTTCTCGAACGGCGTATGTTCCGCAACGATTCTTTGGAAGTAAGCGCCCATTTGCTCGCGCTCGTCCGGGTGGACGATTTGCATCCAGCCTGCCAAGTCGTGATTAATGTCCGCCCTGATGCCAAAGATCGTGTCCAGCATCGCGGAACTCGTCCAGACGTCAGCAGGTATATCGAAGACATAGCTCCCGACGCGTCCTACCTCCTGAGCTTCCCGCAAACTGCTCTCGCTTTCGCGCAGCATGTCCTCCGCCTGCCTGCGCTCGGTGATGTCCGCACCCACACCCCGGTAGCCTTTGAACCCACCAGACGCGTCAAACACGGGCTCCCCGCTGATCGACACGTGATGCACTGAGCCGTTCGCTCTGGGGCGTGCAATTTCAAAATCACGGAATGGCAAATGCGCGTCCAGAACGGCCCGATGCTTCTGCCATCCGGATTCATCGGGCGAGAGATGGGGCGATTCCCAGCGTCGCTTGCCTATCGGAGAAATTTGCTGAAAAACCCCTTCCGCCGCCTCCCTCTTGCTCTCGGTGCGTACTGTTAGCCGATGCTCGGCATCGCTCTCCCAGTAGAAATCGGAGGACATCTTGGTCAGGCTGCGAAAGCGTGCTTCGGATTCCTGTAATTCCGCCTCCGCCTGCTTGCGCCTGTCCTCGTCCTCAGCCACAGCCCGGTCGTAGGCCCATTGCCGCTTCTGGTAAATGTGTAACCCCAATGTTGTAATCAGGACCAGCAGCAAGAACAATCCGCCCTGTAGGTAGGCGATCCGACGCCAGTTTGCGAAGATTTGCGACAAATCACGACTGGTTGCCACTACGAACGGGTTATCCATTTGCAGATCTAAAATCTGCACCGTCCGCTGCGCAATCATGCGCTCGCCTCCGGTCGCATAAACCATACCTGTGAACAAACTGGACCGCTGTCCACCCAGCCGATGACGAGTGAAGAATGTTCCGGGTTTCGCAACATTCATGCCGTCCGCTTCGGGGAGAAATGGTACATTTAAGAATATGTCGCCATCGCCATGCAAGAGAGATGCACGCATGTCCGGTGCGTAGAGTATCGAGTTCAGCAGTGTGCTGAAAAATTCAGGGGCAAAGGTCGCTGCGACCGCTCCGGCGCATTCGCCCCGTGCATCGCGCACTGCCTTCGTCAGAGTCATGGTGTAGACCCCGTTGACGTTTTTGTAGGGTGGCGTTACATAAAGAACGGTCGGGTCGCAGGTTCGACGAGCAACCTGAAAATAATTCCGCTCTCGAAAATTGCGCCCGACAAGTTCCCCTCGGTTGCTGGCAGAAAGATTGCCTTCCGCGTCGAATACAAGCATGGTGCGCACACCCTGCATCGCGTCTACTATTAACTGAAGCCGCCGACTTGCCGACGCCTTATCTTCCGTTTTAGTGCTTAGAAAAGTGAAATCACTGCGAATCGAATCCAAAATCCGATTCGTCGTGCGCAATTGCTGACCAAGATTCTCGTCAATGACTTTGGCGTGATTGGACAACTGCTCCCGCTCTCTGGCGTCAGTGGCGTCGCGGTCGGAATAGATATTCCAGCCTATAAAGCCGCCCAGCATTACCAACGCCGCGCCGAGAATCAGCCATTGAACAATGGGAACTCTGATCGTCGGTCGCTTGCGTTCACTCATATTGAAAAATGCGGGAGAAAGACTTCGCTGATGTTCGAGCTATGACTCAGGCTCAAGTTGACCCATTACATTGTTCCAACGCGAACGAAAACCGTTTTTATTCAATGGGAAGAATCTTGTTCACATGGTACACGAGCGCAATGGCTCTGCCCTGTCGATTCTTGATACGCACTCTTGACGCGTACTAAACCTCCCGACAAAAAATTAAAACTTTTTGTCCACTTTGTCGCGCCGTCACCTATCCCCGTCTTCCAATCGACCGGGGGGGCGGTTCCGATTCCGTTTTACCGACCGAACCGAAAGCATGCTTCAACTCATCTACCTGAACACAATCTAATCATCACGACGCGCTGAGCGCGTCGATTCGAATTCGGCCTGTAGATCATTCTGATCTGCTGGCCGATACCAACGGCGCCATGTCCATCCCGGACTGGCGCCGTTTTTGCTTCGTAACCTTGAAGGAGATTCACATGAAAAGCAATATCGCAGTACCGCTGTCTGATTCACAGCCCAGCGAGCGCATCGTCAAACGGGGCGCATTACTGCTGTTCCGGGGCCTGCGTGCTCTCACCGAGCAGGCGGCGAAGGCACCCGGCGTCATCGCGCAGGCAACTGCGGATGTCAAATCGGCATGGCAGGAGGCTGCCAGCGACCCAAAAGCGTAGGGGATGGTCATGATCGCAACCGGATTCATGATCTTCCTCGGCGTCGGCTTGCTGATGGCGAAGCTGCCAAGGCGAACGGCATTACGGATATTGAAATATCCGATGCTTGTGGACCTTGCCGTGACGGTACTGGTGCTCTTGATCCACTGGGGCACCTTCAGCGGAGTGATGGCCGCGACGGTAGCGGGTCTGATGACCAGCCTCGCAACATCTGGGCTGAGGCACTGGATCGGCTATATCAGCGACGGGTCGTATTACCCCGGACGAATCCGCCTCGACGTGTAGATCAAGGCGGCAAGACCCTGCGCTGGGTCTTTCTCGCCGCAGCCACCGGGGAGGCTGGACACCAAGGCGTCCGCATTCTATTCAAGGTAATTATGCGAATGCTGCGGTAGACTGACCGGCACGCGATTCAAGTTGAATTTTGCGAAATTAGAGGGGCAGAGTAAGCGTTAGCCTGTCCCATTTTTGTCCCACCGAGTGGAGCAGAACGCCCTAAATGGAACGACGCGGGTTAGTACCCGCTGACATCTAAGGATTTGAACTTTAGAAGATAAGATGGTCGGGGTGAGAGGATTTGAACCTCCGACTCCTGCGTCCCCTGACCAATGATCTCCTCCCAGGCGCCGACCATCCCATGCAGGCGCAATGCTTTGAGTTCTGCGGCAACGTCACGCATCGCTCACCTCCTCGCGCAGGCTGTCGTAGCG
>JAPLRD010000029.1 GCA_026399375.1 Pseudomonadota bacterium
ATCGACGACGGCGCGCTCACGAGCACGGCGAGCGCGCTCGTACGCCAGGTCGGGGAGAGCGTGGGCAGCTACAACATCACCGCGGGCACCTTCACCGCGCACAGCACGAACTACAACGCACCGAGCTACCTGGGCACGCCCAAGCTCACGATCACCCCCGTGTCACTTAACGTTGCCGCGAATCCCCAGAGCAAGGTCACCGGCACGCCCGATCCGGCGTTGACTTTTGGCGTTGCACGGCTGGTGAACAATCCCGCACTCGGCATCGCCGACACCACCGGTAGCGTGCTCTCGGGTGCGCTCACGCGCATCCCCGGCGAGAGCGCATCGGGCGGGCCATACGCCATCACTCAGGGCAGCCTTCTCGCCAACAGCAACTACACACTTGGCTTCACGCCCAACAATCTCATCATCACGGGCGCTCCCGTAGATACAGTTTCGGGTTTCAACCCGGTGCAGATCGGTTCTTCTGGAGTAATCACTACCGAAACCTACTACCGTCCGGGTAATGTTTGGCATATTTCTTTGGATCAAAACAATGCTGACCGGGGATTCGACGTGATGAGGGGAACAACCGATTTGAACTCACGTTTGAAACGAAGCTTGCCTTCTTGCGGTTCTGTCTCTTGGGGGGGTGGGTTGTGAAACCTGCTCATTCCCGCAGCAACGCGAGAAAGTAGATAAGAAATGAGTTTCGCGCAGAATCTATCGGAGTTCGGGTGCGGGGCGTTATTGCCTCAATGACCCGATGCATGGCACTAGCGTTGGCGCTGATGCTGCCATCGGCGCTTTGCTTTGCGCAGGCATCGACAGTGCGTTTTGACATCGATCGTTTCAAGATCGAGGGCAATACGCTGCTCACGCCCGATGAGATTGAAGCGGGACTCAAGCCCTTCACTGGCAAACAGCGCGAGAGTGCCGACATACCGCGCGCGATGGAAACTCTCAGACAACTCTATCGCAGAGCAGGTTTCAGCGTGGTATGGGTGGTCGCACCGGAGCAGGACCTCGACCAGGGTGTGGTCACGCTGCGCGTCATCGAAGCGCTGATTGGCAAGGTCGTCATCAAAGGCAATCGTTTTTTCGATGATTCGAATATCCGCTCCAGTCTGCCTGCGCTCAAGGCTGGCGTTTCACCCAGAGCGGGCGATATCTCGGCCAACGCACAACTTGCCAACGAGAATCCGGCGAAGCAGGTGGACGTGGTGATGCGCCCCGGCGAGAATCAGGGCGTGGTGGACGCTACCGTCGAGGTCATCGACGGATCGCCGCTCAAGACTTTCCTGACCTTCGACAATACCGGCACCGCGCAGACCGGCAATTTCCGGCTTGGTGTCGGCGTTCAGCATGCCAAGCTGTTCAACCGCGACGACGTGGGCACGTTCAACTACGTTACTTCGCCGGGGAAGGAGAACCAGGTCAATCTCTACAGCGGGAGCTATCGCCGGCCGCTGTATTCCCAGGGCGATTCGATGGATTTCATCATTGCCCACTCGGATATCAGCGCCGGCACCGCGCAGACCGTTGCCGGGCCGCTTACTTTCTCCGGCAAGGGCTCTGTCTATGGCCTGCGCTATAACCAATTGCTGCAGCGGCGAGGCGAGTATTCGCATCGAATAGTGTACGGTGTCGATTACCGTGCCTACGAAAACGACTGCACGCTCGGCAATTTCGGAGCGGCCGGCTGCGGGCCGGCTGGAGCGGATGTCACCGTCAGACCTATCAGCCTGGCATACAGCGGCAATTGGGCAAAGCCCGGGCGGATCTCCGATTTCTATGTTGCGTTTTCGAACAACGTTCCCGGGGCTGCCAAAGGGCGGGAAAGTGATTTCAATGCGGTGCGCCCGAGTCCAACTGGCGTGGGTGGAGCGCCGTCGCGTTACACGATCCTTCGCTTTGGCGCCAGCATGGTGAATGCCTTTGACAGCAACTGGCAAGTCCGCGCAGCTTTCAACGCACAGTACACCTCGGATGCCCTCGTATCCGGCGAGCAATTGGGCATTGCCGGCGCGAACGCGGTTCGCGGCTTCCTGGAGCGCGAAATTGTCCGCGATACGGGCTATTTCGCCAACCTCGAACTCTATTCGCCCAATCTGACCGGCACACTGGTACAGGGTGAAAGTAATCTACGCGCCTTGCTGTTCTGTGACATTGCCAGGGCTGCCAACAATCCCTTGGTCGAGGAAGCCAGACAACAGTCCTCGATTGCCAGCATTGGTACGGGTTTCCGCTGGAACATCGAGAGGAACTTCAACATGCGCTTCGACTTGGCGCGGGTAATGCACGACGAAGGCGGAAGCAGGAAACCGGGTGATTTCCGCGGGCACATCTCGGTCTATATCGGTTATTAGTAGGTTCCCGAGGTTCACGAGTGTGGACTGTTATTGACAAATCGCAGGCCGCGAGAGGCCTAGGTTGCTATGCTTCTTGGATGCGGGTCAATCTCTTTCCCGCGCCAATGAATCCTGGAAATGATGGGGCCAAAATGTTTAAACAAATTCTCGTGCGCGTAGACGGCGGCAATGCGTAGAACGCCGCGATTCACCAGGCACTCGTGCTTACTCAGTCGACAAATGACCGCCGGTATGGGCGCGAGCAAAGGCCATGACCGCCATCGAAACAAGGGAAGGCGCAATGACCAGCCGGGATGACGCCGGGTTGCCCGGGCGGCACCGAAACTCCAGCGGCCAGCCCCTTGTAACGGAGCGCTGCATGGCCAGCATGGCCTCGCCTGACGCATCGCTGCCCAACCGCCCGCTCCGACGCGAGCCCGCTCCGGACAGCGGTGGCGAATTCGTCGAGTATGCACCGGGCCAGGCAATCTTCCAAAAAGGCGATGGCGCGGACCGACTGTTGATCGTCCTCGAGGGCTCGGTCGAAATTTTCGATCCGGTTGAGGGCGCGGTCATCGCAGTGCTGGGCAAGGGCGAGTCTTTTGGGGAACAGGCGATTCTTGAAGGTGGCGTGCGCAACGCATCCGCCCGCACGGTGGGCAGCACGACCTGCCTGGAGATCGGCACCGATCCGTTGCGCGCCCTGCTTGACGCGGATACCGGGTTGCTCAAGCCGGTAGTCGAGTCCCTGTTCCTGCAACTGTGCATGGCCAACAGCCTTTCCAGGCTGATCTCGTCATCGGCGCAGGCGGACTGCTCATTCGAAGTCGCGGGCCAGAGAAATTTGTCGACCATCCAGGGAGAAAGGAAACTGGGCCAAGCCTACGCCCGAGTCGGTACGGATCACAAAGGCTTCACCAGCGAGGAGATGCTGCTGCTCAAATTGCAGGCCTCGCATAGACTCAACTCGGGCATATTCGATGCGGGCCAGAAACTCACCGACCAATCGGGGGGGGGCCTCGACTCGGCGTTCGTGATTCTAGAGGGGGAGGTGCAAGCAGTCAGCAAGATCCAGCGCTACCGCCTCGGCACGGGCAGCGTGCTGGGTCTGGCAGAGGCCTTGTCGAACACCCCTTTTGTCTGGACGCTGAGCGCGCGCAATAATGTGACGGTATTGGTCTTGCCGATTGCCCGAATTCTGCATGGGATAGCAGGCATCAATCCGGGCATCAGAGGAATTCTCCGGTATTCGTCGGCGCGGATCATCGAATTGCAGAGGAACTTCTAGCTCGCTGCAAAATAGGTGACCGCATTGCGGTAGTTAGCTTTGACGTCCTCCGTTCACTGAAATTCCAGCCAGCGACCGCATTTCAAAAACACGAGCCGTCACTCCCGACCCCACTGCCGCCGCTAAAACGCGTAAAAATCGAGCGGCCGCTCTTGACGTAAGCAGTCACTGGCGCAACGCCAGCTTGGGAGGCTGATCAGGGTCGAAAGGGTGAGCCCGGATCTTTGAAAACCGAACTCTGGTCAGAATTTCGGCAGGCGGCGGGTGTCAGCGGCAAAGGCCGGCCACGACCAGCAGGTCAAGAATTTCCCGCAAAGCTGCCGTGCACCCCTTCTTTGTGGGATAGGGCTTTGCCGAAGGTTGCACCGCCCGGAGACGCTATCGACCGCATGGTTGAAGCCGGTAATTTGAGGGCGCGGGATTTCCCGAGCTCTGGCGTTTCTAATTTGATTCCTTGATCATCCGGCCCATCGAGCCCTGGATCGGGCGTGCGTTCATCGGATAGATGCGCCGGAACAAATTCAGCTGATCCGCGGATGCCTGCACCGGCTCCTTCATGACCAGCCACAGCACGTCTTCGGTGCACGGCGGTGTGGTCAACGAACCCATATAGGTAATGTAGCGCCGGTTCTCAGGCAGAATCTGGTTCACGTCGAGCGTAGTCGCGGCGGCGAATTCATCGCCTTTTTCCAGCGGCAGGTTGTTGAGCACGGTCTGAATTACGGGCTGCCGCACGCCGTTGTCCACCAGTACGGCGACCACCGCGATCCGACCGTCACCGTCCATGTGCACGATATGGACGACCATTTCAAAGTGCTTGCCGTCGATAGCCTCTTCGGAAGGCCGGTGAAAGTGCAGTTGGATCAACCTAAAGCGCCGGCCCATCACGCGCACGAAATTCCGGCCGGTGTCGCTGGCCTGTATGGCGTGGCCGTTGTCGACCACCTTGAAGATGCTCGGCCGGTATTCAAACGCGATCGGCTCGAGATCGACCTTCATGCCGTCGCGAATGTCGATCGGCGACTGGCGCTGGCCGCTGCCGCAAATGGCGTACTCGGGCGAGAGCTTCGCCCATGCGTGCGGGCCTGAAGCGCCTTCATACGACCAATGCAGGTCGTGGGCCGGCGCGCCCTTGCGGGGTTGGCGGTGCACGTTGCGCGGTGGCGGCGGGACGATCGCAGGCCTGGTGTCGGCCACGGTCGGCGCAGCCGGTTTGGCTACGGCGGTGACCGGCCCAATTTTCTTCATTCCCGCTGCCGAAGGCGCGGTCGTTTCGGCCGCGCCTGCCTTGGCCGCTTCTACCCCCGTGGGCTTGGCTTTGGCGGCCGTTGCCGCAGACTTATCCGCGGCGGCCGGCGCAACCGCGGCCGGATGTTCCTCGGCGATCACGCATATCGCATAGGCTATTCCGAGGGTCAGGAATGCGGCCTGACGGTGAATTCGGCAAATCATCTTCTGGTTCTCTGATCGCGATATAGGGTCATTCCCCTATATCGGCGTCTGCAGCCCAATACTTGAGCGGCAGCAGTCATTCCCGAATCGAAGAACTCATGGTCCAGCCGTCTACTGCATAGTGCAGGCAGACTTGCTGATATGGGCCAACCTTGTAAGGGCATGGGGGTGTAAGCAAGGCTCGATAGGACTTAACCAGATAGCTTTGGATTGTCTCGATGACATCGAGACCAGCTACGAGTGGCTGCCATTGGCGTAAGCCGACTCTCGGTCTGCACCGGGCTGTGCGGCCGGAGTAGGTCGAAAGTGAAGGCTGGCGCTTTTTGAAAAGCGGACTTTGGCTGGAATTTCCGCGGGCGACGAGTGTCAGGGCGCACAACCGGACAATTCCCGTCCTTCGCGGAGCGAAGGTTATACTTTCTCTCAACATGGGCAGTTCATATCAACCACGACCGGTCGAATTTTATGTTTCGGCGTGGTTCTATCTGTTTTTTGGTCTTTTGAGCTTGGCGATCGCGGGGGCTTGCGTATATGCCCTGAGCCAGGTGCTGCCCGCGTTGTTCGGCTTGATCGCCAGCACCGGGATGCGGATCTCCGAGGCGCTGTCGCTGCACAACGAAGACGTCGATCTCAAGTACGGCATGCTCACCATTCACCAGACCAAGTTTGGCAAGTCGCGCCAAGTGCCCATGCACTCAAGCACCGTGGATGCGCTGCGCCGCTATCGTTGGATGCGCGACCTGGCCAGCATATCTGCACAGAACGACGCCCCGTTCTTCGTCGGTACAAGAGGGCGAAGGCAAGGGCGGCCGCTAGATGCCCGTCAAGTGCATCGCGTCTTCGCTGACTTACGCGAGCAACTGGGTTGGCGCAACCGTGGGACTCACCATGCCCCGCGCATCCATGACCTGAGGCACACCTTCGTAGTGCGCCGCATCGTGAAGTGGCAGGCGCAGGATGTGGACTTCGATCAGGCCATGCTGTCTCTGGCGACCTACGTCGGGCATGCGATGGTGACCAACACCTACTGGTACCTCTCGGCGGTGCCGGAATTGATGGCATTGGCCGCCTGTCGCTTCGAGTCGTTCATGTCGCAGGCGGAGGTGGAAGATGCGTAAGATCACGGCACCCAAGCCACCGTCATTCCCCGCGCTGGTCCAGCAGTTCTTCACCGAGTATTTGGTCGCGCAGCGCGCGGTCAGTCCACAGACAGTCGCCTGCTACCGCGATGCGTTGATGTTGTTCTTGGACTTCGCCAGCCACAAGCTGAGCAAAGCACCGACGGCGATGCGGCTGGCTGACATCCAGCCCGATATGATCCTTGCGTTTCTGGACCATCTGGAGCACGGCCGACACAACGCCGTTCGCAGCCGCAATCTGAGGCTGACCGCGCTGCGCGCATTCCTGAAGTTCGCGGGCCGGCGGGATGTGGCCTCGCTGCATGACGTCGAGCGAGCACTGGCCGTGCCGATGAAGCGCTTCGAGCGGCCGATGCTCGGTTTCCTCACCCGACAGGAGATGGAGGCGGTGCTTGGACAACCTGGCAAGACCTGGTCCTCGCAGCGCGACCATCTATTGTTTGCCATGCTCTACAACACCGGCGCGCGCGTCTCCGAGATTATCGGCGTGCGCGTGGTCGATATCGTCCTCGACGGCGGCGCGTGCGTGCATCTGCACGGCAAGGGGCGCAAGCTGCGATCGATACCCCTGTGGGACACCACCGTCATAGAGGTCCGCGCCTGGTTACGGCTGAACCCGACATTGCGCGGCGAGGCAGCGTTGCTGCCCAACCGCGATGGGCAAGCGATGTCCAGATCGAACGTCGCGCAGCGCCTGGACCTCGCCGTTACCCGGGCCACCTCTGAGCAACCCAGCCTGCTCAAGAAGCGTGTCTCACCTCACACGTTGCGACATACGAGCGCCATGCACCTGCTGCAGTCAGGCACACGGTTTAACGTGATCGCCCTGTGGCTTGGGCACGAGAGCACGACAACGACACATCGCTATGTCGAGGCCGACCTCGCGATGAAGGAGAAGGCACTCGCACGGCTGGAGGCCCCCGAAACCAAGATGCATCGGTACAAGGCACCGGACTCGCTCATGCGATTCCTGCAGACGCTATAACTATGCGTAGACTTCGCTGGCCCCGACCGCACGCCGCCATAGGGGCCGGCGGCATCCGCGTCGGACCACCTGCACATAGTTGCGACCTGCGCATAGGGGCCGAAACCGCCCGCCCCGGATTTTGCATAGCTGACGTTCAATACCGGTACGCTGACGATATTTCCGGCGACGTACGATTGGCCGTAACATTCACTGCCTTGCGCGCACACGTTTCCAGCGCGGCCGCCCGCAAACCTGCTGAGGATCGCTCTGTCAATGGACGCAAACGAAGAACTGACGCTTAGTTGTAAGATTGAGGACATTTTGGTGGCGCGCAACCTGCGCGGCATGAAGACGGTGCAAGCGCACCTTGAGCCCGGTTATATCCTGCGTGCCGCGCGCCTGCTGTATTCCTGTCGTGGCAATATTCTGATCGGAACGGGTTTCCCGGTAGTCAAAACCTTCGAAACCGATGGCCCGGTCGGTGCGATCGCCCTGTACGACACCCTGGAAAAGCTCGGTGCCACGCCAATCATTGTCTGCGGACGGCCCCTGTCGCAGGCGCTAGCCAAGCGTTTCCGGGTTCGCGAAATTCGCGTCGGCGACCACAATCAGCGCGCAAATGAAGCGCGCGAAGCACTGCAGCTGTTCCAACCCGGGGCCATCATTTCGATCGAACGCCCCGGGCTGGCTGCTGACGGCGGTTACTACAACATGCGCGGCGAAAGCATCACCGAACATACCGCCTGCTTTGATAGCTTCTTGGACCTGAGTACCTGCCCGACCATTGGAATTGGCGATGGCGGCAATGAAATCGGCATGGGAAACGTGGCAGCGGCGCTCAGCAGTCTGATCGCCGTGCCCTCTACCACCACCTGTGACGAACTGATCGTTGCCGATGTATCCAACTGGGGCGCTTACGGCCTGATTTCGTTCCTGTCGCTCTGGAATCAACGTGACCTGCTGACCGAAATCGCACCGCTCGATACCCTGCGCTACATTTCCGAGCTCGGCAGCGTCGACGGCGTGACCCGTATCAACCAGCTGACCGAAGACGGTCTCGACCCGGCCGAGGGCGAGTCGGTAATATTTGAACTACGCCAGGCCTGTGGCTTCATCCAGCGCTGAAGCGACTGGGAAATTGCGCATGGTCAAGGAGTTGGCGGTCGGCAACCGGCCTGGGCCCGCCGTTCGGGATGCTGTCCGAATTCCGGTCTCCAGACATCGCTGGACGTCAGGTTTCCGGCCAGCCATTTGATCCATGCACCGACCGAGCTCGGCCACGAACGGCCGCTGGAACGGACCAAAAACAGCGCCCACGAAGGACCAGTCTACATTCCAATTGGAGACGCATCTCAGATGCAGTGACGTGGAGAACCTCTTCCACAATGACCTGGCGGAAGTTTCAGGTGGTCAAGCGCGCAGATAGAAGTATCAGATCCGGTCGAAACTTTATTGAATTGAAGTGCAAATAAATGGGCAGATCAAATCATTTGTCGATTGACTTCCATTCAACTCTAGCGTCTTATGACCGATAAGGGCAAAATCATCGAAAGGTGGTGACGCAAAGCTTCCGGCCTACATATCTCATCTTGATACACGGCAGCGGGGTTGCCGGTCACTTGCGGCTCGCCGTCATTCCTTGGTAACGCTTTGCCTAAATCCGCAGTCGCTAACGAAGGCAATCCGCATGGACTCGAATGCATTTTCGAGGCAATCCCTCAAGAGAAGACTGGCGCTCTATATTTCAGTCTCCCACCGACCACCCTGGGTGAGCTACAGCTTTGCAGTGGCGGCGACGGCGATTATGCTCGCGGTGCGCCTTGGGATCACCGTGAATTTCGGCGAGCGACCCCTGCTCATCCTGTTTATGTTGCCGATCATTCTTTCCGCGGTGCTGGGAGGACTGGGTCCCGGCTTGGTGTCGACACTGCTTTCCGGAATAGGCGCAGCCTACTTCATGCCGCCAGCGGGTCGCTTTGCAATCGCTCTTCCTTACGACATTTTTCAGTGGTGCCTTCTTATCGTCGACGGTGTACTGGTAAGCTTCCTGAGCGGGCAATTGCATCGAGCCCGGCATCGGTCAGAACTGGCAGTACGACAGCAAACAATAGCGACCGCCGCACTCCGCGAGAGCGAGGAGCGGTTCCGCCTCCTGGTGCAGGCTGTCACAGAGTACTCCATCATCCTTTTGGACCCGGAGGGGCGCGTCACAAGCTGGAATGAGGGGGCAAGACGCATCAAAGGCTACGATGCCGAGGAGATCGTAGGTCAGCACTTCTCCCGCTTCTATACCAGAGAAGACGCGGCGATCCATAAACCGGAAGCGGGACTCAAGGCCGCAGCAGATAACAGCAAGTTCGAAGAGGTTGGCATACGCGTTCGCAAAGACGGCTCGCAATTCTGGGCGAACGTAATTATCACGCCGATAAGGGATTCGGCAGGAATCCTGCGTGGATTCTCGAAGGTGACGCGGGACATCAGCGAGCGCAAGCGGCGGGATGACATAATCAAAGAACACACCGCGCTACTCACACGCCAAAAGGCGGAACTGGAGCAAACGCTGGGCCGCATCAAGCGCCTGGAAGGACTGCTGTCGATATGCATGCAATGCAAGAAAATTCGTACTGAAAACAACGACTGGCATCAACTTGAACGTTACATAGGCGAACATTCCGATGCGCTCTTCAGCCATGGATTGTGTCCGGATTGCTTGGAAAAGGCGATGAAGAAGTCGGACTAGACAATGTGCGCCAGTGAGCGAACGGTTGTCCGCTGCTGACGGAAGCGGCCCTTCGATTATCACTAGCTCCAGCGGCGGAACCGGGTCGGCTTGAGTCTCTGGCCGGAAACACGTCAGCGCCGGCAATCAATCTTTTGCAGACCTTACGCGTCACCTTCTCAAATGCCCGGAGTTTGCCGATTCATGCCATCGGCGCGTCACCGCCTGTCGCATCGGCTCGACGCAGAGGCGCCGAGCACATACTCGCAGCACGAACGCCTCGCTGCCGTTAAAATGCAGCGATGTCAGAAGCAAATAGCGCCACGGCAAATGGCGACGGCGCCATCCTCATCCAGGGCGCGCGCCAAAACAACCTCAAGAACCTCACCCTCGAAATCCCGCTGAACCAGCTCGTCGTGGTCACCGGCGTTTCCGGCTCGGGCAAGAGTTCGCTCGTGTTCGACACGCTCTACGCCGAAGGCCAGCGGCGCTACGTCGAGACCTTCTCGCCCTACGCGCGCCAGTTCCTCGACCGCATGGACAAGCCGCAGGTGGATCGCATCGAGGGCATTCCGCCCGCGATCGCCATCGACCAGACCAACCCGGTGCGCACTTCGCGCTCCACCGTCGGCACCATGACGGAGCTGAACGACCACGTGAAGCTGCTGTTCGCGCGCGCGGCGGAACTGTTCTGCCGCGGTTGCGGCGGGAAGGTAGTGCGGGATTCTCCCGAGTCGATCTACGCCGCGCTCGCCGAACGCGCAAGCGCCGCGGACGATCCGCGCCTCATCATCGCGTTTCCGGTGACGGTGCCGAAGAATTTCACCGAAGCCGAAGTGAAACAACTGCTGGAGAGCCAGGGCTACAGCCGCATCCACGCTCGCGCGGGCGATACGCTGGAAGTGGTGCAAGACCGGATTCGCCTGTCGTCTGTAGAAAAGACGCGCGTGATCGAAGCGCTGGAGGCGGCGCTGAAAATCGGCCAGGGGAAGGTGAATGTATATTTGGCGGCCGACGAGGACGCGCCCCTCTCTCCGCAAGCGGGGAGAGGGAGCAAGGACGCAGCAATCTGGCGCTATTCCTCCGACCTGCATTGCGCCGACTGCGACATCCACTACGCCGATCCGACGCCGTCGCTGTTCTCCTTCAATTCCCCCATCGGCGCCTGCGACGGCTGCCGCGGCTTCGGCCGCGTCATCGGCATCGACTTCGGCCTGATCGTTCCGGACGAAGGCAAGACCCTGCGCGAAGGCGCGGTGCGGCCGTGGCAGACGGCGAGCTTCAAGGAATGCCAGACCGACCTGGTGAAGTACGCGAACAAGCGCGGCATTCCGCTCGACACGCCGTTTCGAAAGCTCACCGCCGCCCAGCGCAAGTGGGTGCTGGAGGGCGAGCCGGAATGGGAAGGCTGGAAGAAATCCTGGCCCGGCACCTGGTACGGTGTGCGCAAGTTCTTCGACTGGCTGGAGACCAAGGCCTACAAGATGCACATCCGCGTGCTCTTGTCGAAGTACCGCGCCTATACGCCCTGCCCGACTTGCGAGGGCGCGCGACTCAAGCACGACGCGATGCTGTGGCGCCTGGGAACCAGGCAAGATGCGGACACCGTCTTTGGCACATACAAAAGGTTCAAACCGCTCGGCGTCAAATGGGGTGACGACAAGCTCGCGACGCTGCCAGGTCTGACGATGCACGACCTGATGCTGCTGCCGATCGAGCGCTGCCGCACGTTCTTCGACTCCCTGCACCTCCCGGCGCCGCTGGACGAGGCCACCGACCTGCTACTCACCGAAATCCGTGCCCGGCTTTCCTACCTGTGCCAGGTGGGGCTGGCCTACCTCACCCTCGACCGCCAGTCGCGCACGCTCTCCGGCGGCGAAGTGCAACGCATCAACCTCACCACCGCGCTCGGTACTTCGCTGGTGAACACCCTGTTCGTTCTGGACGAGCCCTCGATCGGCCTGCATCCGCGCGACATGGGCCGGGTGATCGAAGTGATGCACCGGTTGCGCGACGCCGGCAACTCGCTGGTGGTGGTGGAGCACGACCCGCAGATCATGTTCGCCGCCGACCGCCTGCTCGACATGGGCCCGGGACCGGGCGAACGCGGCGGCGAGGTGGTGTCTTTCGGCACGCCCGCTGAATTGAAGGCGACGCATTCGCTCACTGCGGAGTACCTGTCCGGGCGCAAGCGCGCCGACGGCGGCATCGCGCCCAAACCGGTGCTATCGGGCGGGCCGAGCATCGAACTGCTGGGCGCGACCGAACACAACCTGAAGAACATCGACGTCGCCATTCCGCTGGGCCATCTGGTCTGCATCACCGGCGTCTCGGGCTCGGGCAAATCGACGCTGGTGCAGGACGTGCTGCACGCGGCGCTGCTGAAAGCCAAGGGCCGGCCGACGGAGACTCCCGGCGCACACCGCGCGCTCGCAGGCGCCGAACGGATCGAGGATGTGGTGATGGTGGACCAGTCGCCCATAGGCCGAACCACTCGCTCCAACCCGGCGAGCTACGTCGGCGCCTTCGACGCCATCCGCAACCTGTTCGCGCGCGAGCCCATGGCGGTCGAGCGCGGCTACACCGCCGGCACCTTCAGCTTCAACTCGGGCAACGGCCGCTGCCCAACCTGCGGCGGCAACGGCTTCGAACACGTGGAAATGCAGTTCCTGTCAGACGTCTACCTGCGCTGCCCCGACTGCAACGGCCGGCGCTTCCGCGACGAAGTGCTCGAAGTCACGCTCGCGAGCAAGGATGGCAAACGCGCGCTGTCCCTCGCCGACGTTCTGGAACTCACCGTAGCCGAAGCGCTCGCCTTCTTTTCCGATCAGGCGCAGGTGCAGGCGGTGCTTACGCCATTGGCTGACGTAGGGCTGGAGTACCTCAAGCTCGGCCAGCCGGTGCCCACGCTCTCCGGCGGCGAAGCGCAGCGGCTGAAGCTCGCCGGCCATCTGGTCGAAGCGACCAAAGGTTCACCTGCAGCAGGCGGCCTCGCGCGCAAGGGCAAGCTGTTCCTGTTCGACGAGCCCACCACCGGCCTGCACTTCGACGACATCGCCAAGCTGCTGCGCGCACTGCGCAAACTTATCGCCACCGGGCATTCGGTGACGGTGATCGAACACAATCTCGATGTCATCCGCGCGTCCGACTGGATCATAGACCTCGGACCGGAAGGCGGCGACGCCGGCGGCGAAATCGTCTGCACCGGCACGCCGGCGGACCTCAGGGCGCATGCCGCCTCGCATACCGGCAAAGCCCTGCGGGAATACGACGCCGCCCTCGGGCAACCGGCTGGAGAAGCGCTCCAGTTGGGCGTCTCCGAAGGATTGCCGCTGCAGAAAGCATTGCTGACCAGGCCCAAGCCACCTTCCAACATACGCATCCACAACGCGCGCGAACACAACCTGCAGAACGTGGACGTCGAAATCCCGCGCAACCAGTTCACCGTGATCACCGGCGTCTCAGGCAGCGGCAAGTCGACGCTCGCCTTCGACATCCTGTTCGCCGAAGGCCAGCGGCGTTACCTCGAATCGCTCAACGCTTATGCGCGCCAGTTCGTGCAGCCTTCGTCGCGCCCGGACGTGGATGCGATCTTCGGCATCCCGCCCACGGTGGCGATCGAGCAGCGCACCAGCCGCGGCGGCAGGAAAAGCACGGTGGCGACGCTGACCGAGATCTACCACTTCCTGCGCCTGATGTACGTCAAGCTCGGCACGCAATACTGCCCCGACTGCGATGTCGCGATCGAACCGCAGAGCTTCGACGCCATTGCCGCGCACATTCTTCGAACACACAAAGGCCAGCGCATCGGCCTGCTGGCGCCGCTGGTGACCAGCCGCAAGGGCTTCTACACCGATCTCGCCAAGTGGGCCAAAGGCAAGGGCTACGATTTCCTGCGCGTGGACGGAGAGTTTTTGCCCACGGCGAAATGGCCGCGCCTCGACCGCTTCCGTGAGCACACCATAGAACTGCCGGTGGCCGACCTGCGAGTGACCGCCGCAAACGAAGCGGAATTGCGCGACGCACTCTCGCGCGCACTCGACTTCGGCAAGGGGATCGTGCATGTGCTGGGCGAACTCGATCGCCTCGCCGACGCCGCAGGGAAGCAATCGAAAAGCGCCCGCATCGAACTCGCGCTGCCGCAAACGATTTTCTCCACCAAGCGCGCCTGCCCTTCCTGCGCGCGCAGCTTCCCCGAACTGGACCCGCGCCTGTTCTCGTTCAACTCCAAGCACGGCTGGTGCGCGAGTTGCCTCGGCACCGGCGTGAAGCTTTCGGGCTATCAGGAACCGGATTACGAACACGACAGAAACGTCAGCCGCGAACAGGAAGACCAGCGCCTGGACAGCTTTCTCGACGAGCAGCAGGGCGATGTGTCCTGCCCCGCCTGCGACGGCAAGCGCCTCAACCCCGAAGCCCTCGCGGTGCGCTTTCGCAAGCGCTCCATCGCCGAACTGGTCGACCTGCCGGTGGCGAAATTGGGGACGTTCTTCCGCGAGCTCGAAACCAGCGGACGCGAAGCCGAGATCGCGCGCGACCTGGTGGCGGAACTGAACTCCCGCTTGAACTTCCTCGCCGAGGTCGGGCTCGGCTATCTCGCTCTGGCGCGCTCGGCGCCCACGCTCTCCGGCGGCGAAGCGCAGCGCATCCGCCTGGCGGCGCAGCTGGGCTCCAATCTGCGCGGCGTATGCTACATCCTGGACGAGCCGACCATCGGCCTGCACCCGCGCGACAACGACGTGCTGCTCAACACCCTGGAAAAACTGCAGGCGAAGGGCAACACCCTGGTGGTGGTGGAGCACGACGAGGACACCATACGCCGCGCGGCGCACGTGCTCGACCTCGGCCCGGGCGCGGGCATCCGCGGCGGTCGCGTGGTGGCCCAGGGCTCGGCCGCGGACCTGATGGCGAACCCCGACTCGGTCACCGGACGGTTTCTCAAGCATCCCCTGCAACATCCCCTGCATCCGCCGCGCGCGGTGAGCGCGAAGACGCCGGCGCTGGAAATCCTCGGTGCCGATCTGCACAACCTGAACATCAGGCAGGTGCGCGTGCCGCTGGCGCGCTTGTGCGTCGTCACCGGCGTATCCGGCAGCGGCAAGTCCACGCTCGCGCGCGACGTGCTGCACGCCAACCTCGCGCGCCTGGTGGCGCAGACGCGCCTGTCGCCGAAGAAACGTACGCAGGTGCAGCTCACGGGCTGCAGCCGGATTCTCGGCGCGGAACACATCGGGCGCGTGCTCGAAGTGGACCAGACGCCGATCGGCAAGACGCCGAGGTCGTGTCCCGCGACTTACGTCGGCTTCTGGGATGCGATCCGCAGGCTGTTCGCCGACACCACCGAGGCGCGCATGCGCGGCTGGAGCCCGTCGCGCTTTTCGTTCAACACGGGAGAAGGCCGTTGCCCCGGATGCGAGGGCCAAGGCATGAAGCGCATCGAGATGAGCTTCCTTCCCGACGTCAAAGTCCTGTGCGAAGTCTGCCGCGGAGCGCGCTTCAATCCGGAAACACTGGCGGTGCGCTTCAAGCAGAAGTCGATAGGCGAGGTGCTCGCCATGAACGTGGACGAGGCGGTGGAGTTTTTCTCCGCCCATCCGTCCACGCACCACGCGCTGCGCCTGCTGCAGGACGTGGGTCTGGGGTATCTGACGCTGGGCCAGCAAAGCCCGACGCTGTCCGGCGGCGAGGCGCAGCGGATAAAGCTGGTAACTGAGCTATCCAAGGTTCGCATCGACGCCGAGGGCAATGCCGCGGCACGCCCCGGCCGCGCCGGAGCGGAGGGCCACACGCTCTACGTGCTGGACGAGCCCACGGTCGGCCTGCACATGGCCGATGTGGAAAAGCTGCTGCGCGTGCTGCACCGCCTGGTCGACGCTGGAAACACCGTGGTGGTGATCGAGCACAACCTCGATGTCATCGCCGACGCCGACTGGATCATCGACCTCGGCCCCGAGGGCGGCGACGCCGGCGGGCGCATCGCGGCTCAGGGCACGCCGGCCGCTCTTGCGAGCGCGCCGGCGCGCTCGCACACCGCGCGCGTCCTGGCGGAATTTCTTGCCGGGCATGGGACAATGCGGGTCTGAGACATACTGGGAGGAAACACACATGAAACTGCTCAAACTGATTTCGCCGCTGCTGCTCACGATCCTGCCCGGCTGCGCTTCGCTGGGGGACCGCCCCGACCCGGCCACATTGAATGAACTCGCACCCACGGGGAAACTGCGCTTCGGCCTGGTGTTCGCTCCGGAGCAGTCCGTTTTCTTCGTCGTGAAGGGGGCCGACGGCACGCCGCGTGGCGTCAGCGTGGACCTCGCAAACGAACTCGCGCAACATGCCGGCGTACCGGTGGAATTCGTGCTGGCTCCGAACTCGGGGATAGTGACCGATGCGGTCGCCAGCGGATCCATCGACGCGGCGTTCATGCCGGTAGACGACGAACGCAGGAAGCTGCTGGGCATCGGTCCGATCTACCTATTCGACGAGAACACCTATCTCGTGCGCGCCGGTTCGGACATCAAGTCGATCGCAGAGGTCGACCGCCCCGGTGTGCGCGTGATCGGCATCGCCGGCACCACGACCATACGCAGCGCGGGGCGCACGCTGAAGAACGCGAAAATTTCTCCCGCGGCGTCGGTCGATGCGGCGCTGGAGATGCTGCGCTCGGGCCAGGCCGACGCGTTCGCGCTGACGCACCAGACGCTTCCCGCGCTGGCCGTTCGCGTACCCGGTTCGCGCATTCTCGAAGGCGCATTTCAGCGCATCAATATCGCCGTCGTCCTGCCGAAGGACCGGCCGAATGCGCTTGCCTATGTCACCGGATGGATGGAAGGGGCGAAGGCTTCAGGCGCGGTCCGCCGCGCGCTGGACAAGGCCGGCTTCAAGGACATCCCGGTCGCACCGCCGACGACGACACCATAGACGCGAAGACTGTTCCGCGCGCCGCAATGAGCAAGCCGTGAACACCGCTTACCGCACCCGCGTCGCGATCATGGGTGCGGCCGGCCGCGATCTCCATAATTTCAATGTCGTCTATCGCGACGATCCGGCGTTCGAGGTCGTCGCTTTCACCGCCGCGCAGATTCCCGGCATCGCCGGACGCCGCTATCCCGCCGCGCTGGCCGGCCCCCTTTATCCGCAGGGCATCCCGATCGAGCCCGAGGCGGAGCTAGAAGCGCTGATCCGAACGTGTGAACTCGAGCAGATAGTGTTCGCCTACAGCGATCTTGCGCATGTGGAAGTCATGCACCGCGCCTCGCGCGCGCTGGCCGCGGGCGCCGATTTCACGCTGCTGGGTCCGCAGCGCACCATGATTTCGGCGGGCAAACCGGTGATCGCGGTTTCGGCGGTGCGCACCGGCTGCGGCAAATCTCCGGTGAGCCGCTGGATCTCTCGCGCGTTGCGAAATCGGGGCCTCTCAGCCGGCGTCGTGCGCCATCCCATGCCCTACGGCGACCTCGCGCGCCAGCGCGTGCAGCGCTTCGCCACACGGGCCGATCTGCAACTCGCCCGATGCACCGTCGAGGAGCGCGAGGAATACGAGCCGCACATCGCGGCGGGCAACGTCGTCTATGCCGGCGTGGACTACGTCGACATCATCGAACTGGCGGGACGGGAGTCCGACGTCATACTCTGGGACGGCGGCAACAACGATTTCCCGTTCGTGCGCCCCGACCTGCACATCGTGCTGGTCGACCCGCTGCGCCCGGGCCACGAGACCACCTACCACCCGGGCGAAACGGTGCTGCGCATGGCCGACATCGTGCTGGTGGCGAAGGCCGACGCGGCCGATGCGGCCACGGTGCAGCGTGTGGTCGACAACGTGCGCGGCGTGAATTCAACCGCGGTGATCCTGCGCGGGTCCATGCCCGTGCGCCTGGACGATGCCAGCGCGGTACGCGGCAAGCGCGTGCTGGTGGTCGAGGACGGCCCCACCATCACCCACGGCGGCATGGCCCGCGGCGCCGGCTATCTCGCGGCGATGCAGGCGGGCGCGGCGGCCGTGGTCGATCCGCGCACGTCGGCTGCGCCGGAAATCTCGGCGGTCTACGCGCAGTACCCGCACATCGGACCGGTGCTGCCGGCGATGGGCTATGCGCCGGCGCAGCTCGAAGCGTTGCGCCAAACCATCAATGATGCGCAGATCGACGTAGTGGTGGCGGCGACGCCGATCGATCTGGCGGCGCTGATCGAAATCGACAAGCCGGTGGTGCGCGCCCGCTATGAGTTCGCCGACAGTGAAACGCCCGGGCTGGCCGCTGAACTTGACCGCTTTCTCGCAGCGCGATGAGCGCCATCGAGCCGCGCGCACACTGCCGCGCGATAGCACTCATGATCGTCGCGCCGGTGCTGTGGAGCACGGCGGGCGTGGTGACGCGGCACATCGAGTCCGCGGGGCGCTGGGAAGTGACGTTCTGGCGCAGCCTGTTCGCCGCGATGTTCCTGCTGGCCGCGCTGCTGTTCATGCGCGGCGCCAGAACCTGGGAGGCGGTGCGCGCCACCGGCGGCTACGGCGTCCTGTCCGGCGCGATGTGGTCCATCATGTTCGTCGCCTTCATGCTGGCGCTCATGACCACCACCACCGCGAACACGCTGATCGTCAACAGCATCTCGCCGCTGCTCACGGCGCTGCTGGCACGCGCGGTGCTGCGCGATCCGATCGCGCCGAGGACCTGGGCGGCGATCGCGCTCGCCATCTCGGGCATGCTGTGGATGTTCGGTTCCGGCTTCGCCGGCGGCGAGGCCCGCCACCTCGCCGGAATGCTGATCGCACTCGCCGTGCCCGTGGCCGCGGCGGTGAATTTCGTGACGCTCAAGCACGCCGGCCGCTCGGTGGACCTGGTTCCGGCGGTGCTGCTGGGAGCCGTCTTTTCCGCGGCCGTCACCCTGCCATTCGCGCTGCCGTTCACGGCCAGCGTGAACGACATCCTGTTGCTCGCCCTGCTCGGCTGCCTGCAGCTGGGCCTGCCGTGCATGCTGATGGTGCGCGCGAGCCCGCACCTCTCCGCACCGGAACTCTCGCTGCTCGCCATGCTCGAAGTGGTCCTCGGCCCGTTGTGGGCCTGGCTGGGCGCGGGCGAAGCGCCGGCGCTGGCGACGCTGGCCGGCGGCGCGCTGGTGCTTGCGGCGCTGCTGATCAACGAACTCGCCGCGTTCGGCCTGCGCGCGCACGCGCGGCGGAATTAGCCGTCGTTGCAAGAATGAATTTTGCAACAGCCCATTTTCGGGGAGAATGAGGGGAGATATCCCCTCATCTTGAAACAGGCCCCTACTCCCGGTGTTCCGCTGCCTGTGCGCGCACCTGCGGCAGAAAGCGCGCGTAGCGCCGGTCCTGCGTCAGATGGTGCTTCATCGTCGCCGCAAACGCTGTGCCTATCATTTTCTCGGTCAGGCCTGTGGTCAGCGTCGCCTTCTCCATTGCGTGCAGGTTCTGCAGCAGCTCCGCATGCTCCTTCTTGTGACACTCGCAATCCGGGTAGTCGTGGATCTGCATCAGCGCCTCTTCCACCGAGGAGCAGAATTCGAAGCGGGTGATCAGCGTCGCCAGAGCCGCATGCGTGTCGTTCCAGCCGCCACCGTTCGCCAGCGTGTCTTTGACGAACACAAAGCGCTCGAACACGTGCTTGTGCTGCTCGTCCAGTTCCGGTATTTCCACCGAATGTTCGTTTGGCCGTTTCATGGCGCACTCCGAAAGTTGAGTAGTCCCCTGGCCTATGGCAACGCAAGATGCAGGCCATGGGTTTGGCGCCGCGCCAACTCCGTCACGCTCGCGCCCGTGCAGGCCGACGGGCGGTCGCCTGGCGGGGTCGGACGGTCATGCGCGGCAATCGGATTGTTGCAGCCGACCGGTGCGCCGTGTGCCTATGCCGCGGGAATTGTCGAAATCGCGTCAGGTGCGGGCGAATGCGACAAGCGGCCGAAGTGGAAGCAAACTATTCGATTCGGCCTACGCTTCGCGGTTGGCGCGACTCCCCGGCTGTTCCGGGCCCGACGGATTTGATCAGGATCAATAGTTGCGAAGGTAGCCGCCTGGCATTCCGGGTCCGCGCACTGTTAGAGAGTAAGCTTCGTTTCTCTTAGTGATTTTCTACTACACGTTCCGATAGTTCAGGAACCCGAGGCCATGGAAGCGGTAGCGGCAGCAGCAAGAGAAATGCGCCTGATGCAGGGCAATCAAGCGATCGCCGAAGGCGCCATCTATGCCGGCGCGCGCTTCTACGCCGGCTATCCGATCACGCCCTCTTCCGAAATAGCCGACGAATGCGCCGCGCGCATGCCCGCCCTGGGCGGCATGTACATCCAGATGGAAGACGAAATGGGCTCGATCGCCGCCGTCATCGGCGCTTCGCTCGCCGGCGCGAAGGCCTTCACCGCGACCAGCGGCCCCGGATTTTCGCTGATGCAGGAAAATCTCGGGCTCGCCGTCATGGGCGAAGTGCCTTGCGTGATAGTCGACGTGCAGCGCTCGGGCCCCTCCACCGGCCTTGCGACCAAACCGGCCCAGTCCGATGTCATGCAGGTCCGCTGGGGACGCCACGGCGACCAGTCGGTGATCGCGCTGTGCCCGGCCAGCGTGCGCGAATGCTTCACCCTCGCGGTGCAGGCCTTCAATTTCGCCGAGCGCTTTCGCGTGCCGGTGGTCCTGATGCCGGACGAAATCGTCGGCCACATGCGCGAGAACGTGGCACTGCCGCTGCCCGGCGAAATCGAAATCGTCGAGCGCAAGGCGCCGGGCGGCGCGCCCGCCGCCTACCTGCCGTTCAAGCCGGATGCGGACGGCGTCGCCCCGCTCGCGGCCTACGGCAGTGACTACGTATTCCACGTCACCAGTTCGATGCACGGCACCGACGGCTACAGCAACAACGATCCGGCCAACGCCGCCTGGCGCGTGCGCCAGCTGCACGAAAAGATCGAACGCCATCGCGAAGATATCGTCCTGACGCGCGCCTACTACACCGAGGACATGGACGTGCTGATCGTCGCCTTCGGCGCGACCACCCGCTCCGGGCGCGCGGCGGCGCTGGAAGCGCGCGCGCAGGGAATCAAGGCCGGGGTGCTGCAACTGCAGACCATCTGGCCCTTTGCCGACAAGGAAATCGCCGCGCTGGGCCGGAACGCGCGCATGGTGGTGGTGCCGGAGATGAACTACAGCGGCCAGGTCGCGGGCGAAGTGCGAAAAGCGCTGGGCGCCGGCGCGGACATCCGCCGGGTCAACAAATACAACGGCACCATCATCACGCCGCAGGACATCCTGGACGCGATGCAGCGACCCGCTGCCGCAAAGGGGGAAGGGAACTGAACATGGCGCACGCGACGGGACTCAAGTACATGAAGCCGGGCGTGCTGCCGCACATGTGGTGCTCGGGCTGCGGCATCGGCGGCATGCTCGGCGCCCTCCTGCGCGCCTTCGAGGAACTGGGCTACGCCAAAACCGACACCGTCGTCGTCACCGGCATCGGCTGCACCGGCAAGGCCGACGACTACCTGCTCACCAACGCGCTGCATACCACGCACGGCCGCGCGCTCGCCTTCGCCACCGGCATCAAGGCGCACAAGCCCGGGCTCAATGTGGTCGCCATCATGGGCGACGGCGACAGCGTCACCATAGGCGGCAACCACTTCATCCACGCCGCGAGGCGCAACATCGACGTGACCGCCGTCGTGCTCAACAACCTCAACTACGGCATGACCGGCGGCCAGGTCTCCGGCACGACGCCGGGCTGGGCCATCACCAGCACCACAGCCTGGGGCAATCCGGAGCGCGAATTCGACATCTGCGCGCTTGCCGAAACGGCCGGCGCGAACTACGTCGCCCGCTGCACGCCGGATGCGGGCTGGGACATGAAGGAAATCATGAAGCAGGCGCTGCAGAAGAAGGGCTTCTCCCTGGTGGAAGTGATCAGCCCCTGCCCCACGCACTTCGGCCGCTACAACGACATGAAGGAAACGCCCGAAATGCTGCAATGGCTCGCCGGCCGCGCGCTGCCGCTGGAGCGCTACCGCCGCCTGCCCGAATCGGAGCGCGGCAACCATTTCCCCGTCGGCACACTGGTCGACAAGAACGAACCCGATTTCAACGCGCGCTACGACACCATACGCGCGCGCGCCCGGCAGGCATGAACAGGACGCGTGCGATGAACTGTACGCGCACCTCAGGCACCCCAAATTGTGTCATTCCGAGCAAAGCGAGAAATCTGCTGTTGGCGTGGGACAAGAGAGGCAGATTCCTCGGGCGCTGCCCTGGGAATGACAATTGTCGGATAAGCGCTATATGAACAAGCACAGCGAAATCATCCTCGCCGGTTCGGGCGGACAGGGGCTGATCCTGTCGGGGATCATCCTCGCCGAGGCCGCGATACTGGAAGGCAAGAACGTGGTGCAGACGCAGTCTTACGGCATCGCCAGCCGCGGCGGACTTTCGCTGGCCGAGGTGATCGTGGACGAAGACGAAATCATTTTCCAGCAGGTGCGCACGCCCGACTGCGTGCTGGCGCTGACCGAGGAGGCGGCGAAGAAGTACGAGTCCTGGGCCGCCAAGGGCGTGACGGTGCTCTACGACAGCACCCTCGCCGCGGCGCGCGAGGGGCCGAACTTCATCGGCATGGAATTCACGCGCAGGGCGAGCGACCTCGGCAACGCGGGCAGCGTCAACATCCTCGCGCTCGCGGCGGTCGCCGCGTTCACGCGCGTGGTGAAGATCGCGAGCCTGGAGAGCCTGCTGCGCAAGCGCTTTCGCGGCGCGGCGCTGGAACTGAACCTCAAACTGCTCGCCCTCGGAAGCGAACTCGCAGCGGCATGAGCCCCTGCCTCACAGTCCATGAGTGAGCCGATGCCTACAGGAGCGTGGTGGTGAACAGCTCAACGCAACTCCAACCCCGGGTCGCCCCGTGCGAAGCGGCCTGCCCCGCCGGGATTGACGTGCCGCGTTACGTGCGGCAGATCGCGCAAGGCCGCTTCGGCGAAGCACTGGCGACGATACGCGAGCGCATTCCCTTCCCGCTGGTCTGCGGCTACGCCTGCGTTCACCCCTGCGAAAAGCAATGCGGCCGCGCCCAGTACGAGGGGCCGGTGGCGATCCGCATGCTGAAACGCGTCGCGGCGGAACTCGGCTCGAAGGTTGCCCTGCCGGCGCCGCTCGCAAACAGCGGCAAGAAGGTGGCTGTCATCGGCTCCGGACCCTGCGGCCTGACGGCGGCCTATTACCTGGCGCTGCTCGGACATGAAACGACGGTGCTCGAAGCGCTGGATCGCGCAGGCGGCATGCTGCGCTACGGCATTCCGGAATACCGGCTCCCCGACGCGGTCGTCGATGCCGATCTCCGCCTGATCGAGCAGTGCGGTGTAAAGATAGAGACCGGCCAACGCGTCGCTTCGGCCGAAGCCCTGCTGGAGCAAGGCTACGACGCCGTCTTCATCGCCTCCGGTGCCTGGCGCGCGACGCGCATGGGCATACCGGGCGAAGACGCGGTCGAAACGATAGGCGGCATTTCCTTCCTCGAAGCGGTCAATGGCGGATCCCCTCCGGCCGTCGGCGCGAAAGTCATCGTCGTCGGCGGCGGTGACACCGCGATCGACGCCGCGCGAACCAGCCGGCGCCTGGGCGCCGAAGTGGTGCAGGTCTACCGCCGCACACGGGCGGAGATGCCGGCGAGCGCAGAGGAAATCGAAGCCGCGATCGAAGAAGGCGTGAACATGGAGTTCCTCGCCGCGCCGCTGCGCATAGCCGGTGGCGCGATGACCTGCATCCGCATGGCGCTGGGAGCGCCCGATGCGAGCGGCCGGGCGCGTCCCGAACCCGTGGCGGGCAGCGAATTCAACCTATCCGCGAACACCGTGATCATGGCCATCGGCCAGGAGGTCGACGTTCCGGCGCAGACGGTGGCGCGCGAGAAAAGCGGCGTCGTGCGCGCCGATCCGGGCAGCCTCGCCACCTCGGTCGCCGGCATCTTCGCCGGCGGCGACGCGGTCACCGGCCCCGCCACCATCATCGACGCCATTGCGCAGGGACGCACGGCCGGCGCCGCAATCGACCGCTACCTCGGCGGCAGCGGCGATCTCGAACGATTTGCGAGCGGGAAGCCCCCGGCCGAGGCGGAGGAAACAGCGCCGCGCGGCAGCGTGCGCGAGAACTGGCAGAACATTTCCGCCGAAGATCGCCTGAGCAGTTTCGCGCTGGTCGAGCAAGCCTACGACAGGGAAACCGCGATGCGCGAGGCGCGGCGCTGCCTATCCTGCGACCTGCTCGCCTACGACGTCGAAGTCGACGCCGCGCTGTGCAAGGACTGCGGTTACTGCAAGCAGGTCTGCGGACTCGACGTGTTCAAACGCTCTGAGGAGTTCAACGCCAGCGGTTACCGCCCCTATCTGGCGGCGAACGCGGAAAACTGCATCGGCTGCCTGCGCTGCCTCTACATCTGCCCGGACTGCGCCATCAGCGTCGGCAATCGCCGCGAACCCGGACGGACGTGCGCATAGGCGAGGCGCAAATTCCCGGCGCAACCAAGTTCAAGCGGTCCGACTAGCGCGCTTCCCCCGGGAACTCCTGCTGCAAGGCCGCGAGGCGCTCGAGCGCGGCCCGGGAAAGCGGCCCTTTCATCACCGCCGCGAAGGCGCCCGGATGGCGGTCGGCACCGCTCACTGTCATCCTTGCCTTGGCGGCGGCGCCAATTTGAGCAGTCTCAACAAGTCTGCCCGGACGGTTTCGATATGTTGTGAAAGCAGCTCGCACGCAGCATCCACTTTCCGCTTTTTGCACAGAGCAATCAGTTCGGCGTGCTCGCGCTCGGCGCGTTTCATTGCCGCCGGTGATGACAGCTGCACGCGGGTATAGCGATCGCTCTTTTGCAGAAGCCCCGAGACAATTGACGATGTTTGCGGAAGCTGGGCACGCGAATACAAAGCGGTGTGCAACTCCGCATTCAGCTTCCCCCAGGCCAGCAGGTCCTTGGCCCGGATGGCGGTTGAGAACTTCAGTTGTATTTCGTCGAGCAGAATGAAGCTCTCCGCCGTGAGGGCCGGGATCGAGTTTCTGAAAAGCCTCGGCTCGAGCAGCGCGCGCAAATCGAATACGTCGTTGACTTCCTCCGGGGAGAGGGTCGTGACGATCGCGCCCTTGTGCGGCACGATCTGCACCAGTCCTTCCGCTTCGAGTTGAAACAGCGCCTCGCGCACGGGGATGCGGCTTACGCCGTAGGTCCCTGCCAGCGCGTCCTGCCGCAGCTGCGCTCCGGACGCGTGCGTCCCGTTCAGTATTTCCTGGCGAAGGCGCTCGACGATGGCCGACGAGAGCGTGCGATGTTTGATGCCTGTGGTCATGTTGATTCCGCTGGTGCGCACTCGCGCATGGCGACTATTGACATGGATATTTTATACAATATACAATTAAAAAGAAATACTCGACGGTGCCGCAACATTTTCCGAACCGAACCACCTACCCGGTGACCGCATGCCACATCCCGAAGTCAGTTCGCAGCACAACCGCACCCCGTTCGTGTCCAGATGGATCATGGCAGTGTCGTCCGGAGTATTGTGGGTTGAGCAGCGGGCCATCATGGGCTTGATGTACGTGCTGGTTGCGCTGATTCTGCTCAATGTGGTGACGCGCTACAGCGGTACGCCACTCTACTGGGTGGATGAATCCGCAGTCTATTCGGTCGTGTGGCTGACCTTCATCGGCGCGTCCGCGATGACCCGGCTTCACCTCGATTTTGCGATGACGCTCCTGACCGACCGCTTGTCGCCGCGCGCGGTGCGCATTGCGGAGATCATTGCGGACTTCGGGGTGGTCGCGTTTGCCCTTGTGCTGGGCTGGATGTGCTGGCTTTGGCTCGGCCCAGCCGGGCTCGCGCGCGCCGGATTCGATGCGAAAGCCTTTTCCGCCCAGTCATTCAATTTCGTCTATACAGAGCGGACCCAGACGCTGAACTGGCCGACGTGGGCTCTGTATCTCATCCTCCCGCTTTTCTCGGTGACGATGGTAATCCACGGTCTGGCGAATGCGCTGGAGGATATGGATCTGGCTCCCCGGACCACGTTCGAAGGCTTTGAGATGACCCAAGCCGACGGGATCAACTGAGATGGTGACCCTGACCGGCTTTCTTTTGCTGTTGCTGGTCGGCATGCCGATCGCCGTGTCACTTTGCATGGGTGCGCTGTTCTACATCACCGCTTCGGGAAATCCCCTGTTGTTCCAAAATTATCCGCTGCAGCTTTTCGGCGGCGTGGACAGTTACGGCTTGATCGCCATTCCGCTCTTCATCCTGATCGGCGAGATCATGAACGGCGGGGGCATCACCCAGAGGATTGTCAACCTCGCCATGGCCTTTGTCGGCTCCCTGAAAGGTGGGTTGGCCTACGTCAACATTCTGGCGAACATGATGGTCGCCTCCATCCTCGGATCGGCGACGGCGCAGGTCGCGATCATGTCGCAGATCATGGTGCCGGAAATGGAGAAGAAGGGCTACGACAAGACCTTCGCGGCGGGCCTGACAGCCTACGGCGGCATGCTCGGTCCCATCATTCCGCCGTCGGTGATGTTTGTGGTCTACAGCACGCTTGCGCAGGTGCCGGTCGGCGACATGCTGGTCGCCGGCATCATACCCGGCGTCGTCCTCACGGTGCTGTTCTTTGCGGTCATTGCACTCATGGGTTTCGTATACAACTACCCGCGCGGAGACAAGCAGACCCTGAAGGAACGGACCGCGACGGTGCTGGACGCCGCACCGACCCTGCTTATCCCCATCGTCATCGTCGGCTCCATTCTCTCGGGACTCGCCAATGCAACGGAAGCCGCAGCCGTTGGCTCTATTGCCGCGATACTGATCGGTCGCTATTGGACCAAGCAATTCCGCTTTGAAATGATGCCGAAAATGATGTTGCGTGCGGGCGTCTACTCGTCCATCGTTCTGTTCTTGGTTGCGGCTGCCGCAGTGTTCTCCTGGGTTCTGGTTTACGGAAAGATCCCCCAATCCGTGGCTGGCATGGTGCAAGCGATAGCAAAGGACCCGATCACCTTCATGCTGCTGGTCAACGTGGTCTTGCTGGTGATTGGAACGGTCATCGACGGCGTGCCGGGGCTCATCATGACGGCACCGATCCTGCTGCCGATTGCCACCGAAGTCTACAACGTCGACCCGCGCCACTTTGGCGTGGTGCTGGTTGTCAATCTTGTACTTGGCCTGCTGACCCCGCCGGTAGGACTCTGCTTCTTTGTCGCCGCCGCAGTGACCGGTGCCAAGCCCGGAAAGATGTTTCTCGTCACGCTGCCATTCTTCGTGGTCGCGTGCGTCCTTCTCGTTTTACTGTCCATCTACCCGTCCCTGTCGCTGGCATTGTTGAAGTAACCCAACCTGAACACTGGAGGATCCAAGATCATGAGAATTACTCGTCGCCAATTCATCACCGCCGCTGCCGCACTGCCCTTGGCCGCCCCTTCGCTTTCCCTGGCGCAGGCGCGCGAGTTTCGCCTTGGCATCCTGACCCCGAACGGTCATCCATGGAACCGTGCCGCCCTCAAGGTTGGTGAACTGCTCAAGGCTGAAACCAACGGCAGGCTCTCGCTGACGGTGTTCCCTTCGGGCCAGCTTGGCAATGAAGCGGCGATGCTGCAACAAATGCAGTCGGGTGCGCTCGACATGGGCTGGATCATGGCGGCGGAACTCGGCTCGCGCGTGCCGGCAATCGCCGCCATCACCGCTCCCTATGTCGTCGATTCAACCCCCAAGATCGCCAAACTGGTACGCCATCCGGTGGCGATGCGCCTGTTCGACGTATTGCCGGCGGAAACCGGCACCATCGGCCTGGCCTGGGGCATCACCGGGATGCGCGCGGTCTTTTCGTCGAAGGACATTTCCAAAATCGCCGACCTCAAGGGAATGAAACTGCGCATCAACCCGACGCCCGCCTATCGCGATTTCTACCAGCTTCTCGGCGCTGCACCAACCCCGATTCCGACGCCGCAGGTGTTTGACGCCATGTCGAACGGCCAGGTCGATGGTTTGGAGGCTGACCTTGAATTCTCCTGGAACCAGCGCTTTGACAAGGTTTCGAAGTCGATCCTGCAAATGAACGCGATCTTCATGCCGGTGATAGCGCTGGTGTCCGGGCGTGTATGGCAGACCCTGCCCGCAGCGGATCGCGATTTGATTACCCGCGTGGTCAAGACCGCGCTCAACACCCAAATCGATGAACTGGCAGACAATGAGCCCACGCTTATTGAGCAGTTCAAGGCAACCAAAATCCCGTTTCGCACCGCCAATGCGGCTGATGCCGAAGCGGTGGTCGCCCAATACGACAAGATATGGTTGCCCAAAGCGCCGATCCTGGCCGAGCTGCGCAAGGCGGGCAAGTCCCTGTAAATCCAATCCGGATCAACAACCAGCCGCTGCGACGCAATTCGGCTGCGGCCGACCGCGATACGCAGCAAGAAAGGAATTGTGATGCCCAAAAGTACTTTCACGGGGGTCATCCCCGCATTAATGACGCCCTGCGGCGCCGACGGCAAGCCGGTTTTCAGCGCGCTGGTGCGCAAGGGCCAGGAACTGATTTCTGCGGGCATGTCGGCCGTGGTGTACTGCGGGTCGATGGGGGATTG
>JAPLRD010000307.1 GCA_026399375.1 Pseudomonadota bacterium
GCGTGGGGCCTTCCATCGAATCGGGCAGCCAGACGTGCAGCGGCACCTGCGCCGACTTGCCCATCGCGCCGATGAACAGGCAGATGCAGATCACCGATATCAGCATCCAGGGCGATCCGGGGATGAGCTCGATGGTGTTCTTGACGATGCCGGGGGACTGCGCGAACACGGTGGCGTAATCGAGCGTGCCGAAATTGGCCAGGATCAGGCCGATGCCGAGGAGGAAGCCGAAGTCGCCGACGCGGTTCACCAGGAACGCCTTCATGTTGGCGAAAATGGCCGTCGGCCGCGTGTACCAGAACCCGATCAGCAGGTAGGACACCAGGCCCACCGCCTCCCAGCCGAAGAACAGCTGCACGAAATTGTTCGACATCACCAGCATCAGCATGGAGAAGGTGAACAGCGAAATATAGGCGAAGAAACGCTGGTAACCCGGGTCCTCGGCCATGTAGCCTATGGTGTAGACGTGCACCATGAGCGAGACGAAAGTCACCACCACCATCATCAGCACCGTCAGCCGGTCGATGAGGAAGCCGATTTCGAAGCGGGTCTCGCCCGAGGTCAGCCAGGTGTAGACGCTGCCGTTGAACACGTTGCCGTTCATGACGTCGAAGAACACCGCGACCGAACCGAGGAAGGCGACCGTCACCCCGATGATAGTGACCCAGTGCGCGCCCGCGCGGCCGATGGCCCGGCCCGCCAGACCGGCGATCAGAGCCCCGGCGAGGGGCGCCAGCGGCACCAGCAGGTAGAGTTTTTGCATCGATGTCATGCTAGCCCTTCAATGCATTCAGGTCGTCGACGTTGATGGTGTTCAGGTTGCGGAACAGCACCACCAGGATGGCCAGGCCTATGGCCGACTCGGCCGCCGCCACGGTCAGGATGAAAAACACGAAGACCTGACCGGATATGTCATGCAGATAGTGCGAGAACGCGATGAAGTTCATGTTGACCGCGAGCAGCATCAGTTCGATCGCCATGAGCAGGATGATCACGTTCTTGCGGTTGAGAAAAATGCCGACGATGCTGATCGCGAACAGCAGCGCGCCGAGGATCAGAAAGTGCGACAGCGACAGCGCGGGCATCGGTATCGAGGTCACGCTCAGCCCTCCTTCTTCTCTGACGGCATGGAGACCAGGCGAACGCGGTCTTTGCGCTTGATCGCGACCTGTTGCGACGGATCCTGGTGTCTGGTGCCTTCGCGACGGCGCAGCGTGAGCGCGATCGCGGCGACGATCGCGACCAGGAGGATCACCGCCGCCAGTTCGAACGGATAGACGTAGTCGGTGTACAGGACCCGGCCCAGTTCCTGGGTGTTGTTGTAGGCCGCCCCCGGGTCGGCCGGATTGGGCATGCGCTCCGTGCCGAAATATTTTCCGCCCAGCACCATCACCATCTCGACCACCATGAGCACGCCCACTGCGGCCCCGAGCGGCAGGTAGCTCCAGAAGCCCTCGCGCAGGCGGTCGATGTTGATATCGAGCAGCATCACCACGAACAGGAACAGCACCATCACCGCGCCGACGTACACCAGCACCAGCACGATGGCGAGGAATTCGGCCCGCAGCAGCATCCAGATGGCGGCGGCGGTGAAGAATGCGAGCACCAGGAACAGCGCCGCGTGCACCGGATTGCGCGCGGTGATCACGCACAGCGCGGAGACCAGCAGGATCGCCGAGAAAAGGTAGAAAACGATCGGTTCAATGTTCATAGGGTCATCACCGGTATGCGGCGTCGCTCGCGCGATCCCGTGCGATCTCGGCTTCGTAGCGGTCGCCCACGGCCAGCAGCATTTCCTTGGTGTAATGCAGGTCGGTGCGCTTTTCGCCGTGGTATTCAAGGATGCGCGTCTCGACGATGGAGTCGACCGGGCAGGATTCCTCGCAGAAGCCGCAGAAAATGCATTTGTTCAGGTCGATGTCGTAGCGCGTGGTGCGGCGCGTGCCGTCGGCGCGCTCTTCGGATTCGATGGTGATCGCCAACGCCGGGCAGACCGCTTCGCAAAGTTTGCACGCGATGCAGCGCTCCTCGCCGTTGGGATAGCGGCGCAGCGCGTGCAGGCCGCGGAAGCGGTGCGACTGCGGTGTATGCTCTTCCGGATATTGGACCGTGATCTTGCGCGAAAACAGGTGGCGCCCGGTCACCGCCAGGCCCTTGAACAGCTCGAGCAGCAGGAAGGACTTGAAGAAATCGACTATTTTCTCAGCCATGGCCGCCGCCTCCGAACCCATGAGCCGATAGAAGTCCGGCGAGTCGGCGGTTGGCCGCATTCGCTTTGCTCGCATCCCCGCTGCGCGGGGCGCGCTGCAGGGCGGAGGAGGGCCCCCGTAGGGGATCCGACCCCGAAAGCGCGCATAAGGGGTCGACTTTACTAGCGCGCCCCAGTCTCACTACGCGGTCGCATCCCCGCACGCGGGGCCCCTGCTCCGCGCTTCGTTCGACCCCTGCTCGGTAGCTCATGCGCCTATCTCCATATCGAGAACGGAGTCTGCATCCATGCGGCGATCAGCACCAGCCACACGATGGTCAGCGGGATGAACACTTTCCAGCCCAGGCGCATGATCTGGTCGTAGCGATAGCGCGGGAAGGTGGCGCGAATCCACAGGAACAGGAACAATATGCACAGTACCTTCGCGAACAGCCACACCGGGCTCGGGATAAGGTTGAGGATGGGTGTGTCGAGCGGCGCGGCCCAGCCGCCGAAAAACATGATGGTGGTCAGGAACGAAACCAGGATCATGTTGGCGTACTCGGCCATGGAGAACACGCCGAACAGCATGCCCGAGTACTCCACATGGAAGCCGACGATTTCCGATTCGCCCTCGGCCATGTCGAACGGTACGCGCTGCACTTCGGCCACGCCGGAGATGAAATACACCAGCAGCATGGGCAGGAGCGGCAGCCAGTTCCACGACAGGAAATTGAGACCCATGTTGACGAACATGCCTTTTTCCTGGCCGCTGACGATGGCGGTCAGGTTGAGGCTGTGCGAAACCATCAGCACGCACACCAGGGCGAAACCCATGGCGATTTCGTAGGATACGATCTGCGCCGCCGCACGCATGGAGCCGAGGAAGGCGTATTTGGAGTTGGAAGCCCAACCGGCGACGATGACGCCGTACACCCCCATGGACGTGATCGCGAGCACGTAGAGCAGCCCCGCGTTGACGTCGGCCAGCACGACTTTCGGGCTGAACGGAACCACCGCCCAGGCGGCCAACGCCACGGTAAGGGAGATCATCGGCGCGAGCACGAACAGAATCTTGTCGGCCGCCGAGGGGATGATGAGTTCCTTGAACACCAGCTTGACACCGTCGGCGATCGGCTGCAGCAAGCCGAAGGGGCCGACGCGATTGGGGCCTATGCGCATCTGCATGTAGCCGATGACTTTGCGCTCGAGCAGCGTCACATAGGCGACCGCGCCGAGCAGCGGCCCGACGATGAGCATGATCAGCGCCGAGGTCTTGACCAGGGTGAATATGCCGGCGCCCAGGACGGGGCCGAAAATGCCCTGGGTGAATTCGAGTCCCAGTGCGATCAACTTGGCGTACAGTTCGAGCACCAGCGCCATCACTGCGCCTCCACGCTGAGTTCGCCCGACATCGGGCCCAGGTCGCGCGTTGCCGGGTGCGCCCCGGCCAGGCGCACGCAGTCGCGCGGCAGGCGGGCGTCAAGCGCGGCTTTCACCGCGGCCTCGCCCTCGCCCTGACGCACTTTCACCGCTTGCCCGTCTTTCAGGCCCAGCTTTGCCAGCTGCGCGGCATTCATCCATGCACGCGGCGCCGCTGCATCCTGCGTATGCTGCAGCGAGCCTGCGCGGCGCACGATGGCGTCGCTGCAATAGATGGGAACATCGGCCACGCGCTGCAGTCCGGGCTTCACGGCCGGTGCCTTGAGCGACATTCCGTTCAGCCTGTTGTCGAGCCTGGCTGCAACCGCGTCCGGATTTGCGATTTCGTCGCGGACCTGTTCGCTGCTGTCGTGGTCGAATCCTTTGATGCCGAGCAGGTTGCCCAGCACGCGCAGGACTTTCCAGGCCGGGCGTGCCTCGCCCTGGGGCCTGACCACGCCGTTGAAGCTCTGCATGCGGCCTTCGGCATTGACGAAGGTCCCCGAAGTTTCGGTGAACGGGGCGATCGGCAGCATCACGTTGGCGTATTCGCCCGCGCTGCCCTTGTAGGCCGACAGGACGATCACGAATTCAGTCGAGTTCATCGCCTTCATGGCGGCGCGCGTATCGTGGCAATCGAGTTCAGGCTCGACATTCAGCAGGACATAGGCTTTGCGCGGCGCGGCAAGCATGGCCGCGGCGTTCAGGCCGCCGGCGCCAGGCACGGCCTGCGCCAGATAGCCGCCGACGCTGTTGGCGGCCGAGCCGAACATCCCGAACTTCGCGCCCAGCAGGCCCGCCAGTTCCTGCGCCAGCAGCCGCAGTTGCGCCGCATCCGCATGCTGCTCGGCCAGGTTGCCGAGGAAAATGCCCGCATTCGCGCCGGAACTCAGGCTGGCGGCAATCTTCTTAGCATCCTCGGCGACTTTAATTCCGGCCAACGCCGCAGGCGCGGGCTTCTGTTTCAATTCGGCGACGGCGCAAACTACCTGCGCCAGCTTGTCCGCCAGTTCCTGCGGCGGCACGATGGCCTTGTTCGCCAGCGCCATCAACAGGTCGTCGTCAGTGGCATGAATGAGGTTGATCTGCTGCCCGCGCTTGGCGGCCTGGCGCAAACGCACGGCGAGCAGCGGATGGTCCTTGCGCAGGAAGGAGCCTACGACCAGCACGCGGTCGAGGCCGCCGATGTCCGCCACCTTCATGCCGAGCCAGGGCGCGCCCGCCTGTTTGCCGTCGGCGGAGAAATCCGACTGGCGCAGGCGGAAATCGACGTTCTGGCTGCCAATGCCGCGCATGAGTTTGCCCAGCAGATACAGTTCTTCCAGTGTGGAATGCGGCGCTGCCAGCGCACCCAGTGCCTCAGCGCCGTGCTGCGTCTGCACGTTTTTCAGGCCTTTGGCGACGGCTTCCAGCGCCTGCTGCCAGTCCGCTTCCTGCCACTTGCCGTCGATCTTGAGCATGGGACGGGTCAGGCGGTCTTCTGAATTCAGTCCTTCGTAGGAGAAGCGGTCGCGGTCGGACAGCCAGCAATCGTTCAGTTCTTCGTTCTCCAGCGGCAGCACCCGCTTCACCTTGTTGGCCATCACCTGCACCACGAGGTTGGAGCCGAGGCTGTCGTGCGGGCTGACTGACTTTCTGCGCGCGAGTTCCCAGGTACGGGCGCTGTAGCGGAAGGGCTTGCTCGTGAGCGCGCCCACGGGGCACAGGTCGATCATGTTGCCCGAAACTTCCGAATCGACCGAGCGTCCGACGAAGGTCACGATTTCCGAGTGCTCGCCGCGGCGCATCATGCCCAGTTCCATCACGCCTGCGATCTCCTGACCGAAGCGCACGCAGCGGGTGCAGTGGATGCACCTGCTCATCTCTTGCATCGAGATCAGCGGACCGACAGTCTTGTGAAACACGACGCGCTTTTCTTCCTGGTAGCGCGAACCGCTCTTGCCGTAACCCACCGCGAGATCCTGCAGCAGGCACTCCCCGCCCTGGTCGCAGATCGGGCAGTCCAGCGGGTGGTTGATGAGCAGAAACTCCATCACCGTCTTCTGCGCCGTCCTGGCGTACTCGGAATCGGTGAACACCTTCATGCCCTCTGCGACCGGCGTGGCGCAAGCCGGCAGCGGCTTGGGCGCCTTCTCCACCTGCACCAGGCACATGCGGCAGTTGGCGGCGATGGACAGCTTCTTGTGATAGCAGAAATGCGGAATCTTGATGCCGAGCGCGTTCGCCGCGTCCATCACGGTGGCGCCGTTCTGCACCTCTACCTGCCTGCCGTCTATTTCCAGTTTTGGCATGGTGTTCTCAGGCCGCCTTGCCGGCGGTCGCGCTTGCAGGGGTGAAATAGCCGCCGGGCACGCTCACCTTGCAGCGCTTGTTGTCGATGTGGTACTGGAATTCTTCGCGGAAATGGGCGAGGAAACTCTTCACCGGCAGCGCCGCGGCATCCCCCAGCGCGCAGATGGTGCGACCGGCGATGTTGTTGGCCACTTCGGTGAGCAGGTCCAGGTCTTCCTGCCGTCCTTTGCCGTGCTCTATGCGATGCACCACCCGATACATCCAGCCGGTGGCCTCGCGGCAGGGCGTGCACTGGCCGCAGGACTCTTCGAAATAGAAGTACGACAGGCGCTCGAGCGCGCGCACCATGCAGGTGGTCTCGTCCATGACGATGACGGCGCCGGAGCCGAGCATGGAGCCCGCCTTGGCGATAGCATCGTAGTCCAGGTTCGTCTGCATCATGACGTCGCCGGGGATGACCGGCGCCGAGGACCCTCCGGGGATCACCGCCTTGAGCTTGCGTCCGCCGCGCATTCCGCCCGCCATCTCCAGGAGCTTCGAGAACGGGGTCCCGAGCTTGAGCTCGAAGTTGCCCGGACGGTTCACGTGGCCGGAGATGGAGAACAGTTTGGTGCCGCCGCTATTGGCCACACCCATGGACATAAAGGCATCGCCGCCGTTGTTGATGATCCAGGGCACCGCGGCGAACGTTTCGGTGTTGTTGATAGTGGTCGGTTTGCCGTACAAGCCGTAGCTTGCCGGAAACGGCGGCTTGAAGCGCGGCTGTCCTTTCTTGCCCTCGATCGACTCGAGCAGGCCGGTCTCTTCGCCGCAGATGTAGGCGCCGTAGCCGTGCACTGCATGCAGCTGAAAGTCGAAACCGCTGCCGAGGATGTTCTTGCCGAGGTAACCCGCCGCGCGCGCCTCTTCCAGCGCCTGCTCGAACAATTCGTACTCGGCCCAGATTTCGCCGTGGATATAGTTGTAGCCGGTGGCTATGCCCATCGCGTACGCACCGATGATCATGCCTTCGATCAGCATGTGCGGGTTGTAGCGGATGATGTCGCGGTCCTTGAACGTGCCCGGTTCGCCCTCGTCCGTATTGCACACCAGATATTTGGGGCCGGTGTACTGCTTGGGCATGAAGCTCCACTTCAGGCCCGCCGGGAATCCCGCGCCGCCGCGGCCTCGCAGCCCCGACTTCTTCACCTCGGCGATCACCGCCTCGGGCGAAATTTTCTCGCTGACGATCTTCTTCAGCGCGCCGTAGCCGCCTCGCGCCTCGTAGTCCTTGAGGTGCCAGTTCGAGCCGTCAAGGCCCTTCATCAGGATTGCGTCTGGACCGTAGTCGAGCATCACTTCAGCTCCGAAAGCAGTTGATCCAGCTTTTCGTTCGACATGGAGCAGCACATGCGCCGGTTGTTGACCAGCAGCACCGGCGCGTCGCCGCAGGCGCCCATGCATTCGCCTTCTTTCAGGGTGAAGCGTCCGTCGGCGGTGGTTTCGTTGAAATCCACGCCCAGCCGGCTCTTCAGGTGCTCCGCCGCCTCGACGCCGCCGGAAAGCGCGCACGGCAGGTTGGTGCAGACCGTGACTTTGTGCTTGCCCACGGGCGCAAGGTCGTACATGTTGTAGAAGCTCGCGACCTCGTACACGGCGATGGGAGGCATGCCGAGGTATTGCGCGATGAAATCCATGGTCTCGGTCGCAAGCCAGCCCTTCTCCACCTGGGCGATGGCCAGCGCCGCCATCACCGCCGACTGCTTCTGTTCGGGCGGAAATTTGGCGATCTCGCGATCGATTTTCTTCAGCGATTCTGCGCTCAGCATGTCATTCACCAAAATTCATTTCAGCGTTCATCTGTCGACCTCGCCGAATACGAAGTCCAGGGTGCCGATGATGGCGACCACGTCGGCGATCATGTGGCCGCGCGCCATCTCGTTGAGTCCCTGCAGGTGGTTGAAGCCCGCGCCGCGCACTTTCAGGCGGTACGGCTTGTTCGCGCCATCCGATACGATGTAGATGCCGAACTCGCCCTTGGGATGCTCGACCGCCGCGTAGGCTTCTCCGGCGGGAACACGGAAACCTTCGCTGAAGAGCTTGAAGTGATGGATCAGATCTTCCATGCTGTTCTTCATGTCGGCGCGGGGCGGCGGCGCGATCTTGTGATTGTCGACGATCACCGGGCCGGGATTCGCACGCAGCCATCCGATGCACTGGCGCATGATGCGATTCGACTGGCGCAGTTCCTCGACTCGGCACAGATAACGATCGTAGGTGTCGCCGTTCACGCCCACCGGGATGTCGAAATCCAGGCGGTCATAGACTTCATAGGGTTGTTTCTTGCGCAGATCCCACTCGACGCCCGAACCGCGCAGCATCACCCCGGTGAAACCAAGCTGCGTGGCGCGCTCCGGCGTAATTACACCGATACCGACGGTGCGCTGTTTCCAGATGCGGTTTTCAGTAAGCAGCGTTTCGTATTCGTCTATGCACGCCGGGAAACGGTTGGTGAAATCCTCGATGAAGTCGAGCAGGCTTCCCGAGCGGCTTTCGTTCATCTCCGCAATCGCCTTGGCGCTGCGGGACTTCGCCGCAATATACTTCGGCATGACGTCGGGCAGATCGCGATAGACGCCGCCCGGCCGGTAATAGGCTGCGTGTATCCTCGCACCGGACACCGCCTCGATAATGTCGAACAGGTCCTCGCGCTCGCGGAACGTGTACAAGAACATGGTCATCGCGCCCAGGTCCAGGCCCTGGGCGCCCAGGAACAGCAGATGGCTCAGCACCCGCGTGATCTCGTCGAACAGAACGCGGATGTATTGCGCGCGCAGCGGCACTTCGATCCCGAGCAGGCGCTCCACCGCCAGACAGTAGGCATGCTCATTGGCCATGACGGAGAAATAGTCCATCCGGTCCATGTAGGGCAGCGCCTGCAGATAGGTCTTGTTCTCCGCCAGCTTTTCGGTAGCCCGGTGCAGCATGCCGATGTGCGGATCAGCGCGCTGGATGACCTCGCCGTCGAGTTCCAGCACCAGACGCAGCACGCCGTGCGCGGCCGGATGCTGCGGCCCCAGGTTCATCGTGTAATTGCGGATGTCAGCCACGGCCAAGATCCCCGTACTGCTCTTCGCGGATGACGCGCGGCGTGATCTCGCGCGGCTCTATGGTCACCGCCTGGTAAATGACGCGCTTTTGTTCCGGATCGTAGCGCATCTCCACGTGGCCGGAAATCGGGAAGTCCTTGCGGAACGGATGGCCGATAAAGCCGTAGTCGGTAAGGATGCGGCGCAGGTCCGGATGGCCGGAGAACATGATGCCGAACAAATCGAAGGCTTCGCGCTCGTACCAACTGACATTGTTCCAAATGTCAGTCAGCGTTTCCACCACCGGAAAACCGTCGTCCGGTGCGAACACCCGCAACCGCACGCGCCAGTTGTGCTTGATCGACAGCAGATGCGTGGTGGCGGCGAAGCGCGCGCCCTTCCATGCCCCGTCGCCCCAGGCCGAATAGTCCACCCCGCACAAGTCCATCAATTGCGCGAAATCGAGGCTAGCGTCGTCGTGCAGCGTCTGCGCCACCGCGACGTAGTCTGACGCATTCACCACCACGGTGATTTCGCCCAGGGCCTGCGTGAGGCTGACAATGCGGCTGCCGAGAGCGGCCTCCAGATTGCTTTTTAGTTGTTCTAGCTTACCGGCCATTTAGCGAGTGATCGTCTGAGCGAGGGTTAGCGGGCGTTAGCGTGCGATCGTCTGAGCGAGCATCAGCGAGCGATGGTATTTGTGCGTTTGATCTTGTTCTGCAACTGAATGATGCCGTAGATCAGGGCCTCTGCCGTTGGCGGGCAGCCAGGAACGTAGATGTCTACCGGCACGATGCGGTCGCAGCCTCGCACCACGGAATACGAATAGTGATAGTAGCCGCCGCCGTTGGCGCAGGAACCCATGGATATGACCCAGCGCGGCTCCGCCATCTGGTCATAGACCTTGCGCAGCGCCGGCGCCATCTTGTTGCACAGCGTACCGGCGACGATCATCACGTCGGACCGGCGCGGGCTGGGAAAAAACACGATGCCAAAGCGGTCCAGGTCGTAGCGCGCTGCGCCCGAATGCATCATCTCGATCGCGCAGCAGGCAAGGCCGAAAGTCATGTTCCACATGGACCCGGTGCGGGTCCAGTTGATCAACTTGTCGGCGGTGGTGGTGATAAAACCTTCCTGCAGTATGCCTTCAACGCCCATACGGCCGCCCCTCTTGCGTCGCTAATCCCATTCCAACGCCCCTTTCATCCATTCGTAGATGAACCCGATCACGAGAATGGCGAGGAAAATCATCATGGACAGGAAACCGAACAGGCCGATTTCGTTCAGCACGATCGCCCAGGGAAACAGGAACGCGATTGCCAGGTCGAACAGGATGAACAGGATCGCAACCAGGTAGTAGCGCACGTCGAACTTCATGCGCGCGTCCTCGAAGGCTTCGAAGCCGCATTCGTAGGGGGAGATTTTTTCGCTGTCCGGGCGGTGCGGCGCCAGGATCGCGCCGGTGACGATAGGACCAACGCCGACCGCAAGGCCGACGAAGATGAACATCATGACTGGGAAGTAGTTTTCGAGCACGGATCGTTAAGATCTAATATTCAATATTGGGAAGTTAGCAAAAACGCCTTGCGTCATACAAGCAGGCGACATCGTCCACTATTGATCGCAATACGGAGTTGACCTAGATCAAACGCTTTCTTTTTGCCTTGCTTTCTTTCAACGTTGACTCGAACATTTCTGCAGCCGCACGCGTTCTTCAAACTCGTGCGCATTGATCTGGTGCCGACGGCGAGACTCGAACTCGCACAGCTTTCGCCACTACCCCCTCAAGATAGCGTGTCTACCAATTTCACCACGTCGGCGGTCTACAACTAAAGACCGGATCTGGAAACCGGAAAAACCACCGAATCCTTGTGGTTACCGGGTTCCGAGCACCGCTCTCTATTTGGGTACTTCGTTCGCCTTCGACCCGGCCGGCGCGTCGGCCGGTTTGGGCACATCCGTTGCCGGCGCGACCGTCGTCGCCGGGGGCGCACCGACATCCTGCATCACGCTGCCACCGGTCTTGGGCTTGTGCGTTGCGACATAGGCAAGCCCCAGGCTGGTAAGGAAAAACACCACCGCAAGCGCGGCCGTGGTGCGCGACAGAAAATTGGCGGAACCGGTTGCGCCGAACAGGCTGCCCGACGAGCCGCTGCCGAAGGCGGCGCCCATGTCGGCGCCCTTCCCATGCTGCAGCAATACCAGGAATATGATGCCCAGCGCGACTATCACGTGCGCCGTCAAAATCAGAGTCAACCAGATATCCATTCTTCACTCACTGTGACTCATCCGCAAAATGGCGGATGGTAAAAAAAAGAATCTACGCCGAGCGCGCCGCATCGCAAATCGCGACGAAATCCTCTACCACCAGCGCCGCGCCGCCGATCAGCCCGCCGTCGATATCGGGCATGGCGAACAATTCCTTCGCGTTGCCGGCCTTGACGCTGCCGCCGTACAAAATACTCAGGCCCGCGGCCAGTTTGGCATCCTGCCGGCCGACGACGCCGCGTATGAATGCGTGCACCGCCTGCGCCTGCTGCGGCGTTGCGGTCCTGCCGGTGCCGATCGCCCATACGGGTTCATAGGCGATCACGGCGTTGACCAGCGCCCCGACCCCGCTCGAGTCGAGAACCGCCGCAAGCTGGCGTCCGACCACGATTTCAGTGACGCCGCTTTCACGTTCCTGCAGCGACTCGCCCACGCACAGGATCGGAATCAATCCCGCCCCCTGCGCCGCCTGAAACTTGGCCGCCACCTGCTTGTCGGTCTCGCCATACAGCGCCCGGCGCTCGGAATGCCCGACGAGCACATGACGGCAGCCGAAATCGCGCAGCATCGCGCCGGACACTTCACCGGTAAAGGCGCCCTGCGCGTGCTCGCTCAAATTCTGCGCGCCCCAGGCTATGGGTGTGCCGGACAGGCAGGACTGTGCCTGAGACAGGTAGGGATAAGGCACGCAAACCGTGTACTGCGCGCCATCGGACGCCTTCAGGCCTGACTTCAGACCGTCGAGCAACCGTTGATTCGCAGCCAGGCTGCCGTGCATCTTCCAGTTACCCGCTACCAAGCGGCTGCGCATTGCCTTGATTCCCCAGAAGTTGCCGTTAATTGTAAGAGCCAAAACCGGTGGATTTTACAGCGTTTAGGCAAAGCCGGTCAATCAAATGCAGACTATGTTTGCGCGGCTGCGAAGGGGCGCGGTCGGCCTGCACCGGCCATCGGCCGGGCGCCGCGCAATCGCGTCATTCCCCCGGGGTGACGATCTGGATGTGATCCAGGCTTACGTTGATGAACGGCGCGTTCAGGACATGGCGGTTTCCCAATTCCCACACCTCCGCGTCGGTCACCGCGATAAAGTCCTTGGACTCGACCAGGTAATCCGTCACCCGCGCCCCGGGCAGCAGGTCGATGTAGCCCTTGACGCGGTAGGTTCCGGTCAGAATGGTTACCTTCGTCTTGTTTTCGACCGTAGTCATAGATGCGCTCCGTGGCCCGTCTGTAAGTATCGTCCGCTTGCGGCGCTCGGCGCACCGCAACTACTACCGCAACATCGCCAGGCGAAAGCGGTATTCTGCTCCTGACGCCTCCGCCGTTCAATAGAACATGGGAAAAGCCTGCACTGCAGCACTTTTCCCGGCCGTCATCTCGATAACGATGGCACCATACGCAATTGAGACGACCGCACTGCCGTGTCCGCCCCCTGGATCATGAATACAGCAATGGAAATGTCGCCGCTGGTAACCGCGCTGGTATTGGGTGCAGCACTGCTGCACGCCACCTGGAACGCGATCATCAAATCAAGCCGCGACGTGATGCTGGACACGGCGCTGGTTGCGGCGGGGGCCAGCGTTCTGTCGGTGCCTCTAATCGCCGCGATGCCGATACCGACTGGCGCCAGCTGGCCGTTCCTGGCCGCCTCGGTCGCGATCCACGTCGGCTATTTCGCCACGCTGGCGCGAGCCTACCGTGTCGGCGACCTCGGCCACGCCTATCCCTTGATGCGCGGCACGGCGCCCTTGCTCGTGGCCCTGCTCGGCGTCGCCTTGCTGAACGAACGCCCGAGCGCTGCGATCTGGCTGGGCATCGTGCTCATCAGCGCCGGCATTCTCAGCATCGGATTGCTGCAAAAGGGCCGCGCCCAACGCGACGCGACCCTTTGGGCCTTGGCGAACGCCGTGATTATTGCGACCTATACGCTGGTCGACGGAGCGGGTGTGCGACTTTCCGGAACCGCCGCAGGCTACGTGGCGTGGGTGTTCGTGCTGCAAGGCCCGATTTTCATTGCCTGTGTCATCGCCATTCGCGGGAGGGCTGCTTTGCATTACGCCAAATTGAACTGGCCGCGCGGGCTGGCCGGCGGCGTGTTTCTCGTCGGCTCCTACGGCATTGCGCTGTGGGCCATGACCAAGGCGCCGGTCGCAGCCGTCGCGGCCCTGCGCGAAACTTCGGTCATTTTCGCCGCCGTGCTCGGCAGCGTCTTTCTGAAGGAACCGTTCGGACGGCAACGGGCGATCGGCGCCTGCGCCGTTGCGCTGGGCGTCATGGCCCTGCGCCTGTGACCGGCGGTACCGAAAGTACGCGGATTGGCTCGCCCCGGCTAGCCGAATCTGCCGGTGATGTAGTCCTCTGTCTGCTTCATCTTCGGTTTGATGAAAATGTTGTCAGTGATGTCAAACTCAATCAGTTCGCCCAGGTACATGTAGGCAGTGAAGTCCGATACCCGCGCGGCCTGCTGCATATTGTGGGTGACGATCAATATGGTCACCTTGTCCTTCAACTCGGAAATCAGCTCCTCGATGCTACCTGTGGCGATCGGATCGAGCGCCGAGGTCGGCTCGTCGAACAACAGCATCTCCGGATCGGTGGCAAGCGCACGAGCGATGCAAAGACGCTGCTGCTGGCCGCCGGAGAGGTTAAAGGCGAGTTCATGCAGGCGGTCTTTGACCTCGGCCCACAGCGCCGCACGGCGTAACGCCTGCTCCACTTTTTCTTCCAGCATGCGTTTGCCATTCTCGCCGCGCACGCGCAGTCCGTAGGCCACGTTCTCGAAAATCGATTTCGGAAACGGGTTGGGCTTCTGGAACACCATGCTGATGCGCATGCGCACTTCGATCGGATCGACGTCGCGGCCGAGCAAGTTGGTGTTGTCCGGATGAAACTCGATCGCACCCTCGTAGCGGTTTCCCGGATACAGGTCGTGCATGCGGTTGAAGCAACGCAGGAAAGTAGACTTACCGCACCCCGAAGGACCGATCAGCGCGGTGACCTTGTTTTCGTTCACCACCATGCTCAGGTTCTTCAGCGCCTGGAAGTCGCCGTAGAAGAAATTCAGGTCCTTCACTTCAGCCTTGGTTACTAGCGTGCCTCGCGCTCGCTCATCAGCGTCGATGATGGTCTTGATGTCGGGTCCAGCCATATTGGTCACCATTTGATGTTCTTCCGAAGGCGATAGCGCAGATAGATAGCCAAGCCGTTCATTACCAGGGTCATCAACACCAGTACAAACCCGGCGGCGGCGGCGTTGTTCTGAAACGCGGCCTCGGGACGCGAGGTCCAGTTGAAAATCTGTATCGGCATGACCGTGAACGGCGCCATCACCCACTCGAACGAAATAAACGGCGGCGTGCTCTGCAGCGGGCTGGGCGGCAAAAAGGCGATGAAGGTGAGCGCGCCTATGGTGATGATGGGCGCGGTTTCGCCGATGGCCCGCGCCATGCCGATGATCACCCCGGTGAGGATGCCGCCGGCGGAATAGGGCAGGATGTGGTCCTTGACCGTCTGCCATTGCGTCGCCCCCAGCGCGTAGGAGCCCTCACGGATATGCTGCGGGATGGCGCGTATGGATTCGCGCGTGGCCACAATTACCACCGGCAGGATCAAGAGCGCCAGCGTCAGGCCGGCCGACAGTATGCTTTGCCCCAAACCAAACTGATACACGAACAGTCCCAGGGCAAGCAGGCCGTAGACGATGGAGGGCACACCGGCAAGGTTGGTGATGTTGATCTCGATGATGTCGGTGACCCAGTTCTTGCGCGCGTATTCTTCCAGGTACACACCTGAAGCGACACCCAGCGGTACGGCAAACAAGGCGGTCACCAGCATGACCAGCGTCGATCCCACCCAGGCGGACAATATTCCCGCCTCCCCGGCACGGCGTGAGGGGAAATTCACGAAAAAGTCGGCGGATAACCGCGGCGCGCCCTTGATCACCATGTCGGCAAAAAGCGCGGTAAAGGAGAGCACGCCCACCAGCAAGGCAAGCATGCCGATCACCATGAAAACGGTGTCCCAGCGCTTGTGGCGGGCGATGATCCTGCGTATCTGCCCAAGGTCACGATTCTGCATCTTTAGTATGCCTCGCGATAGCGCCGGCGCAGGACGTGGCCGAGGATGTTGAAAGCGAGGGTTATCAGCATCAGCATGAGGCCGGCAGCAAAGATCGTCTGGTAGCCGATCGAGCCGTGGGGAAGATCGCCCAGCGCCACCTGCACAATGTAGGCGGTGATGGTCGCTGCTGGCTCGGCCGGATTCCAGGTCAGGTTGGGCTGCATCCCGGCCGCGACTGCCAGAATCATGGTCTCGCCCACCGCTCGCGAGACGCCCAGAATGTAGGCTGAGGCGATACCCGAGAATGCCGAGGGCACCACCACGTGCACCGCAGTCTGGTAGCGCGTCGCCCCCATGGCGTAGGAGCCTTCGCGCAGGTTCATCGGCACGGCGCGCATGGCGTCTTCGCTGATGGAACTGACATAGGGAACAATCATGATGCCCATGACCAGTCCGGCGGAAAGCAGATTGAAACCGGGCAGCCCGGGAAAGAACCACTGCAGGATCGGCGTCACGAACATCAGGGCAAAGTAACCGTAGACGATGGTCGGGATGCCGCCGAGGAGCTCGAGAAAGGGTTTGGCGATCTCCCGCACTTTGAACGGCGCGAACTCGGAGAGATAAATGGCGATGATGGTGCCCAGCGGAATCGCCACCGCCAGCGCCACACCCGAACTCACCAGCGTTCCCGAGAGCAGCACCATGATACCGAAATGTGCATCGTCGAACAGCGGCGTCCATTGCGTGTCGGTGAGAAAGTCGATGAGCGGAACTTTCTGGAAAAACACCACCGATTCCTTCACCAGGATATAGACGATGGCCAGTGTCGTGAACACCGACACCAGAGCCGCCAGCAGCAGCACGCCTTCGATGGCGCGTTCGCGCAGGTGGCGCGAGCGGCGAGCCGCCAGGCGCGCGCTGGTGTTGCCGCTTATCGCTTCGGGTAGGCTCGCGCTGGTCACGGCAGAAGGCATTGAGGAGAGGACCAATTATCGCAGGATCAGGAAAAGCCCTGCCCGGAACGGTTCCGGGCGGGCAAGGGTGATTATGCTTACAGCTTGGCTTCGCGCTTGAGCAATTCCTCGATGGTGATGCCCACTTCTGCCACTCCGCCAAATACCGTGCCCTTCTTCATTTTCAGCACGTGTTCCCAGC
>JAPLRD010000051.1:0-3827 GCA_026399375.1 Pseudomonadota bacterium
ATCTTCAGCACATGTTCCCAGCTAGTCTTGTAGGCCGAATCAGGCAGCGGCACGTATTTCACCTCGCGGCTGAGCTTGGCGCCGTGTTGCATGTAGAACTCGACAAACTCCTTCACCTCGGGTTTGGCCAGCGACTTGACATTGATGTAAATAAAAATCGGGCGCGCGAGCGGCTGGTAGGTGCCCTTGAGCACGTTTTCCATCGAGGGTTCCACCGCGGGCTTGCCGGCTTTCTCGACGATGGGCACGGACTTGAGCTTGTCCTTGTTCTCCACATAGTAGGAAAATCCGAAGTAGCCGAGAGCGTTCACATCGCGCGCCACGCCCTGCACCAGCACGTTGTCATCTTCGGACGCGGTATAGTCGCCGCGGCTGGACTTGGCCTTGCCGACAATGGCTTCGGTGAAGTAGTCGAAGGTGCCGGAATCGGAACCCGCGCCAAACAGCTTGATCGGCGCATCAGGCCAGGCCGGATTCACCTGGTTCCATTTGGTGATTTTCCCCTGCGCACCGGGCTCCCAGATTTTCTTCAGTTCCTCGACCGTAATGCTTTTCAGAAAAGTGTTCTTGGGGTTGATCACGACAGTCAGCGCGTCGAACGCAACGGGCAATTCGATGTACTCGATCCCGGCCGCCTTGCAATCGTCCATTTCCTTTTTCAGAATCGGGCGCGAAGCGTCGGAGATATCAGTCTCGTTGCGGCAGAATTTCTTGAAACCGCCGCCGGTGCCGGATATGCCGACAGTGACCTTGATCGCGTTCTTCTTTGATTTCTGGAAATCCTCGGCGACCGCCTCGGTGATCGGATAGACGGTGCTGGAACCGTCGATTTTGACGATTTGCGCGAAGGCGGTGGTTTGAGCCGCAGCGATGAACAACAATGTGCCGATGCCGGCGAGCCTGAGCTGGTGCATACACTTTCTCCTGTCGAATGAGTTTCGGCTGACAGGCGCCAGTGTAGGGGGCGATTGTTACGCTAAGGTTACAAGCAAGCCGGCACCGCCGGCTGTTTCAGTGCAACGAGTTGATTCGGATGATTTCAGCCAGCCTGAGCGGCCGCGCGCACGCTCTCGGCCAGCATCGCCGCCAGCATCTCCACCTTGGCGCCATCCTCGCCCTCGACCATGACCCGCAGCACCGGTTCGGTGCCCGACGGCCGCAACAGCACCCGCCCGGCCTTCCCCAGCTCGCGCTCCGCCGCTTCCTTGGCTTTGCCCACGGCCGGGCTCGCGTCCCACTTGAACCCCTTGACCACCTTTACGTTGACCAGCTTTTGCGGATACAGCTTCAGATCGCGGCACAGCGCGCCCAAAGTTGCATCGGCCTCCCGCACGGCGGTCAACACCTGCAGTGCCGACACCAGCGCATCGCCTGTGGTGTGCTTGTCCAGGCAGATGATGTGGCCGGAATTCTCGCCTCCCAGCTGCCAGCCCTTCTCCTGCAGCAGCTCGAGCACGTAGCGGTCTCCCACCCGTGCGCGGGCAAAGGCGATACCGGCGCTTTCCAGCGCGCGCTCCAGCGCCAGATTGCTCATCAGGGTCCCGACCACGCCGGGCAGCGAGCCCTGGGCCGCGCGCATGCGCGCGATCACATACAGCAACTGGTCGCCGTCGTAGGCGCGCCCATCGGCGTCCACCATGAGCAACCGGTCGCCGTCCCCGTCCAGGGCGATGCCCAGGTGCGCATTGTGCTGCTTCACCGCCTCCTGCAGCGCCTTCGGGCTCGTGGCTCCGCACTTGTCGTTGATGTTCAATCCGTCCGGCGTGACGCCGATTGCCACCACGTCCGCGCCCAGTTCGTGGAACACGTGCGGCGCGATGTGATAAGCCGCGCCGTTGGCGCAATCCACCACCATCTTCAGCCCGCGCAGGTCCAGGCCGTTGGGGAAGGTGCTCTTGCAAAACTCGATATAGCGGCCGGCGGCATCGTCGATGCGCCGCGCCTTGCCCAGCCGCGCCGAGGCCCGGCATTGCATGGGCCGGTCCAGCTGCGCCTCGATTTCGGCTTCCACCGCGTCGGGCAGTTTGTTGCCGTCGCCGGAAAAGAACTTGATGCCGTTGTCCGGATACGGATTGTGCGAAGCGCTGATCACCACCCCGGCCTGCAGCCGCAGCGCGCGCGTGAGGTACGCGACCGCAGGCGTAGGCATCGGCCCCGAAAGCATCACGTCGACACCGGCCGCGGCAAAGCCCGCCTCCAGCGAAGCCTCGAGCATGTAGCCGGAAATGCGCGTGTCCTTCCCTATCAGCACCGCCGGTCGCAGGCCGGGCGACACTTGCGCCCGTCGCACCAGCACTTCGCCCGCGGCATAGCCCAGGCGCACCATGAACTCCGGCGTGATCGGCGGCTCGCCGACCAGTCCACGAATGCCGTCCGTTCCGAAATATTTTCTTGTCATCGAATGCTCATTTAGGTTTCTTCTCAACTGCCGCAAGCACGGAAAGCGCGTCCCGCGTCGCCGCCACATCGTGCACGCGCAGGATCCCCGCGCCATTTTGCGCCGCGATCAGGGCCGCGGCAATGCTTGCGGCAAGGCGTTCGCCCGCGGGCTTGCCGGTGAGCTTGCCGAGCGAGGATTTGCGCGACCAGCCCGCTAGCACGGGTACGCCCAACACGGCGAAATCGCGCAGATGGCGCAGCAGTTCCAAATTGTGCTCCAGCGTCTTGCCGAATCCGAAGCCGGGATCGATGCCGATGCGCTCCGTGGGAATGCCGGCTGCGCGCACGGCTTCCATGCGATCGCGCAGAAAGGCTTGCACTTCGGCCACGACATCGGCATAGCTCGGGTGCTGCTGCATGGTGCCCGGCGTGCCCTGCATGTGCATGAGACAAACGGCGGCATCCGTGCCGGCCACGGCCTCGAGTGCGCCCGGTGCGCGCAGGGCGTTGACGTCGTTGATCATGCTCGCGCCCTCCGAAAGTGCGACACGCATCACCTCCGGCTTGATCGTATCGACCGACACCGGAACGGCCGCATCGCGCAATTCCCTGAGCACCGGCAACAGGCGGCGCAGTTCCTCGTCCGCGTCCACCACGGCAGCGGCACCGGGCCGGCTGGATTCGGCGCCGAGGTCGAGAATATCGGCGCCCTCGGCTATCAGTTGGCGCGCATGTTCTATGGCGGCGGCGGGCTCGAGAAACCTGCCGCCATCTGAAAACGAATCGGGCGTGATGTTGACCACGCCCATGATCAACGGCCGATCCAGCGCAAGGCGGAAGCGCCCACAATGAAACTGGACAGTCATTGATTCAGGAGTGCGGTTTCCGGACTAGGCGCGCATTTCAGAATGGAAATTCCAAGAATTGTCATTCCGAGCGGAGCGAGGAATCTGCTTTTGACTAAATGCAAGAAGCAGATTCCTCAGCCTTCGGCTTCGGAATGACAGTTAATTGTGAAATGACCTCTAAGTTGCTGCCGGAGCGGCTGCGGCTGCGGCGTCGTCTTTCGGCGCGGCCGGCGGCGGCATGGTGCCCGATTGAGGCAGCTTGGGCGCGCGCGGCGCCTTGCCCGCCATGATGTCGTCCAGCTGGTCGGAGTCCAGCGTCTCCCACTCCAGCAGCGCCTTGGTCATCGCCTCGACCTTGTCGCGGTTCTCCTCGATCAGGCGGCGCGCCAGGGCGTACTGCTCGTCTATGATGCGGCGGATCTCCTGGTCGACCTTCTGCATGGTCACTTCGGACACGTTCTTGTGCGTGGTGATCGAGCGACCGAGGAACACCTCGCCGTCGTTTTCGCCGTAGACCATCGGCCCCAGGGCGTCCGACATGCCCCATTGCGTCACCATGCGCCGCGCCATCTCGGTGGCGCGCTCGAAGTCGTCCGAGGC
>JAPLRD010000051.1:4018-44863 GCA_026399375.1 Pseudomonadota bacterium
CGCTCGGCGCCCATCATGATCTTGTCCTTGGCGCGCTCGAAATCCTCCATGTCCACCAGGCGCTTGCTCTTGCGGGCGGCGAACAGCGCCGCTTCGTTCACCAGATTGGCGAGATCCGCTCCGGACATCCCCGGCGTGCCGCGCGCGATGATGTCGGCCTTGACGTCAGGCGACATCGGCACCTTGCGCATGTGCACCAGCAGGATCTGCTCGCGGCCGCGGATGTCGGGCAGCGGCACCACCACCTGGCGGTCAAAGCGGCCCGGGCGCATCAGTGCCGGGTCGAGCACGTCCGGACGGTTGGTCGCGGCGATCACGATCACTCCGGCCGTGGCCTCGAAACCGTCCATCTCGACCAGCAGCTGGTTCAGCGTCTGCTCGCGTTCGTCGTTGCCCCCGCCGAGGCCGGCGCCGCGCTGGCGGCCTACGGCGTCGATTTCGTCGATGAAGACGATGCAGGGTGCATGTTTTTTCGCCTGTTCGAACATGTCGCGCACGCGCGCCGCGCCCACGCCGACGAACATTTCAACGAAGTCCGAGCCGGAGATGGAGAAGAACGGCACCTTGGCCTCGCCTGCGATCGCACGGGCGAGCAGGGTCTTGCCCGTGCCCGGATTGCCGACCATCAACACACCCTTGGGGATGCGTCCACCCAGCTTCTGAAACTTGGACGGATCGCGCAGGAAGTCGACCAGTTCGGACACTTCCTCCTTGGCTTCTTCGCAGCCGGCGACGTCGGCGAAGGTGACGGTGTTGGTCGACTCGTCCAGCATCCGGGCGCGCGATTTGCCGAAGGAGAACGCGCCCCCGCGACCCCCGCCCTGCATCTGGCGCATGAAGAACACCCACACGCCGATCAAGAGCAGCATCGGGAACCAGGAAACGAAGATGTTCATCAGCAGCGACGGTTCTTCTTCCGGCTTGGCCTTGATCTTGACGCCGTACTTCAGCAGGTCGGAGATGAGCCAGATGTCACCGGGAGAATAGCTGGTGACGGTCTTGCCTTCGGTCGTCTTGGCTTTGAGGTTGCGGCCCTCGATCAGGACCTCGGCGATACGCCCGGCCTTGACCTCCTCGTAGAACTGGGAATAGTCCATCGGCACCTGGATCGCCTGGCGCGTATTGAACTGATTGAATACGGTCATCAGCACCAGGCCGATGACCAGCCAGATCACAAGGTTCTTAAACAAATTGTTCAAAATTACTCCTTCGGTACCACCAATTTGAATAGCTATTTCCGCATGTTACAGGTGCCAGGGGCCCGCAACAACAGGCAGGCTCTGCATGTGCATTTTAGCCCTCGGCCGCCATCTCCGCTTTGAACCCTTTGCCGAGCAGGTACATTTCGCTTGAACGGCCGCGCGACGCCTCGGGTTTGCGCGAACCGACTTTGGCGAAGGATTTGCGCATATCGACCAGAAACTCTGCGAAACCAGCGCCCTGGAACACTTTGACCAGCAACGAACCGCCCGGTTTCAGGCATTGACGGGCAAATTCCAGCGCCAACTCGCACAGATACATGGAGCGCGCCTGATCGCTTACGGCGATACCGGAGATATTGGGGGCGAGATCGGAGATTACAAGGTCCGGCTTGCGCCCGCCCAGAGCGAGCAACACTGCATCCAGCACCTCCTGCTCGCGAAAATCGCCCTGGATGAACTGCACCCCCGGCATAGGCGCCATGGGCAGCAGGTCCACGGCGACCACCCTGCCTTTACCGCCTAGTTTGGCCACCGCAACCTGGGACCAACTTCCCGGAGACGCGCCCAGGTCGACCAGCAACTGCCCCTGAGCGAGCAGCCGGTCTTTCTTGTCCATTTCCATCAGCTTATAGGCTGCGCGCGAACGATAGCCCTCGGCCTTCGCCTTCTGCACGTAAGGGTCGTTGACGTGCTCGCGCATCCACGCCTTGCTGGTTTTGCTGCGGCTCATTTTGCGGTCGTGCTGTTACAATCGGGTTTTGCCAATGCAATCATCATGAATCCTCTCTCACCCGCCGAACGAAAGCTGCTCAAGGCGCGAGCGCACGCACTCAAGCCGGTGGTCGCAATCGGCAACGAAGGCCTGTCGGCGGCGGTGCTGAAAGAAATCGAGGTCAGCCTCAAAGCGCACGATTTGATCAAGATCCGTGTGATCGGCGATGACCGTGAAGCACGCCAGACGCTACTGGGCGAAATCTGCCACCGAAGCGGCGCCTCCGCCGTGCAGCATATCGGCAAGATTCTGGTCGTGTACCGAGAAAACCAGGAAGAAACTGCGCCGAAGGTGAAGAAACGCGCTGCCCGCAAGCAGCCGCGTCGCCCAAAGCGCAGTTATCAAAATACCTGAGCCGCAAGCCCGAATGGTCTAGCTGCGACGCCCGCCGCCTCTATTCGTAGCGCACGTCGATTATTTCGTATTCCCGCACGCCGCCGGGCGCCTTGACTTCCACCACGTCGCCCGCGTATTTCCCTATCAGCGCCCGCGCTATCGGCGAGCCGATGGAAATCTTGCCGTGCTTGATGTCGGCCTCGTCGTCGCCGACGATCTGGTAGGTCACCCTGTCGCCGCTCGTCTGCTCCTGCAGGTCCACCGTGGAGCCGAACACGCAGCGGCCTTCGGCATCCAGCAGCTTGGGATCGATCACCTGCGCATTCGACAGCTTGCTTTCGACCTCGGCGATGCGTCCTTCGATGAAACTCTGCCGCTCCTTGGCCGCATCGTACTCGGCGTTCTCGGACAGGTCGCCGTGCGAACGCGCCTCGGCGATCGCCGCGATCACGCTGTGCCGGTCTACCGTCTTCAGGCGCTGCAATTCGGCGCGCAATGACTCAGCGCCCTTGACCGTAAGGGGGGTCTTGCTCATGTTCGAAAATCCTATTTAAACCAGCTTTTGATGCAGGCTCTGCAGCGCGTAAGGTACCAGACCCTGGATATGGCGCATGCCGGCACAGGCGGCGCGTGCCCCTGCGATGGTAGTGTAATACGTAATGCGGCCCTGCAGCGCGCCGTTGCGTATGGACCACGAATCCTGCACGGCGCTGCGTTTTTCGTCCACCGTGTTCACGATAAGGCCGATTTCGCCGTTCTTGATCATGTCGAGGATGTGCGGTCGACCTTCTCCGACCTTGTTGACCGGCCTCACCTTGATGCCGTTCTCGGCGAGAACCTTGGCGGTACCGCGCGTGGCGACCAGGCTAAAACCGAGCTCGAGCAAATCGCGCCCGATCTGCACCGAGGCTTGCTTATCGCTGTTCCTGACGCTCATGAAGACCGTGCCTGCCTTCGGCATCTTGACGCCGGCTGCAAGCTGCGACTTGACGAACGCCTCGCCGAAGGTCTGCCCCACCCCCATGACCTCGCCGGTTGATTTCATCTCCGGGCCGAGGATTGTGTCGACGCCGGGGAATTTGATGAACGGAAACACCGCCTCCTTCACCGAAAAATAAGGCGGGACCACTTCCTTGACCACGCCATTCTCGACCAGGCCCTGCGCGTCCAGCGTCATGCCGGCCATGCAGCGCGCAGCGATCTTCGCCAGCGGCAGGCCGGTGGCCTTGGACACGAAAGGCACGGTGCGGGAGGCGCGCGGATTGACCTCGAGCACGAACACCGTGCCGTTCTGGATCGCGAACTGCACGTTCATCAGGCCGACCACGTTGAGCGCCATCGCCATCTGCACCGTCTGCGTGCGCAACTCCTGCTGCATTTCGGCCGAAAGCGAAAACGGCGGCAGCGAACAGGCCGAGTCGCCCGAGTGCACGCCGGCCTGCTCGATGTGCTCCATGATGCCGCCTATCATCACCCGCTCGCCGTCGCAGATCGCGTCCACGTCGACTTCGATGGCGTCGTTGAGAAAGCGGTCGAGCAGCACGGGCGAATCGTTCGACACCTTGACCGCCTCGCGCATATAGCGTTCGAGGTCGCGCTGCTCGTGCACGATTTCCATGGCGCGGCCGCCGAGCACATAGCTCGGCCGCACCACCAGCGGGTAGCCGATTTCCGCCGCGAGCCTGAGCGCGTCGGCTTCGTTGCGCGCGGTGCGGTTGGGCGGCTGCTTCAGGCCGAGATCGTGCAGCAGCTTCTGGAAGCGCTCGCGGTCCTCGGCCACGTCTATCATGTCCGGGCTGGTGCCGATGATGGGCACGCCGTTGGCTTCCAGCGCGCGCGCCAGCTTCAGCGGCGTCTGGCCGCCGTACTGCACCACCACGCCGTAGGGTTTCTCCTTGTCCACGATCTCGAGCACGTCTTCCAGCGTCAGCGGCTCGAAATAGAGGCGGTCGGAGGTGTCGTAATCGGTGGAGACGGTCTCCGGATTGCAGTTGACCATGATGGTCTCGTAACCATCTTCGCGCAGCGCCAGCGCCGCGTGCACGCAGCAGTAGTCGAACTCGATGCCCTGCCCGATGCGGTTGGGGGTCGGTGGGGTTCGCCTCGCACTCGTCCTCGTAGGTGGAGTACATGTAGGCGGTATTGGTCGCGAACTCCGCGGCGCAGGTGTCGACGCGCTTGAATACCGGCCGCACCTTGAGCGCATGGCGGCGTTCGCGCACCTTGCGATCCGTAGTGGCGAGCAGCTTCGCCAGGCGCCGGTCGGAAAAACCGTTGCGTTTGAGAGTCAGCAGCGCCGCGGCGTCCAGGTCTTCCAGGCGCTTGCCTTTCAGCTCCTGCTCCTGGCGCACAAGATCCTCGATCTGCGCCAGGAACCAGGGATCGATGTGCGTGTCGGCTTGTATCTGCTCGAAGGTGAGCCCGCAGCGGAAGGCGTCGGCCACGTACCAGATGCGCTCCGGCCCCGGATCGCCGAGTTCGGTTTCGAGCACGTCCATGTCGGTCGTCTTCTCGTCCAGGCCGTCGGCGCCCACTTCGAGGCCGCGCAGCGCCTTCTGGAACGACTCCTGAAACGTTCGGCCTATGGCCATCACCTCGCCCACCGATTTCATCTGCGTGGTGAGGCGGCTGTTCGCCTGCGGAAATTTCTCGAACGCGAAGCGCGGAATCTTGGTGACGACGTAATCGATGCTCGGCTCGAACGAAGCCGGCGTCGCCCCGCCGGTGATGTCGTTGGCGAGTTCGTCCAGCGTATAGCCCACTGCGAGCTTGGCCGCCACCTTGGCGATGGGGAAGCCGGTCGCCTTGGAGGCGAGCGCAGAGGAGCGAGACACGCGCGGGTTCATCTCGATCACCACCATCTTGCCGTCGGCCGGATTGATGGCGAACTGCACGTTCGAGCCGCCGGTCTCCACCCCGATCTCGCGCAGCACCGCGATCGAGGCGTTGCGCATGATCTGGTATTCCTTGTCGGTCAGCGTCTGCGCCGGCGCTACCGTGATCGAGTCGCCGGTGTGCACGCCCATCGGATCCAGGTTCTCGATGGAGCAGATGATGATGCAGTTGTCCGCCTTGTCGCGCACCACCTCCATCTCGAATTCTTTCCAGCCGATCACCGATTCCTCGATCAGCAGTTCCTTCGTCGGCGACGCGTCCAGGCCGCGCTCGCAGATGGCGACGAATTCCTCGCGGTTGTAGGCGATGCCGCCGCCCGAGCCGCCGAGCGTGAACGACGGCCTGATCACCACCGGGTAGCCGATGGCGGCCTGCACCTGCAGCGCCTCTTCCATGCTGTGCGAAAGCATGGACCGAGGGCAGTCCAGGCCGATGGACTTCATCGCCTGCTTGAATTTCTCGCGGTCTTCGGCCTTGTCTATGGCCTCGCGCGACGCGCCGATGAGCTCGACGCCGTATTTTTCCAGCACGCCGTGCTTGGCCAGGTCGAGCGCGCAATTCAGGCCGGTCTGCCCGCCCATGGTCGGCAGCAGCGCGTCCGGGCGCTCTTTCGCGATGATGGATTCCACCATCTGCCAGTTCACCGGTTCGATATAGGTGACGTCGGCCATCTCCGGATCGGTCATGATGGTCGCCGGATTGGAGTTCACCAGGATGACCCTGTAGCCCTCTTCGCGCAGCGCCTTGCACGCCTGCGCGCCCGAATAATCGAACTCGCAGGCCTGGCCGATGATGATCGGACCCGCGCCTATGATCAGAATGCTGCGTATGTCGGTGCGTTTAGGCATGGCTGGCTTGACGTCAACGACTGGACATCAGGTTGACGAAACGGTCGAACAGATAATCGATGTCGTGCGGCCCGGGGCTCGCTTCTGGGTGGCCCTGAAAGCAGAACGCTGGCCGGTCTGTGCGCGCCAGGCCCTGCAGGCTGCCGTCGAACAGCGAAATATGGGTCGGCCGCAAATTGGCCGGAAGCGTCGCCGGATCGACGGCAAAGCCGTGGTTCTGGCTGGTGATCACCACCTTGCCCGTATCGAGGTCCTTCACCGGGTGGTTGGCGCCGTGGTGGCCGAACTTCATCTTCATGGTCTTCGCGCCCGATGCGAGGCCCAGCAACTGATGGCCGAGGCAGATGCCGAAGGTCGGCAGGCCGGTGGCCACGATTTCGCGTATCGCCGCGATGGCGTAATCGCAGGGCTCGGGATCGCCGGGACCGTTGGACAGGAACACGCCGTCGGGCTTGGCCGCGAGCAGTTCCTTTGCCGGCGCCTGCGCCGGAAACACCGTCACCCTGCAGCCGCGCTCTGCGAGCAGGCGCAGGATGTTGCGCTTGATGCCGTAGTCGTAGGCGGCGACGTGAAACCGATGGCTCTCCATCTTGCGATAGCCCTGGTCCAGGTCCCAGGCGCCCTCGTTCCACTCGTAGGGTTCGCGCACCGACACGACCTTGGCCAGGTCCATGCCCGCGAGCCCCGGAAATGCGCGCGCCTTGGCGATCGCAGCCGCCAGGTCCGCATCCGCAAGCGCCTTGCCCGACGCGGTCGTGACAAGACATCCCGCCTGCGCGCCTTTGGTGCGCAGGATGCGGGTGAGCTTTCGCGTATCGATGCCGGAGATGGCGACGACCTTGCTCGCTGTCAGATATTCCGGCAGCGATTGCTCACTGCGCCAGTTCGACAGGCGCAGCGGCAGGTCGCGAATGACCAGGCCCGCCGTGTGCACGTCCGCCGATTCGCAGTCTTCCCGATTGACGCCGGTATTGCCGATATGCGGATAGGTCAGGGTGACGATCTGGCGGCAATAGGAAGGGTCGGTGAGAATTTCCTGGTAGCCGGTCATGGCGGTATTGAACACCACCTCGCCCGCAGAGCTGCCGATGGCGCCTATGCCCGAGCCGTGGAATACCGTCCCGTCGGCGAGCGCAAGGATAGCGGGCGGGAACGACGAAGACAGGGCTAACTCCAGGATTTATATACAGAAACGGGACAAGAACACGCTCTGTCCCGTCCCGTAAAACTCAGCGATTATAACCCGTAACCGGGCTTCCCCGCAAACCCGCCTGGAGGCGGGAGCCCTGCGCTCAACGCAGGCCGAGCACGTCCTGCATATCGTCCTGCATATCGTACAGGCCCGAGGCCTTGGCTCCGAGAAAGCGCGCCGCAGGGGCTTTTACACCGGGCGGCGCGCGATCAGCGCAAACCGAGCACGTCCTGCATGTCGTACAGGCCAGAGGCCTTGGCTCCGAGAAAGCGCGCCGCCCGCAGCGCGCCCACCGCATAGGTCATGCGGCTTTGCGAGCGCACGGTGACTTCGACGCGTTCGCCGCTGCCGGCGAAAATCACGGTATGCTCGCCGACGATGTCGCCGCCGCGGATCGCGTGAAAACCGATCGCCTTCGCATCGCGCTCGCCGGTCTCGCCTTCGCGCCCGTACACGGCGCAGGTCTTGAGATCGCGCCCCAGCGCCTGTGCGACCACTTCGCCCAGTTTGAGCGCCGTGCCGGACGGCGCATCCACCTTGTGCCGGTGGTGCGCTTCGACGATCTCCACGTCGTAGGCGTCGCCGAGGATTTTCGCCGCGACTTCGGCCAGCTTGAAAGTAGCATTGACGCCCACTGCCATATTGGGCGCGAACACGATGGCGACCCGCTTCGCCGCATCGGCGATGCGCTGTTTCTCCTGCGCCGAAAATCCGGTGGTACCGATCACCATCTTCGTGCCCGACTTGATGCAGGCGTCCAGGTGCTGCAGGCTGCCCTCTGGACGCGTGAAGTCGATCAAGCAGTCCGAGGCGGCGATGCCGGCGGCATAGTCGGCGCTGATCGCAATCCCGGATGCGATGCCCATGGCCTCGCCCGCATCCTTGCCCAGAAAAGCGCTGCCCGCGATTTCAAGCGCGGCGGACAGCTTCAGGTCCTTGCTCGCCGACAACGCTTCGATCAGCGCGCGGCCCATGCGCCCGGAACTTCCGGCAATTGCGATTCTCATGCTAATTCCCAATTTTGACCGCGTCCTTGATCTTGTCCCACCAGCCCTTCTTTTCCGGCGGCTTGGCGTCGTCGGACGGGGTCGCAGTCTCGGCGGGCTTCTCCGGCGTGGCGGCGGCTTTTTCCGCCGCCGGAGGCGGTTTGGGAGCTTCGACCTTGGCAGGCGCAGCCGGCTTGGTTTCCGGCGCAGCGGCCGGCACGGGCTTCTTCTGCGGCTCCGGTTTTGCCGCCGCCGTATCCGGCTTGGCTGCGGGCGCATCGGGCTTTGCCTCGGGCAACTTGACCCCTGCCGCGTCCACATCGGCGGCGGGAATCACGTCGCTGTCCGTGCGTACCAGCTTGCCATCCTCGAAGAACACTGCGAGCCGGTGATGTTCCAATTGTTTCGAGCCGGACTTCTGCCGCCGAAATATGTAATCCCAGCGATCGGCGTGAAAACTGTCGGTGATCAGCGGCGTGCCCAGGACAAAGCGCACCTGGTCCTTGCTCATGCCGATCTTCAGCTGCGACACCATTTCCTGTGAAACGAAATTGCCCTGCTGTATTTCCATGCGATAGGGCGAGATATCCGGCGCGGACAGCCGCGCGGAACCGCAGGAGGCAAGGAACAGAACGGAGATGACCGCCGGAAGACGCAGCAACATGGGCCGAATTGATTCTCAAAGACAGGAAAACGCTATATGATAACCCACTTAATAACCCACATCGACAAACGCATGAGCAAGCCCGAAGATCTGAAGACCATTGGCCTCAAAGCCACGGCACCGCGGCTCAAGATACTGAACCTGTTCGAACAGAGCAAAGTGCGCCACCTGTCGGCGGAAGACGTCTACAAGCTGCTGGTCGCCGACGGCCTGGACACGGGTCTGGCCACGGTCTATCGCGTGCTGACCCAGTTCGAACACGCAGGCCTGCTGCAGCGGCACCATTTCGAATCCGGACGCGCCGTGTTCGAACTCAACGTGGGCAACCACCACGACCACCTGGTCTGCATGCAGTGCGGCCGGGTCGAGGAGTTCTACGACGCGGAAATCGAGAAGCGCCAGAACAAGATCGCGAAGGAGCGCGGCTTCGTCATCACCGAGCACTCGCTGCATCTGTACGTCGATTGCGTCAAGACCAACTGCCCGCACAAAGCGTGAACCAATAATCGCGGCCTGAAAGGGGAAGCCCCCCCGGGGCTGCACGGCCCCTCCCTGCGCTTCGCCCCCGACTACCCGACCACCCCATGTATCTGGAAGCCTTCTTCACTTCCACGCTGCTCGTAGCCGTCGCCGAGATCGGCGACAAGACCCAGCTGCTTTCTTTCGTCCTTGCGGCGCGCCTGCGCCAGCCCTGGGCCATTATCGCCGGCATCCTGGTGGCCACCATCGCCAACCACGCCCTGGCGGGCTCCGTTGGCGCCTGGCTCGCGCACCTCGCCGGTCAGGACGTGATGCAGTGGGTGACCGGGCTGCTGTTCATCGGCTTCGGCCTGTGGGCCCTGCACCCGGACGCGCTCGACGACGACCCGAAAATCCATCGCGCCGGCGCCTTCGTCACCTCGCTCATCGCTTTTTTCATCGCGGAGATGGGAGACAAGACGCAACTCGCGACGGTCACGCTGGGTGCGCGCTTCGACAGCCTGACTGCCGTGGTGCTGGGCACGACCCTGGGCATGATGATCGCCAATGTGCCGGCGGTAATGATCGGCGAGAAACTCGCCGCGCGCCTGCCGATGAAGTCCATACGTTATTGCGCGGCCGTGTTGTTTCTCGCCACCGGCGCGCTCACTCTGCTCGGCTGGCCGGCCTCGCTGGCGGGCAGGTAGGCGTCGGCCGGCAAAAGGCTTTCAAATGAATGATTCGAATCCTGCGCACACCATGGAACTGCTGCTCTGGCGCCATGCCGATGCAGAAGACGGCTTTCCCGACGCCGGGCGCGCACTCACCAGGAAAGGCCTGAAGCAGGCAAAGCTGGTAGCGCAGTGGCTGAAGCCGCGGTTAGCGGAAGATTGCCTCATTCTGGTTAGCCCGGCGAAGCGTGCGCAGCAAACCGCAGACGCGCTGGAACTGCCTTATACGACCGAGCGGCGCATAGGCACCAGTGCGGATGTCGCCGACATCATCGCCGCGGCAGAATGGCCGGAGCACCGGGGCATGGTCATCGTCGTCGGCCATCAACCCACGCTGGGACAACTCGCCGCGTGGCTGCTCTCTGGAGATCAGGCCGCCTGGACCGTGAAGAAGGGCGCGCTGTGGTGGTTTTCCGGACACGGCGGCTATGGCGGCGTCGAAACCACGCTCAAAACCGTGATCAGCCCCGACCTTCTCTAGCGGGTGCTCTAGCGGCTGTGGATTCTCAGCCCGCCTCCGCGGCGGGATCGCGAATCGGCCGGATCTCGATGCGCAAGCCGATCGACTTCCATTCGTCGGCCTCTTCCTCCAGCGCCGCCGCGCTCAGCGGCCGGTTCTCCAGCAGCGCCTCGGGCAGGAACAGGCGAAACCCGCTTTCGGTCATCTCGCAGTCGAGCTGCGGCAATTCGAAATCGGTGCGGCTGCGGCAGAACAGGCTTGCCAGTCGCAGGCAGAACACAAGCTCCCACTCGGCCGGTACCGGGCTGAGCTCCGGCAATTTGGAGAGCTTGCCCCGGTGCGCGAGAACCAGCCGCGCCAGCTGCGATTGCTCCATGCGGGAGAAGCCGGGCATGTCGGCGTTGGCGATGACGTAGGCCGAGTGCTTGTGGTAGCCGTTGTGCGCAATCGAAATGCCGATCTCGTGCAACGCGGCCGCGCGCGCCAGAGCCTGCACCGCGTGCGGATCGCTTTCGGACTCGCCCATCTGGCGATGCAGCCGGCGCGCGAGTTCGGCCACGCGCTGTGCCTGCGCGGTATCGACATGGTAGCGGCGCATGAACTCATGCACCGTCACCTCGCGCATATCGTGCTCTTGCACTCGGCCGAGCAAATCGTAGAGCACGCCCTGGCGCAGGGCCGCGTCCGATACGCTCATGCTCTCTATGCCCAATTCGTCGAAGGCGGCGCACATGATCGCCAGCCCCCCGGGCAGTATGGCCGCGCGGTCCTCGCGCATCCCCGGCAGTGACAGCCGCCCCACGTCCCCCGCCTTCAGAAATGCGCTCCTGAGCTTGTCCAGTCCGGTCGCGTTGATGCCCTGCTCGCTCCAGCCGCTGGCTTCCAGGATGGAGGCGATCGAGCGCGCCGTGCCCGAGGATCCCACCGCTCCCGCCCAGCCATGCCGGGTGTACTGCTTGACGATGGTCTGCAGTTCGCCCCGGGCCGCCAGCTCGGCCTGCTTGAATGCCGACTTTTCGATCCTTCCGTCGCCGAAGTACTTCAGGCTGTAGCTGACGCAGCCCATGTAGAGGCTGTCCATCAACTCGGGCTCGAAGCCCGTGCCGATGATGCACTCCGTCGAACCGCCGCCGATGTCGATCACCAGCCGCTTTTCCCGGCTGAGCGGCAGGCTGTGCGCCACGCCAAGATAGATCAGGCGCGCTTCCTCGCGGCCGGCGATGATTTCAATCGGAAAACCCAGCGCGTCCTTGGCTTCGGCCAGGAACTGGCGCGAATTCTTCGCCACGCGCAGCGCGTTGGTGCCGACGACGCGCACCGCCTCGGCCGGAAACTCGCGCAACCGGTCCGAGAACCGCCGCAGCGCGTCGAGGGCGCGGACCTGGGTGGCGCGATCGATGCGCTTGTCGCGCGTAAGCCCCGCCCCCAGGCGCACCTGCTCGCGCAAACCGTCGAGCAGATAAATCTGGTCATCGACGACGCGTCCGATTTGAAGATGAAAGCTGTTGGAGCCGAGATCAACCGCGGCTAGCGTTTCGTATTGCATGGCGGGATTACCTTAGCACCGGGAAGATGCGCACGCAATGAAAAACGGCGACCGTACAATACAACTCCGCGAGTGGACTACGAGTTGACCGCCTGCTCGATTTCGTCGGCGTTGAGATGGCGCACGTCCTTGCCTTTGATCATGTAGACCACGTATTCGGATATGTTCTTCGCGTGGTCACCAGCACGCTCGAGGGCCTTGGCGATGAAAATGATGTCCAGGGTCGCCGAAATCGCGCGCGGATCCTCCATCATGCGCGTCAGCAGATCGCGCAAAATGGCTTGGAACGCATCGTCCACTTCCAGATCGCGGCGCGCGATTACCGGCGCCACCTCCGCGTCGAGACGGGCAAAACCGTCCAGCGATTGACGCAGCATATCGATCACGATTGCCGAAATTCTCCTGATCTCGGCATAACGCGGCATGTCTCTGTTGCCGCTCTTGTAAAACTCGCGCGCCATCAGGGCGATCTTTTTCGCCTCGTCGCCGACGCGCTCCAGGTCTGTGCTGGTCTTGACCACCATGGTCAGCACGCGCAGATCAATCGCGGTCGGGGTGCGGCGAGCGATGACGTTGGTGCACAGCTCGTCGATCTCGATTTCCATAGAGTTGACCTGATGCTCCACCTGCAGCACCTGATCGATCAGGAGCATGTCGCCGCTTTCCAGCGCCTGCACTGCGAGTGACAACTGGTCTTCGACCGCACCGCCCATATGCAGCACGGCGTTTCGCACCTGCTCCAGCTGGGCATCGAACTGCGTTGAGATATGGTTGTGCTGCATTTGGCCGCCAAGAGGTCAGGTAGTGGTGTATTGGGGCAATGCTAGCAACCCAATATGACAGTTGTGTTGCCGTTTCCACATATTTCAGCCAGGTGTAATAATTCTGTTACATTGACCCGCTACACTATGAATTTCAAGAAAATAAAGTCGATGCCTGCAAAAGCGACCCTGCTCCTCAATCGGGAACTGGGCATTCTGGAATTCAATCGCCGGGTGCTGGCCCAGGCGGAGGACGCGGACACGCCGCTGCTCGAACGACTCAAGTTCCTTTGCATCGTCAGCAGCAACCTGGACGAATTCTTCGAGATCCGCGTCGCCGAACTGAAAGAGACCATACGCGTCAATCTGCTCGGCGCAGGGCCGGACGGCATGGGTCCGCGCGAAGTCTTTGCAGCGGTCAGCCGCATCGCGCACGAACTCGTCGAGCGCCAGTACCGCCTGCTCAACGACAAGATCCTGCCCGAACTGGACAAGGCGGGGGTGCGCTTTTTGCGCCGCAACGATCTCAACGAAGCGCAGCGCAGCTGGATACGCGACTATTTTTTCAACGAAATGATGCCCGTGCTCACGCCCATCGGGCTCGACCCGGCACACCCCTTCCCGCGCGTTTTCAACAAGAGCCTGAACTTCGCCGTGGAACTCGAGGGGCGCGACGCCTTCGGCCGGGCGTCGCGCGCCGCCATCGTGCAGGCACCGCGCATCCTGCCGCGAATGATCAAGCTGCCGCCCGGTGCGCGCCAAGGGAAAGAGCAGAACTTCGTCTTTCTATCCTCCGTCCTGCACGAGCACGCGTCCGAACTCTTCGCCGGCATGACGGTGCGCGGCTGCTACCAATTTCGCGTGACGCGCAATAGCGACCTGTTCGTCGATGAAGAGGAAGTGAAGAACCTGCGCACCGCGCTGCAGGGCGAGTTGCCGCAACGCAACCTCGGCGCCGCCGTGCGTCTCGAGGTGGCCGACAACTGCCCCCAAGCCATGACGGAGTTCCTGCTGCAGCAGACCGAACTCGGCCCCGACGACCTGTACCGGGTCAACGGGCCGGTCAACCTGGTGCGCCTGATGCAGATTCCCGAACTGGTCAACCGGCCGGAACTGCAGTTCCCGGCTTTTCGCCCCGGGCGTCCGGCGGCACTGGACAAGCGGGCAGACGTTTTCGCCGCGGTAAGAAAGGGCGACGTCCTGCTGCACCATCCGTTCCAGTCGTTCACGCCGGTCGTCAATTTCATCCAGGAGGCGGCCAAGGACCCGCAGGTGGTCGCGATCAAGCAGACCGTCTATCGGATAGGTACCGACTCCGCCATCATGGAAGCGCTGATCGAGGCCGCCAGCAGCGGCAAGGAAGTGACGGTGGTGGTCGAGCTGATGGCGCGCTTCGAAGAGGAAGCCAACATCAACTGGGCCGAGCGCCTGGAAGAAGTCGGCGCGCACGTGGTCTACGGCGTCGTCGCGCACAAGACCCATGCGAAGATGGCGCTGGTAGTGCGGCGCGAGGACGGAAAGCTGCGCCGCTACGTGCATCTGGGCACGGGCAACTACCATCCGCGCACCGCGCGGCTGTACACCGACTTCGGCCTGCTGACCTGCAACCAGGACGTCTGCGCCGACGTCAACGAAGTGTTCAAGCAGCTCACCGGCCTGGGCAAGTCCGGAGCGCTGCATCACCTGCTGCTGGCCCCGTTCACCCTGCACGCGAAAATCATCGCCGCGATCAAGAACGAAACGCGGCTTGCAAAGTCGGGCAAGCCGGGGCGCATCATCGCCAAGATGAACGCCCTGCTCGAGCCGACGGTCATCGAAGCGCTCTATGTGGCCTCACAGGCCGGCGTGCGTATCGACCTCGTCGTGCGCGGCGTGTGCGCGCTACGCCCCGGCGTCCCAGGATTGTCCGAAACCATCAAGGTACGCTCCATCGTCGGCCGGTTTCTGGAACACACCCGCATTTTTTATTTTCTAAACGGCGGCGCCGAAGACGTCTTCCTCTCCAGCGCGGACTGGATGGACCGCAATTTCTTCCGCCGGGTCGAGCTGTGCTTTCCCGTGCTCGAAAAGAAACTCAAACAGCGCGTCATCAAGGAGGGGCTCATGCCCTACCTCAAGGACAACCGCCAGGCCTGGGAAATGAATGGCGACGGCCATTACATACGCAAGAATTCCCGCGGCACCCTGCCGCGCTCGGCGCAATCGATGCTGCTGGGGCAGCTCGCCGGCGAGTAGGCTTTTTTCGCGCCGGATTCCCCCAGTCGGCGCGTAGCGCGGGCAGCCCCTCCCGCAACATCGCTGGTCCCGCCTGCAATCGGCGCCGCCGATTTCTTTTCGGACAGCCGCCACGTCTATTGTTACAATTTTGTTACGGCGGGCCCGTGATCCAAGAATTCAAGACATCCCTTAGAACCAATAACTCCAATTTCCAGTCGAGGTTGCGATGTTCAGTCGCTTCATGCCGCGCGAAGGCAAGTTTTTCGATATGTTCAACGAGCACGCCACATTGATCGTGGAAGGCAGCCTTGAACTGGCCGCCCTGATGGCGAACGGCGACGACTTGGAGCGGCGCGCCCGCAACGTCGAATCGATCGAAAAGCGCGGCGACAAGATCACCCGCGCCACGATCGAACTCCTGCACAAGACGTTCATCACGCCCATCGACCGCGACGACATCCACCAGTTGATCTCGGAAATGGACAACATCCTCGACCTGATCGAGGACTCGGCGCAACTCATGTTCCTGTACGACGTGCGCGTTCTGCCGCCGGACGCGAAGAAGCTCGCGGACCTGTGCGTGGAATGCTGCAAAAAGGTGAAGGACGCGGTTGCGCTGCTGTCGAGCATGGACAACGCCGATACGATCATGGTCATCTGCCAGGAAATCGACCGGCTCGAGTCCGAGGCCGACCACGTCATGCGCGCCGCCATGGGGCGCCTGTTCCGCGACGAACCCGACGTGCGCGAACTGATCAAGCTGCGCACTGTGTACGAGCATCTGGAAACGGTGACCGATCATTGCGAAGACGTTGCCAATATCATCCAGGGCATCGTGATCGAGAACGCTTGATTCCTTCTCCACATCCACGCTGGGGCGTCCGGTGAGCCTGCAATTCCTCATATTCCTGGTGCTGCTCGCGCTGGCGTTCGATTTTCTGAACGGATTTCACGACGCAGCCAATTCCATCGCCACCATCGTATCGACGCGGGTGATGCGGCCACAGTGGGCGGTACTGTGGGCGGCTTTTTTCAATTTCATCGCCTTCCTCTTTTTCGGACTGCTGGTCGCCGCCACCGTGGGCAAAGGCATCATCGACCCGTCCATCGTCGATCACTATGTGGTGTTCGGCGCGCTGATCGGCGCAATCAGCTGGAACATCATCACCTGGTATTTCGGCATTCCCTCGAGTTCCTCGCATGCGCTGATCGGCGGTCTCGCCGGCGCGGCCGTGGCCAAGAGCGGGGTCGGCTCCATCGTGGCGGCGGGCTTTCTCAAGACCGCCGCGGCCATCGTGCTCTCGCCCCTGATCGGCCTGGCCCTGGGCGCGTCGCTGATGATCGCCGTGTCGTGGATGTTCTCGGGTACGACGCCGCGCCGCGTCGATCGCTGGTTCCGCCGCATCCAGTTCGTATCGGCCTCGCTCTACAGTCTCGGACACGGCGGTAACGACGCGCAAAAGACCATGGGCATCATCTGGATGCTCTTGATCGCCGCCGAAGTAACAGGACCGAAGGATGCACTGCCGTTCTGGGTGGTGATGGCCTGCCAGTCGGCGATGGCGCTGGGCACGATGTTCGGCGGCTGGCGCATCGTCAAGACCATGGGTCAGAAAATCACCAAGCTCAAGCCCGTGGGCGGCGCCTGCGCCGAAACCGGCGGCGCCATCACCCTGTTCGTCGCAACCGGCCTTGGCGTTCCGGTCTCGACCACGCACACCATCACCGGCGCCATTGTCGGTGTCGGTTCGGTGAACAAGTTCAACGCGGTACGCTGGGGCGTGGCCGGCAACATCGTCTGGGCATGGATCCTCACCATACCCTGCTCCGCTTTCATTGCAGCGGTTGCATGGTTCCTGGGTACGCAATATCTCTAGAAGCGGGGCCTCATCGCCGCCGTAGCGGCACCACCCTGGCGATCGCCGGCGGTTCCATCGGCAACGCTTCCTGGCGTGACTCCAGGCTCGGCGCTTCGCTTTCCCGCCACTGCACGAGTTCCATGCGTCCGTCATGGTGCTCGACAATCGCAGTGCAACTGTCGACCCAGTCGCCGCAGTTGATGTACTTGATACCCCCGATGTCCTTGATCGCGGCACTGTGAATATGGCCGCAGACGACGCCGTCGAACCCCATCAGGCGGGCGTGGCCCGCCACTGACTCTTCGAAACCGTACACGAACGCAAGCGCGCCCTTGAGTTTGCGCTTGGCGTAGTCGGCGAGCGACCAGTAACCGCGAAGATGCAACTTCCTTCGAAACCACGACGGCAGCACATTCAGGCGCAGCAGCAGTCCGTAGCCGATGTCACCCAGCAGCGCGATCCAGCGGTGACAGCGCGTGATCTGGTCGAACTCGTCCCCGTGCAGCAACAGGTAGCGCCGGCCGTCGGCGGTGGTATGCACGGCTTCGCGCACCACCCGGATGTCGCCGAAATTGCTGCCGACATATTCGCGCAGTGCTTCGTCGTGGTTGCCGGGAACAAATACCACCTTCACCTGGTGGCGTGCGCGCTTCAGCATTTTCTGCACGAACGTATTGTGCAGCGAGGGCCAGTAGATGCCGCGACCGAGCGACCAGAAATCAACGATGTCGCCCAGCAGGTACATGTGCTCGGCTTCGTAGACCCGCAGAAAATCGAGCAGCCGTTCGGCCTGGCAGGCACGCGTGCCGAGATGTATGTCCGATAGAAAAATTGTCCGGACGCGGTGCACGGCTATCCTGCGGGCTTGCGCCCGACATAGAGGTAGTAGGGCACCCGCAATCCGGGCAGGTATGGCACGCGCGCGCGACGCTCCTGACAGCTGAGAGGCTCGGTACGCCGAAGCAGATAGGGCAGATGCTGCGGGTCGATAAAGACACCGTCGTGGCGGAACCATCGCCGCCAAAAGCCGCGTTCCAGGCTGCTCTGGCGCGAAGGGGCGTGGAAGTCGACCATTCCCAGCAGACCGCCCGGGCGCAGCATGCCGAGTGCGTTGTCCAGTGCGGCGCGCCAGTCCGGAATCATGGTCAGCGCATAGGAGAAGTAGGCGCAATCCACCGGCTGCGCCGGGCGGTACGTAGTGACGTCGGCTTCGACCGCCACCGCTACCGCGGGCCAGCGCGCGCAGCGCTCGCGCGCCCGCTCCAGCAGGGCCGGGCACAGATCGACCACCTCGACGCGCCCGAACGAGAGCAGCCGCGAGCCGAAGTACTCGAGATTTCGCCCGGTGCCGCCGCCAAGTTCGACCACGGTGCTGCCGGGCGGCAGAACCAGTTGGTTGATCAGGTCCTCCCTTCCGTGCAGAAGGCGGTCACGAAATGAATCGTAGTGCGCAGCCTGTGGCTGATAAAACCTCTGCAGACGATCGGCGTGGCTGCCGCCTGCGGCTGGACCACGCGCGAGATGCAGCAGGGTACGCGCGTCGGCAATGAGGGTCATGCCCGGATATCCGCAATGTGAAAACCGGCGTAGGTATGCACGCGGTCCCGCACCTGCAATGCGGCGGACAGTTCCTCGTGGAATTGAAGCCGGTCGCGCACCGCGCGCCCGTCAACCAGCCGAAGCGCGTCGAGATAGTCGGGCTCGCGGCGTGCGCTGCGGAAAATGACGCGGGCATCCGCCGTGGCGCGCTCGCAGATCGCATCCCATTCCTCCGCCAGCGCCTCCGGATAGTAGCTGCTCATCCAGTCCATGTGGTCGAGCAGAACGAACCTGGAAATGCGCTCGCGCGTGCCCTGCAGGAACTCAGTCACGGTGCAGGTATGCACTTCAATTCGATCGGCCAGCCCGCGCTTCAACGCCGAGAAATTTTCCGGCCGCAGATATTCGGGACAGCAATCGGCACTGTAGCGACCGCGCAGATAGAGGGTCCAGAAGTAGTTGGTCCGTACCGGCAGGCTGCGAAACACGTAGTCGACGGCCTCGCGCACGAACCCGGCCACGCCGCGCTCGTGCTGGCGCTCCACCTCCTTCTTTTGCGGATGCGGAACGCCCAGCATGCTCATGGTGAGCTGGCGCGACAGCACCCAATTGAGGCCGTTTCCCCATAACTGCGGTCGAACGTCCCGGTCGTAGATGCGGCACTGATGTTCGAGCGAACTCGACTCGAGCAGCGTTTCGATCGCGGATCGCAACGCCGGCCTGAGCCTGAGGTATGCGCGAAAGCCGCGCGCGACAGTGCCCGACAATCCGTGATAGTAAAAGCTGTCGCCGGGATCGATTTCGCAGAACCAGTGGCCGTGCCTGTCCCAATAATCGCGGGCGAACGGCGACAGGTGAGCGCGCAGCAATTCCCGGTAGAGGGAACCGAACCGGGGATGATGCCCGTCGCCGAACACGGCGAAAAAATCCTCGAATTCCAGCTGCCTGATCCCGGCAAGCTTGAGTTCCAGCAATGCCGTCTGACGCGGATTCGCGTCTACTGCGTGTATGACCGCAGGCGCGACGAGCGCATAGTCGAGCACATTGCATCCGGCGCTGGCGATCACCAGCATACGGTCGTGCGGCCGAAGGGCCAGCGCCAGACGGTCGACCGCAGGATCTTCCCAGCAAGTGTTGTACACCAGGGAGCGGGAATAGATGGCGTCGAATACCTTCTGATCCAGCCTGTCTATCAGCGACTGCGCATGTTTTGCCAAGAGGCGTCCATCCGTCGAGCCCGGGCATCGGGAACCGGCGCGAGGTTAGCGCAGCAGCATTACAGCAGCGTGACTACATTGCGGCAGGAAATACCGGCGAGGACCGGCCATGCTCCCTGGAAAGCAGCTCAGGTCTCTACTTGATCGATCGCTTTGCGACAAAGCGCGACAATGCGCCGGTACGCAGTGTCTCGCTTCTTTCGCGAAGCGTATTGCGGAATGTCCTCAATCTTTCTAATCGTCTTCTTGCACGCAAGCAGCAAGTGCTTGGAACCGGCGACCAGCTTTGGATTCCTTTGTATGGCGGACACGTCCTTGCGCGTCAGGATCTGAAGCACCTTGAATTGCGCCCCGGTTACTTTCACAGTTTTCATTGCCCCTCCCTCGACTCATTCTTCTTCGACGCTCACAAAGTTACCCACAGATTCTGTGGATATCCCTGTGCACATATGCACTGCTGGCGCGCAAGGTTCCGATTCGAAAGCATTTTTGGAATCCGCTCAAAGAATGATCTGACACCAATTGTGTTACAGGAAGATGACAGCGCACCTGCCCCGGCGGAGAACGGATTGATCGCGCGGCGGCGCAGGCGCACTTGCCCGAGACGTCCACTCGTGCTGCGTGGTGGCAATGACAGTCAGTGCGCGCTGCAGGATTTCAGTTGTCCGATTGCCGCGCGGCCATCCTGTCCATTCCCGAACTACGGGCGAAACAGTGCTCTCCTGGTCGATCATGCTCAAGCCTCCCGAATGATTGCCCGCGACCCGAGACGCACTGCGAAGTGCGGACCGCGGAAAGCGCACGTTATCAGCCCAAAATGACATGCCGTTGACGGAAATGTGAATCGTTGCCGATTTCGAGCCGCGTACGGGCTTTTGTGCGACAGTTTGACCTGTCACAAATGGCGTAACATCCAACAGTTGGATCATTGCCGGCATCGGCACAGCGTCACCCAATCAGAAGGAGCAATCAAATGGGCAAAGAAGTCGTGGTAGTCAGCGGTGTGCGCACCGCAATCGGTGATTACGGCAGCGCGCTGAAAGACATCGCGCCGACCGAGCTCGCGGCGAAGGTCGCGCGCGAAGCGGTGGCGCGAGCGAAGATCGACCCGAGCGAAGTCGGCCATGTGGTTTTCGGCAACGTGATCCACACCGAACCGAAGGACATGTACCTGTCGCGCGTGGCCATGATCAGCGCGGGCCTCGCGCACCACACGCCGGCGATGACCCTCAACCGCCTGTGCGGCAGCGGCATGCAGGCCATCGTCAGCGCGGCGCAGACCATCCTCCTTGGCGACGCGGAGATTGCGCTCGCGGGCGGCGCCGAATCGATGAGCCGCGCCGGCTACATGATGCCGTCACTGCGCTGGGGCCAGCGCATGGGCGACGGCGGCACGATCGACATGATGGTGGGCGCGCTCACCGACCCCTTCGATACGGTGCACATGGGCATCACCGCGGAGAACGTGGCCGAAAAGTGGAGCATATCGCGCACGCAGCAGGACGAGTTTGCGGTCGAGAGCCACCGCCGCGCGATCAACGCCATCCAGAAAGGCTATTTCAAGGAACAGATCCTGCCGGTCGAACTGAAGACGCGCAAGGGCGTGACCGTGTTCGACACCGACGAGCACCCGCGCGCCGACGCGAGCATCGAGGGCATGACCAAATTGAGAGCTGCCTTCAAGAAGGATGGCACGGTCACAGCTGGCAACGCCTCCAGCATCAACGACGGCGCGGCGGCAGTGGTGCTGATGGAGGCCGGGGCCGCGGCGAAGAAAGGCATCAAGCCGATGGCCCGCCTGGTCGCCTACGGGCACTCCGGCGTCGACCCCAAGTACATGGGCATCGGCCCCGTGCTCGCGGTGCAGCAGGCGCTTTCGCGCGCCGGCCTCAAGGTGGGCGACATGGACGTGGTCGAGTCGAACGAAGCGTTCGCCGCGCAGGCCTGCGCAGTGGCGAAGGACCTGAACTTCGACCCCGCGAAGACCAATCCGAACGGCGGCGCAGTCGCGATCGGACATCCCATAGGCGCCACCGGCGTCCTGCTCACGGTCAAGGCGATCTACGAACTGCAGCGCACCGGAGCGCGCTACGCCCTGGTGACCATGTGCATCGGCGGCGGACAGGGGATCGCCGCGATTTTCGAGCGCATGTAACCCCGTTATTTGACGATGGGGGTGGCCCTGACCGCTGTAACCGTCATTACAAGACTTGCAGAGAAGATAACCATCGCAACAAATCCGTAATCGTTTTGCAATATCGGCTCCATATCATGCCGTGGACTGGCTCCGCGTGAACCAAGTCCCCTTTTTAAACCCGATATGGAGTGTTGCAGATGCGTATGAAAGCGATGTGTTTGGCGGTGGCAGGCAGCTTTGCGCTGTGCGGTTGCGGTGGTGGAGGCGATGGAAGCGGGAGCTTTTATACCCCGCTTCAACTCACCGGCACCCTTTCCGATTCAGCCGTAAAGGGAGTCACCTATTCCACTGGCAGCGGAATCAGCGGCACGACGGGAACCAATGGCGAGTTCAAGTACGTCGCTGGAGATACGGTCAGCTTCAAGATCGGCAACATCACCCTGGGTTCGGTAAGCATGGCCAGCACTGCGCTCGGCACCCAGGACAGCAAACTGGTGGTCCGCCCCAAGGATCTGGCCGGCGTTGCGGACGAAACCGACGCGAAAGCGCTCGCCATCGCCCAGGTGATCCAGACAGCCGCCGGTGCCAAACCCACCGACACCAGCATAGACGTGAGCGCCAGCGTATCCAAGTTCGCAGCCGCGTCGGTGGCTGCCGACACGATCGACTCACTGGACAAGGCTAAGACCGTGTTGGCCAGCGCAGGCTTGACCCCCACCGGTCTTGGCGATGTCGCCGCGCACCTGATGTCTGCTCCCGCACAAGTGAAATCGGTCGAGTTCACCCCGACCGCGGTCACCGGCCTGACGAACGCCCAGCGCGCCGTCGCTTATACCAGTTCCACGGCCAAGGTAACGTACAGCGACAACACCGTCAAAGAATATGCCCTTTCCTACGTGAACCTGTTCAACAACACGGACACCAACAAGACCGCGGACGGCTCGGCTGCGGCGGCGATCCACGACAAGAGTGGCAATATCATCAAGGACGCTGCAGGCAAGCCCTATGTGCCGCAGACCCCGGACGCCAACTCGCTGATGAACATCGGCGGCACGCCCTACCTGGTGACGCACTTCGAATACGAGAACCTGGACAGCGCCGGCAACAACATGTACGGCAAGGTGCCCATGACCATGACCCTGGCCAAGTTGAGCCAGAGCGCCACCGACGGCAAGCTCGCGACGGCCTCGGTCAAGCAAGTCGACTTCTCCGGTGTGAACGGCCTGTGGATCCCCTGCGCCGGCTCGCGCTCGCCCTGGAACACCCACCTTGGCTCGGAGGAATACGAACCGGATGCGCGCTGCGAGGTCGATACCAAGCATGCCACGACGGTCGGCGGCTCCTGCCTGTCGGGCGAATTTACGGCACGCATGGACGGATTTCGCAAGCTTTACGGCATCAGCACCGCCTCTCCCTACCATTACGGCATGGTGCCCGAGGTCACCGTCGCCGCCGACGGCAGCAGCACGGTCAAGAAATGGTACACGGCGGGGCGGATCTCCCGGGAAAAACTGCAATTCTTCGGCGATTCGCGTACCGCTATCCAGGGCGACGACGGCACTTACACCTCGCTCACCATGTTCGTCGCCGACAAAGCAGGGGATCTGTCCTCCGGCTCGATCTACGCCGCCAAGTGGAACCAGGTATCCGCCGACGGCACCGACGGCGGCAAGGCGAACCTGACCTGGATCAAGCTTGGCAAAGCGGCGCACGACGACATCAAGAAGGCGGTGGACGCCGGCGTCAAGTTCAGTGACCTGTTCGATGTGGACACTTCCGGCACCACGCCGGCGGGCTACAAACGCATCAAAGCCGGACACGAGGTGGCGACGGTCGAGGACCTGAAGCTGAAGACCGGCACCTTCGGCAGCACCGGCGTCGCCATCGCGACGCTGGCGGCATTCCTCGAGACGCGGCGCTACGCGGCCTATGTCGGCGCGACCGTGGAGTTCGAGAAATTCGAGGGCGTCGCCTACAACGCCAAGGACGGCAAGGCCTACGCTGCGATGACGCGCATGACCAAAGGCATGGAAAGCGTGACTACCGATCCCGTCAACGACATCCGCCTGAAGAAGAACTCCTCCGGTGCCGTCTACCAATTGACGCTGACAAAAGACGTCAAGGACACCGGCGGCAGCGCCATCGACAGCGATTTCGTGCCGACCGTGATGGAAGCGCTGGTGGTCGGCGAAGACATCACCGCCGACGCCGATGGCAACACCTCCAACGTGGACAAGATCGCCAGCCCGGACAACCTGTTCTTCTCCGAGCGCATGCGCGTGCTCTTCATCGGCGAGGACAGCGCCAACCATCTCAACAACTATCTCTGGGCCTATCACGTCGACAACGGGAAATTGGTGCGCATCCTCTCCCTCCCCATGGGTGCGGAATCGACCGGCCTGCAGGTGGTGGACAACCTGAACGGCTTTGCCTACATCATGAGCAACTACCAGCACGCCGGCGACATGAACAACAGCGCCTGGTCCTCGACACTGTTCAACAGTGTCAAGAGTCTCCTGAACCCGGACAAGGCGGAAGTGGGATACCTCGCGGGCGTACCGGCAATGCGATAAGCCTGAGCGCTTCGATCGACGCACAGTCGATCGTCCGTCTGACCTTGAAGCCGCGGGACACCCCCTCCCGCGGCTTTCTTTTTTCCCCCGAGCAAGAACGGCACTTGCCGAACACTGGCACGGGAAGTGAAAGAAGCATGGCGGCGCCGTCGATGCCGGCGCGCGCAAAGCGCGGCGCAAACGCGCTTCCGCGGGACTACAAAGCTTGCATTGGGTGCAGCAAGAACCCCCGACAATCCGGGGCGATCGCTGGCCAGGGAGGCGCAGCGCCGATTACGCAGGCGTCGAAACGGAGGAACTATTCGCTTTGAGCAGAGCCGGCAGGGTTCGCGCAGCGAGTTCATGGGTGCCCAGATTCATCTCGATCAGTTGGCGCAGGGTGTTCCTGGCGTGGCAATCGATGGACCTGATTTCAAGGCCTATCTGCCCCTCTGAACGATGCACGACGAGGGTTTCCACTTCGCACGCCTGATTGCCTTTCTCGGTCAGAATTCGAAGCCGGAGCTGGTCCCCGGCGCCGATTTCGGCGTGACCATCCAGCCCGACAAGGACACCATGCAGGGAAACATCGATCAAGGTCACTTCATACAGATGAGGCAGGCAGATCAAGACCGCGCTGGCGCGATAGGGAAACCTGGACGGTTGCCGCGGAACGCTTTGCATATGCACACACCTCCGAAAATGACTGGTGGCAATAGACTGCGCTCGTATCGTTACGGTTTGATTAAAGCGGCGCGCGAATTGGCGCCGTCTCCAGAAAGCGGGTTTGCGCGGGGGGGGAAACCAGTATGGTTCCGATGCGTTACACCGTGATGAAACGCCGGGGACAAGCGAAAGAATAAATACAGCTTCGTGCGGCCTGAACGCAACGATATTGACACATCGCCTGGATAGCATTCCCCGCATCGAACAGATGAGGAGAATGCCCCATGATCCAAGTCGAGCAGATTTTTCAATCCAAGTATCCGGCGCTGGCGGCGAACCACGAATTCATCACGCGGCCGACCCTGGCCTTGCTGCGGCAGCTCCTGCGAGAGCAGGAACTGAACGCGTTCCTGCTGCAACACCACGACGTCGAGGGCAGGGAGTTCCTGGAGAAGTTGCTCGCTTACTGCAATCTAGACTACAGCGTGGTGGAGGGGGAAAGCGACAACATACCCGCCGAGGGGCGCGTCGTCATTGTCGCGAACCATCCTTTGGGCGGCCTCGACGGGGTCGCGCTGCTCAAACTGGTGCGCGGCGTGCGGCCGGACGTGCGCATCGTGGCCAACGACGTCCTGATGCAGTTCGGCCCGCTGCGGCACATGCTGCTGCCGATCGACAATATGGGCAAAGGATGCACCAAGGCCAGTATCGCCGCGATCAACGAAGCCTTGGGCCGCGACGAAGCCGTGATCGTGTTTCCCAGCGGCGAGGTGTCCCGGCCCGGGCCCACCGGAATCAAGGATCGGCCCTGGCGCGGCGGATTTCTTCGCTTTGCCGAACGCGCCGAAGCACCGGTGCTGCCGATCCACATCGAGGGCAGAAATTCGGCGCTGTTCTACGGCCTGTCGATGCTCTACAAACCGCTGTCTACCATCCTTCTGGTGCACGAAATGTTCCGGCGCCGGCAGAAGACCCTGCATCTGCGCATCGGCGAGCTGATCCCATGGCAGGAGATCGCCGCGCTCGACCTGTCGCGCGAGGAGAAAATCAAGCGCATCCACAAGCAGGTGTATTCGGTCAGCAAGAAGTGCATACCGCTGTTCCGCACCGCGAAGCCAACAGCACAGCCCGAGGCCCGGCCCGGGTTGCGGCGCGAGTTGCACCAGGCCGAATTGCTGGGACAGACCAAAGACGGCAAGCAGATCTTTCTGTACGACTGCGCACGCGATTCCTCGGTGATGCGCGAGATCGGCCGCCTGCGTGAAATCGCATTTCGCCGCGTCCGCGAGGGCAGCGGCAAAAGGCGCGACCTCGATCAGTTCGATGCCTATTACCGGCATCTGGTCCTGTGGGACGACAACGATCTGCAAATCGTCGGCGCGTATCGCGTCGGCGAGTCCGCCAGGATCGTGGGCACCCGCGGCACCGATGGACTCTACACGAATACGCTGTTCGCCTATTCGGACGCGATGCACCGGTATTTTCCGCGCGCGCTGGAACTGGGCCGCAGCTTCGTCCAGCCGCGCTACTGGGGCATGCGCAGCCTGGACTACCTCTGGTACGGCATCGGCGCCTACTTGCGCAAGCATCCGGATATCCGCTATCTGTTCGGCCCGGTGAGCATCAGCGACTCATACCCACGAGCGGCCAGAAATCTGCTGGTGCATTTCTACCGGCACTACTTCGGGGACGAAGGCCGATTCGCCCTCGCGCGCGAGCGTTGCGTCATCCCCGAGGCCGAATGCGCGCCGCTGCGAGAGCTGTTCGACGGCTTCGATTACGAGCACGGTTTTCGCGTTCTGAAGGAACAACTCGGCCGGTCGGGCCTGTCCGTTCCCACGCTCTACAAGCAGTACACCGAAGTATGCGAGCCCGGCGGCGCGCGGTTCCTCGACTTCGGCGTCGACGCGCAGTTTGCAAACTGCGTCGACGGCCTGGTTCTCGTTGACCTGGAGTTGCTGAAAAGCGGCAAGCGGGCGCGCTATATCGACGCGCAGGGTGGGACCCGCACCGCATCGATTTCCCGCCTGCCAGACCGACCGCTTATCGCGGCCTGACAGCCGCCGGCTCAGCCGCCCGCCGCGTGCCAGTCGCGCACCCGCGCTGCCACCCAGGCGGCGTCATCCAGCGGCAGGTCGTGGCCTGCGTCGGAATGGATGGCGAATGCGGTGTTCCATCGGGCTGCGAGTTCGCGCGAGCAGCTCGAATTCACCAGGCCGTCCCGCGCGCTCGCGAGGACCAGCACCGGCATCGCCGGCCTTAGCGCGGGAGCGCGAAAACGCGCCGCCGCGATCAACTGGCGCAGCGCATTGCGACGCGAGACGGGACATTCGCGCTGATACGCGATCCAGCTTTCGAGAACCGCCGCCTGCGCGTCGCCGCGGCAGCTGGTCAGGCGCAGGATTGCGCGCTCCCGCTGTGCCGCGTTCCCTGCGATCAGTGCCGGCAGGGAAGGATAGGCGCGCGGCCTGAGGCGCCGGTAGAACGGGTCGTACCGGCCGAAGCTGGAATTGATCAGGACACATCCGCGCAGTTCCTCCGGATGGCGCGCGCCCCAGGCGACCGCCACCATTGCGCCCATGGACAGGCCGACCAGATAGTAGGGCGGCGCACAACCCCGCAAGGACAATTCACGACGATCGCTTTCCGCCATGTCTTCGATGCGCAACGGGCTGCTGGAGCGGTACAAACGGCCGTTTCCTGGTTGATCGAGGGCCACAATCTCCGCTCCGGGAATATGCGAGCGCAGGACCGCCGTAAACTCGCCCCAGTGGCGCGATTCCCGCATCAGCCCACGAAGCAGTACCCAGGTCGCCACGCCGTCAATACCAGCGAGCGACCGCCGCGCGCCAGTGGCGCGCGCGTTCGTTCCGTGTCGGAAGCCAGGACCGGTAAGAGCCGGCCGCGCGTACGAGAAAGTCCATCCACAGCAGATGGCTGCGCAGCACGCGCTGCAGCCGGTGTACCGGCAGCGGATTGAATATGCCCAGGCGCGAGAACAGCTGCCGCGGACTTTTCTTGACCCACAGCCACGAGCCCATCTCCAGCGTGAGCGGCAGAAACACGCTTTGCTCGCGCTCAAGCGCCCCCATGTACAGGTGATCCCATAAATCACCGTGCGCCAGATATTGCCGGCACTGCGGTTCAAACAGATAGTTGTGATGCGGGTACGTTTGATCGAACAGATGATGCAATGCGTCGACCTCCGGCAGGTGCCGCATCGGTTCGGGGGTGTATGCATAGGGAAACCAGATGCGGTCGCGCAGACCGAATCCGGAGTGGCAATCCAGGGCGAGGCTGAACGTCCGGTTCAACAGTTCTTCCTGCACTACCGAACAAACCGCCTGGCTCTCGACTTCCATGCCGGCCGCCGCAGCGCCGCGATACCAGGGCAGGCGTGCGCTGATACGCTGACCTCCGTACATGAACGGGACATTGTGACTGGATTCCACCGGGGCATTGCGCATCAGGTCGACGCCGCGCGGATTGCAGCGCGTGCCGCGCCACATGCCGCCCGGATTCACCAGCGGCATGAATACTAAGCGAATGGATGCCAGTTGCCGCTGCAGCTGATGATCCCAGCGCAGGCGGCCTAGCAGACTGTGCAGAAACGACAGCAGCACCTGCGTACCGATACGCTCCAGGCCATGAATACCCGCGAAAAACCCGACACCCGGCACCTCCGGGCTGGGGTTTCCGAGGCACAGGACATAGACCGGCAAGCGGCGTCCACCGGCGCTGACCTCGCACGCGGTGCGCACCTGCAGGTGAGGCACCCCTTCCTTGATGATGCGCTCCAGTTTTTGCAGTTCGGTGAACTCGTTCATGCGGCTGCCAATGCACGAGCGAGGCGGGGAAGAATGAGGCACATTCTCCGAGGACGATCAAAAGCGGGGACTACAGCGCAAGCACGCCTTGCGCGACGCACGCCCCGATGGCTGCGCCTGCAAGGACATCGCTCGGATAGTGCAAACCGAGAACGACGCGGGAAATTGCGACCAGCGCCGTGAACGGCACGAGTATCCAGGCAATTGCGGGAACATTGGACACGGCGACAAGCGTGAATGCCACTGCGTGAAGGGTGTGTCCGGACGGAAAGCTGTATGCATCAAGTGGAGCCATCCCCGGACGGATGCCACCCAGAACCTTGTAGGGACGCGGCCTCCCCGTTCGTACCTTGAGCAGTTTGTAAATACCGAGGCCGATCGCGCCGGCCGCCAGCATTCGAAGCGCTGTTTCCACTCCCGTACGGCCGAGGGCAATGCTCAGGGCAAGCATCACCGAATACCAGAACACGCCGTCGCCAAGCCTGCTTGCCAGACGGAACAGAATGCGGACGGGAACAATGTCCACGCTGGCATTCAGACGGCGGCTCCAGCGCCGGTCCCATTCGAGCAGGGATTCGAGGGCGATTGCGCGCAAGAGCATGGCGATCCGGGCTATTCGGTTGCAGCTACAGCAGGCGTGCATTCCGGGCCCGCAAGCGCACGCGTCGCGGCGAACTTGAGCAGCGCCGTCTCGAGATCATCAAACGCCTTGCCCCAGCTCAGGCACTCGGCGGTCTGTCTCGCCCGCACTCGCAGCCTCTGCACTTCGTCCGCCGAGCTGACCAGGCGCAGCACGTGCCTCCGAAAGGAGGTCTCGTCGCCGCAATGCGCCACCAGGCCGTTGTGCCCGTGGACCAAGTGCTCGCGTGCAGCGGCGTAGTCGAACGCGACTACCGCAAGGCCGCTGGCGAGCGCCTCCATGGTGACGTTCCCAAAGGTTTCGCTCAGACTGGGAAAGATGAAAAAGTCCGCGGATGCGTAGTGCGCCGCAAGGTCATCGCCGGTGCGCATCCCGGCAAAAAGAAATTCCGGATTCTCGGCTCGCAGGAACTTGCCCATGGGTCCGTCGCCGACGATTACTACGCGCAGGTCCGGCCGCTGCCGCTTCGCTTCCCGGATGGCCTGTACAAACAGGCGCAGGTTCTTCTCCGCCGCGAGTCGGCCGACGTATAGCGCTACTGGCGTGCCCTTCTCGCATTTCCAGGAGCGGCGCAATTGCTCGCTGCGCCTGGCGGGACTGAAGAGTTGCGTATCGATTCCGCGGCCGACGATGGAAAGCCCCTTGAATCCGAGTGCATGCAGGCGGTCGCGCATCTCGTGCGTCGGGACAAAGGTACAGTCGGTGCGATTGTGCAGTGCGCGCATATACCCGGTAATGAGGCCTGATATCCAGCCGAATCCATAGTGGCGGCTGTAGTCGTGAAAATTGGTGTGAAAATCGGAGACGACCGGAATCCCAAGTTTCCGCGCGGCCAGCAGACCCGACCATCCGAGCGGGCCTTCGGTGACCAGATGCACGATATCGGGCGTACGCTCGCGCCAGACCTTCATCAGCCACCCCGTCCCTGCAAAGCCGAGCTGCAGCTCCGGATATTTCGGGATGGGCAATCCGATGGTGAGCCGCTGTTCGAACCCGCGCAATTTAGCTGCCGGCAAATCGTCGGCGTCCATGGTCTGCCGCGGCCGGATCAATTCGACCTCATGGCCACGCGCGAGCAGTTCATCGACCATCAGCCCGACAGTTCGGGCAACGCCGTTGATTTCAGGGGGGTAGGTTTCCGTTACGACCGCGATGCGGAGCGCTGGCTGAGTGAGGCGGCTGCGTAACGTTGGCTGCACAGGAAGACACTGTGCAGATACTGGATTACGTTTGGATTACAGCTATTTGAATTTTCTATGACACCCTTTCATCCCGCCAATACGCTGATCCATACGACGGTCATGCTGGCCAGACTCAGCATGACTGCGGCGCTGCCGATGTCTTTTGCAACCTTCGCAAGTTCGTGATTGTCGAGCGAGATGCGGTCAACCGCGGCTTCGATCGCCGAATTGAGCAGTTCTACGATCAGGACGAGAAATACACTGAAAAGGAGCAGCGCACGACCTGTTCCAGCGACAGGCAACAGTAGCGCCGCGGGGATCAGGACGGCGGCAAGCAGAATTTCCTGACGGAAGGCATCTTCCAGGCGATAGGCCGCGCGCAAGCCGCTGAGCGAATAGCCGAAGGCGTTGATCAGGCGGCGCAGACCGGTCTTGCCTTTGTATGGGCTTTGCATTCTTATGATGAGACCTTTCTTGTGGCAGTTGGCGGACCTGCGACGCGGGGTACTTGAGGGCGCCCGATTATCTGCTGCAAATGTTTCAGCCCCGTGTCACGTACCGGATTCCACATCTCCGCCAGGCGCCGCGCCGGTCCTCCGGACGCCGCTTTGGCCGAGGTTTTCACGAGGCAGCATCCTAATCTGCGAAGATGACATTTTCGTTACGATTGCGTAACGCGATCCGGCTCGCGAGTTTCAACGCATGCATTGCGGATCGGATAAGCCCGTCAATTCATGATGGTGCGATGCTCACTTAACGAGCGTTCACTCATAAGCGTCGAGCCGCTGCTGCCGTGTATCAACCCGCCTGATGCGCCGCATCATCAAATACAATCACCGGGTACCGATTTCCCGCCATATAATTTGCGCCCAAGCCGTACCATTCAGCAGTTCCACGCACAGGCCCGACAGTACGGCAGTCTCAGCGAATACAACGAATCGCGAGGAATGTTCCCATGCCGAAACTCTACGATAATCCTGATCTGGAAGCGCTTCACCTGAAGGCGATGCAGGCGCTCGCAATTGAAACCGGGCACGAAATCACGCTGGTGAAGCAAGTCTACGAGGTCGAGCTCGCCCGGCTGCAAACCGGTGCACACCTCAAGGAATACGTAGTTCTGCTTTCCTCACGGCGGGCGCGAGAATCGCTGAGCAAGCCGGTCCATTCTAAACGACTGCAAGCGGTCACTGCTTGAAACGGCCGGGCCGCCTTTTTCCAGGAACCGATGTCACTTGACTGTGTTTCCTGCGGCGCGTGCTGCGCCTATTCGGAATCCTGGCCGGTATTCATCGGCGATGGCGACGGCGAAGGGATTCCCGACGAACTGATCGACCTCGAACACGAGCGCATGCAGAGCCACGGCAATCGGTGTACGGCACTCGTGGGCCAGATCGGCATCCGGGCATATTGCTGCGTCTATGCTTGTCGCCCCCTGGTTTGCCGGGAATTTCAGGCGGGATCGGACGATTGCATCATGGTCAGGCGCTTTTTCGATCTGCCTGCCGCCTAGCCACACGCTCGCTGTCCGACGCCCGCGCCATCGTGGCAGTGGCCGGGAGCCTGTCGCTCGACATCATTGCCGAGGGTATCGAGACGCAGGCGGAAAAAGCGGTGCTTGAATTCATGGGTTGCCTGGAAGGACAAGGCTATCTGTTTGCAAGACCCCTGCCGTCAGAGGACTTTGTCGCATGGTTCGACTCGAACCACAAGGGCAACTCCTGAGCGATCATTCAGATCAAGGGATGGCGGCAGCAAGGAATGCAGTTGTCACAATTTTGAAATAATTCAGTTCCCGACGCTTTTCCGCAAGTGGCTACAATGCCGGCTGGCTCAGGCAAGGAACATGTCCTATGAAAAGCAAGCGCAAGAAGCTGGAACCGCCTTCAAAAGAATACCTGGAGAAGGCAAAAGCCCTCACAAGGAAAGACGCCGAGCGGCTATTCTCGAGAATGCGTGGCAAATTTACCCGCCGGCTGGAGGACAAGAAATACAGTCCCGTAGAAGCCGTCGCCTTGCAGCTTCAGTTCGAAGATGAACAGTTGGCGGAATGGCGCAAGAACTTGACCAAAGCAAGGGATAAGCACAAATCCTGACGCGGTATTGCCAGCCGCGTCGGGGGCATAGGCGCAATGGACGCAAGCGGCGCTAAGGCATAAGGAATTCGCTTCATACCGCGTCAGCCCTTGCCCCCTTTCTTCGTGTTCTTCCACGCGTTCAGCGCCCGCAACAGCGGCCGCTTCTTGGCCTGATGCGACTGCATGCGGTGCAGGATATCGTCCAGAGTCCGCATGGCCTCGGTGATATGCGGCCCCTTGTTCAACATCACGCATTCCGCACGTTCGCCCATGGCCGCGTCGGTAATTTCAGCGCGTGACGGCAATCCCGTCTTGGCCAGCGTTTCCAGCACCTGTGTCGCCCAGATCACCGGCATGTGCGCGGCTTCCGCCGCCCATAAGATTTCTTCCTGGACTTCCGCCAGGCGTTCGTAGCCGCATTCGACCGCCAGATCTCCGCGGGCGATCATGACCCCCGCGGCCTTGCCTGCCATGGCTGAAAACAGCAACTCGGGAAGATTTTCAAAGCCGCGGCGGGTTTCGATCTTGAGCACGATGCCAAGATCGGCCGCGCCGAGTTCGCGCAGGCGGGCGCGCAACGTTTCCACGTCGCTGGCTCTATGGACAAATGACAGGCCCACCATGTCGGCCATCTTGGCTACAACCGCCAAGTCTTCGATGTCCTTTTCGCTCAAGGCCGGCAGGTCGAGCTGACTGTCGGGCAGGTTGATGCCCTTGTCGCCGGCGAGCTTTTCTCCGCTGTCCCGGGCATGGGTAATTTCAACTTCCAGCCCCTTCTTTCCGATCGCCCGAATCACGCCGCCGATTCGGCCATCGTCGAACCAGACTCTCTCTCCGACGCAAACCTGCTCGAATACTTCCGGCAGGGTGCACGCCACAGTGGGCACCGCGTCGTTTCGCTTTCGCCTCTCCGCAGTATTGGGCTGGCCGATTCCATCACGCGTCAGGTGCAGCGTACTGCCACGCTTCAGATGCAGCAGCCCCGCCTTGCTCGGCAGGCCGGCCAGGCGACTGATTCGGGGTCTGCCCCCCTTGCGCCGGTGTTTAAGCATCGTTTCGGGCACCAGGTAGAGGGTCTTTTCGCTCTCGGCGAGCGCGCCCTCGTCATCCCGGTGAACCACCTGGAGGCTACGATCAGCGCCACGCGCGTCGACAAGATCAATGTAGTCGCCCGCGGCCAGCCGCCCCAGCCACTCGCCATCGACCACGATCTGCCCCTGCGCCACCGCCAACGGCGTCGTCGCTCCGGCAGTGGAAAGTCGAACCCGGACGGGAGAAAGTACGCGGCCGATATCGTCGCGCTGCGGCCGCAGCTTGAGTACGGTGGGCCCCGGTGCTATGGGGCCGGTGCGCAACTTGGGGCCGCCGAGATCCATGAGTATTTTTACCGGCCGTCCAGCGACCTTCGCAGATCGACGAATGTGCGCCACCATCGCTTTCCATTCGTCAGCCCCGTCATGGGCGCAATTGATGCGGGCGATATCCATGCCGGAGGCGACCAGTCGGCGAACCAGGCCAAAATCGCTGGCCGCTTCCGACGGCAGGGTAACCATGATGCGCACCGCTCTTCCCGCCGGCGGCGCTCCGAGCAAATCTGCCGTATGCCGTTCGATCAGCTTTCGGCTGCTCTGGATTCCGGCAGGTTCGTCCTCGGAACGCGGCTCCCAGGTCTGCCCGGTCAGGCGGTGGAGGATGCCGAGGACTTTGTCAAGATTGGCCAGAACGTGGGATTCGGCGCGGCCGAGCGACGACAGGCCGATCCGTGCGAGTTGCTCCTGCAGTGGCCGCCGGTCGCTGCGGCGCAGGGCGAGATAGTGGGCCAGGTTGCGCGCACTTGCCTTGTAACTGGTGTCGACACTCCCCAGCCAATCCGCCAGATTCGATTCATTCTCCAGCATGCTCGCCCGCAAAGACCAGAGCTGGTCGATGAGCGTCTTGCACGCCGCCTCGTCCCAGGTGTCGACTTCCCGCTGCTGCTTCTTGTGTCGCATCGAAATTCCATTCACCCCGGTGGTTCTGCCGTCCGGCCGCTCATTCAAATCGTTGATCAGACCGCGAACTTACCCGCCGTGATCATGGCGTCTATTTCCCGCTCGGCCTGGATCCAATCGTCATGGGTAGAAGCGCCATGGAAGCCGCGCCGCTCGGCGATGTAATACGCCGCGACCTCGCTCAGATGGTGCCTTTCTTCGGGCCGGATTGCTGGAACAGCCTTGCGCAAAGCCGGGGTCCGCTTCTTGCGCGCAGGCGTGACCTTTTGTTCCACGATTGCGGCGACCGGCGCGACGTGGTTGATCTTGGCCGCCTTGCGCGGCGCGGCCTTCTTGGCCGCGGACTTTGGAACAGTAGTCGAAGTCATGATGGTCAATCCCTCCGGTTCGTCCCATGGCCGGAGACAAGCGCCCCGGTCCGCAGGGTTAAAGGAACAAACAGATAATGCAGATTGCGCCATGTTTGTGTCACCGGTATTTCATTGGAGCCGCAAACCGCCCTGCCCTGCCGCCAAGCGGTGCGAACTCATTCAAATTTCGTGCATTTGCACCGCAACAAGGTGGCTGCTACGCCGACCATGCAGTCCGTTTATAGCCGTATTCGACAATCGAGGCATTGACAATAAGCAAACCATTGAAAGTAGCTGCCAGGCTATCGAAAAGCCATTCAAGAATCGGCCTGTCGGGCAGTCGTGAGGGTGGCGAGCACCTCATCCACGCGGTTGTGATCCATGTCCACGACTTCGAATTCCCATTCGCCATAGCGGAACTTCTCAGCACGCTTGGGAATCTTGCCCATGTTCGCCACCACGAAGCCGCCTACTGTGTGATAAAGCCCTTGAGACGCGTCGCCGAGTCCGGCGAGCCCGAGCTTGTCCTCAAGTTCGTCGATCGGCAACAGACCGTCCAGCAGCCACGAGCCGTCCTCGCGCTGCACCGCCAACGCAAGCGCGGGATCATCTGCGCCGGGCATCATGTGGCCGGCCATGGTCTGGAAAAGATCGCCGACGGTGACGCCCCCCTCGGTCGCGCCGAATTCGTTGACCACAAGGGCAAAGTCCGCGTTGCGCGCGCGAAACGTCTTCAGCAATTCAATCAACGTCAGCGACACCGGCACATAGATCGCGGGCGTCGCGGGCAATTCGGCGAAATTCAACTCGCCGGAGAGCGCCGCGCGCAACAGCGAACGGCTTTCGGCCAGACCGATCACCTGCTGCAGGTTTCCCCTGCAGATGGGATAACGACCATGGGGTCGTTCACGCAGGACGTGAAGATTCTCGTTGCGGGAGCGGTCCAGATCGATGAAGGCCACATCCTTGAGCGGCGTCATCACCGCCGCGACATGACGATCTTCGAGCAGAAAAATGTTGCCGAGCAAATGACTTTCCTCGGGGGCGATGGCGCCTGAGCGCTCACCCTCGTCGACGGCGGCGAGGATGTCTTCAATGCCGGTGACTTCCGGCGCGGACCGGACCGGCAGGAGTTTGAGCACCACGTCTGCCGACCACGACAGCAGCCGGATCGCCGGAGACAGCGCGCGGATGAAAAATTCCATGAAGGGGGCGACCAGGCTTGCCACCCGCTCCGGGTAGGCGAGCGCGATGCGCTTGGGCACGATTTCTCCGAACACGATTGCGAAGGCCGTCACCACCACTACCGTCGTCGTAATCGCCACCTCGGAACGGATGGGATTCAGAAAGGGCAACGAAGCCTCGACGAAATGCTCGATATGGCCCGCAAGGGCGCTTTCACCGAAGATGCCGGCGAATGCGTCAAGTATCGCACTTCCCCAGGCTGCTTGACACACCCGTAACGTGATTGAAACATTAGTCGAACCGGCCGTCACAATCCTGTAACGCGGTTGCAATAAACGGTGTGGATACTTACCCCCAGAAAGCGAGTACCTAGCGATTTTCGGGGGGGCCCTGCCTTGAACAAGATCCTGAGCGCACGTCCAGCGTTTGACGATGATCACTTCACCTACCGCACGCCACGGTGGGTCGAGATTATTTATCGCGGTCTTTTCCTCTCGATTGCGGGATTGCTGACCTATGTTGCCCTGTCGATGAACGGCATCTCTATCTTTCTAGGAATGCTGCTGTGGCTCGCGTCGGGCATTTTGATCCTGACGGCGTTGCGCCGTCGCCCCGATGCAGCTTCCGTCTACTTCGTCTCCGACCATGGGGGCATCTATTTCCCCTCTTCGCGGGCGCATTCCATTTTTGCGACGACTAAGGATGTTCCCTGGTTGCATGTGCCCTGGGACAATATTTCCGATGTCAGAATACAACTGCTGCTGGACGAGACGGCCAGCGCGAAGGCAGTGGTGTTTTCCATAGCGGCCAGCTCCGCGGAAGAGCGAGAATTTCTGGCTCGACACAGCGTGCGCACAATCCGCGGCGGGCCAGGGTCGGGCGTCCACAAGCAATTCTTTGTCGGATTCTCAAATTTCTTTCATCGACACTATGATGTCATTTCGAATATCGAGCGCTTTCAAACGACTACCCCGGCAGCTCGCCTTCGGCAGTTTGAGATGAATCTCGAGCACAGCCTTGCCGGGAAGGGTTAATCCGGTGTCTGGATCAAGGTTCATGTGATCGTTGCCAGCCGCTCTGTCTGTTTCGGCCTGTCGATCTGTCCGGCCATACCCTGAAGCCCGCCCGTTCAGAAGATCCGATGTCTAAGACCGCCTATTGCTACACCTGCAACGCATACCATCCGATGGACGAAATGCGGCAAGTCATGACCGGAAAGGGAATTCGATGGCGCTGCATCAACACTATCAGGGCCGCCCGTCAGGCGCTGGCGAAACGTCAGGATTTCGGAACGCAGACGACCTCCAACAATAAGACCCACGCGAAGGCCAGGGGCTTCGGCAGGGCTGCGACGCGACGAGACTCGGTCTCGTAAGCTCCTCTGCATGCGGATTCTCTACATCTCGGACGTGTATTTTCCCCGCGTCAACGGGGTTTCCACGTCGATTCGCACCTTTCGCCGTGAGTTGCAGGCACTCGGACACGAGGTTGTCGTGGTCGCCCCGGCGTATTCTCAATCGGCAACCGAAGTAGATCCGGGCATCTTCCGCATCGCTGCGCGTGGTGTCCCGCTCGATCCGGAAGACCGCCTGATGCGCAGCCGCTCGCTGCGGGAACTGCCGGCACGGCTGGGCCCGCGCGCGTTCGATCTCGTGCACATTCAGACCCCATTCGCAGCCCACTATGCAGGGCTGAGAATGGCGCGCGAACTCGGCATACCCTGCGTCGCCACGTATCACACTTTCTTCGAAGAATACCTCTATCACTACGTGCCATTCGCGCCGCGTGCGCTGATGCGGGCATTCGCCCGCCTTTTCTCCCGCCGCCAGGGCAACCAGGTCAATGCGCTGGTGGTACCGTCGCGCGCGATGCTGGCGGCGCTGACTGCGTATGGCGTGCGCTCGCCGATGACGATTCTGCCCACCGGGCTTTCGCTGGGCGAATTTTCAGGCGGCGACGGTGCCTCATTTCGCCGCGCGCACGGCATACCCGCCGATCGACCGCTGCTGGTACACGTCGGGCGGGTCGCTTTCGAAAAAAACATCGATTTTCTGCTGCGCACACTGGATCACGTGCGTTTGCGCCATCCCGACGTGCTGCTGCTTGTCGTGGGCGAAGGTCCGGCGTTGCCGCGCTTGAAGACCATGGCGCATAACCTGGGACTCGATGCGAATGTGCAATTCGTCGGCTATCTCGATCGAGCCACCACACTGCTCGACTGCTATCGCGCCGGTGACGTGTTCGTATTCTCGTCGCGCACGGAAACGCAGGGACTGGTACTGCTCGAAGCCATGGCGCTTGGCGTGCCGGTGGTCGCCATAGCGGAGATGGGTGCGATCGACATACTCGAAGCCGGTCAGGGCGCGCTGGTTGCGCCAGCGGAGGAGCGTGCTTTTTCCGAGGCGGTCTGCAAGCTCCTCGAATCGCCGTCGCTGCGGCGCCAGCTTGCCGCCGAAGGCCTGCGATATTCGGCCCGCTGGGGCGCTGCGCTGCAGGCGCAACGCCTCGCGGATTTCTACGCCGGAGTTCTCCGCGGCAGAACCATCACCGCACCTGCGAAGCCGCCGGCCCCTGCGTGCAAGTCTGCGCTATGAAAATCGGCATTTGCTTGCCGAAATCACGCAGGTCGCGAAGACCCGGGACGCATCCCACGATAGCAAAGGGCGAGCATGGTGATATCGTCCGCCTGAGGCGCATCTTGCACGAACGCGGCAATGTCCGCGCGCACTGCGTCGACCAAAAGGCGAGGGCTGTCCCAGGGGCCCTTGCCCGTCTTGGCGATGAGCCGTTCCTCTGTATAGAACTCATTCCGCCGGTTAATCGCCTCGGTAACGCCGTCGGTATAGAACAGTAGCGACTGGCCTGGGGCGAACTGCATCGTGTCGGTGACATAGCGTGCGCTCTCCATGATGCCGGCCACGAGGCCCTTTTTGAGCTTGAGGAATTCGCACTTGCCATCCAACCCGAGCAGCAGCGGCGGATTGTGCCCGGCGTTCGCGAAATGGAATCGCCCGGTTTCGGTCTCCAGGATGCCGCAGAACAGGGTCACGAACATGCCGGCATCGTTGCCCTCGCACAGGGCGCGGTTCACCGCTTCCAGCACGTCCGAAGGCGAACGCCCGCGCACGACCTCCATTCGCAACTGGGTGATGGTCCTGGCCATGAACAGCGCCGCCGGTATGCCTTTGCCCGCGACGTCGCCCACGGCGACGAACAGGCGCCCGGGCGCGGCAAAAAAAGCGTCGTAGAAATCGCCGCCGACGTCTTTTGCCGGCTCCATGATGGCATAGGCCTGCACCTCGGTGCGTTCGGGAAACAGGCGCGAACCGGCTGGCAGCATGCTTAGCTGGATGTTCTGCGCGATGGCGAGTTCCTTCTGCAGCAGTTCCAGCGCCAGCTTGTCTTTCATGCGCGCAAGGATGATGTCGCCGTTTGCACGCATGCGCTCCGCCAGCACCTTGAGCAGGTTGCGCGCCACACCCGGTTGCGGGATCAGGCGGTCCCAGAACACGCTTTCGTGAATCACGAGTACGCGGCTGTGCAGGTCGGCGACGACATAGGCCGAAACCGGCCTGCCGTCGATGATCGACAGTTCGCCGAAACAGCCGCCGGCCTCGATCGGGATGTAATCGGCGGAATCCGCCCGGTCGAGGTGGATACGCAAGCGTCCCGAGACGAGCAGGTGGATGGCATCATTGGCTTGCCCGGGAGCGAGCAGTACCGTGCCCGCGGGGACCTCCTGCGTGACGCAATCGGCGAGCGCCGTTTCGACCGCTTCGTAAGAAATGGTCGAGAACAGCTGCAGCTGCGAAATAAACCCGTTGCGTCTGCGGTCGTCGGGCTTGCGCCGCTCGATTGGAGGCTCCGGCTGTGCCGGCGACACGGGATCGGCGGCGGGCCTGATGGCCGCTCTTCGATCCGCCCCCCGGCTATGCATTGCAGTGCTGGGGATTGGGTTGCGCCTCCAGCGACAGCACATTGAAACCGCCCTCGCGCCGGTAGTCGCACCGGGCCGCCATGCGGCGGATGAGGTGTATGCCCAGACCGCCGATCTGCGCGCCGGCAAGGTTTTCAGCCGGCCTGTGTTCGGGCGCCTCGAGCATGTTGAAGGGTTTGCCGTCGTCCCGGATCACCAGGCCGGCTCCGTGCGCGGTCTTGTTCAGTTCCAGCACGATGTCGTGGCGCTTTGCGTCTTCATAGGCATAGCTGATGATGTTGACCACGGCCTCGTTCGCGCAGTGATCGAGGATGCGAACGACTTCCGGCGCGATGCCTGCGGCCCCGGCGCTTTCCTGGACCCACTGCGTCATGCGGCGCAATTCGGCCAGATCATTGCCCATGACAAAGCGCGTGCTCGGCGTGACCGTCGTCATACCGGCAGCGCCTCCCTAGGCAGCGACGGCCGCGCGCGCGTCGTCGAGCGAACTGCAGAGCGGGATCAGCGTATCGATGCCGGCCATTTCGAGCACATGCCTGACGCCGGCGTCGGGATCGAGGAGGGCTATTTTTCCGCCGCGCTGCGAGATCGCCTTGGCCGTGAGCAGCAGGGTGCGGATG